>JAHHUH010000018.1 GCA_020024105.1 Phascolarctobacterium sp. | reverse complement strand
TGAGTTATTTAAATGTTACAAATGTTTCCCATTCCTTTGGCGGACGCCAAATTTTGGAGAATGTTTCTTTTAAACTTTTACGTGGTGAGCATGTCGGCCTGGTCGGTGCCAACGGCGAGGGTAAATCCACCTTTCTTAATATCGTTACCGGCCACCTGCAGCCGGATGAAGGCCGTGTAGAATGGCCTGGTAAGGTTACCGTCGGTTATCTGGACCAGCAGAGTACCCTGGAAAAGGGTATGACCATCCGCGAGGTTTTGCATACTGCCTTTGATGAGCTCTACGCCAGCGAAGCTAAAATGCTGGAGCTGTACGAAAAAATGGGCGATGCTACTCCTGAAGAAATGGATAAAATGATGAATACCGTCGGCGAAATCCAATCCGAGCTGGAGCACAGCGGCTTTTATTCCCTGGACGCTAAAATCGAAGAGGTTGCCAACGGTCTAGGTCTGGGCGGTATCGGCCTGGACAGGGATGTCAGTGAGCTTTCCGGTGGTCAACGCAGCAAGGTTCTGCTGACCAAGCTGTTACTGCAAAATTCTCAAATCCTTCTGCTGGACGAGCCCACCAACTATCTGGACGTGGAGCATATTGAATGGCTGACAAAATTCCTACAGAATTATGAGCATGCCTTCATCCTCATCTCCCATGACGTGGCCTTCCTTAACCAGGTAGTCAATGTTATCTACCATCTGGAAAACTGCGAATTAACCCGTTATACCGGTAACTATGATAAATTCCAGGAAATGTATGCCATCTACAAGGCGCAAAAGGAAAGTGCCTACGAGCGTCAACAGCAGGAGGTTGCTAAGCTGGAGGACTTCATTGCCCGTAATAAAGCCAGGGTTGCTACCACCAACATGGCTAAAAGCCGTCAACGTAAGCTGGACAAGATGGATATGATCGAAAAGCCCCGTGAAAAACTGAAGCCTACCTTCAAATTCCGTGAAGCCCGCACTCCCAGCCGCTTCATCGTAGAGGCTAAGGACCTGGTATTGGGCTACGATACACCCCTCACCCGTCCTGTAAGCTTTAATCTGGAGCGTGGTCAGAAAATCGCTATTCGTGGCGTGAACGGTCTGGGTAAAACCACCCTCTTAAAAACTATTTTAGGTATTATTCCTCCTGTCAGCGGTAAGGTAGAGTTGGGCGAATTCCTTGCACCTGGTTATTTTGAACAGGAGGAAAGGGATAAAAACGAAAATACCGCTCTGGAGGATGTCTGGAACGAATATCCCGGTCTGACCAATTACGAGGTTCGTGCCGCTCTGGCCGGCTGCGGTCTGACTAATGAGCATATCACCAGCAAGGTCTTCGTCCTGAGTGGTGGCGAGGCTGCCAAGGTACGCCTGTGCAAGCTGATGCTGAAGGATATTAACTGGCTGGTACTGGACGAACCCACCAACCACCTGGACGTAGAGGCCAAGGAAGAATTACAGCGCGCCATTAAGGAATTTAAAGGCAGCGTCCTCCTGGTTTCCCATGAGCCCGAATTTTATGAGGGCTGGGTGGACAAGGTCTGGAATATTGAAGACTGGACCACTAAAATTATTTAAGCTGATAAAAAATTTACTAAAAATGCTCCCTGGGCCACCGGCTTGGGGAGCATTTGTTTATAAAAAAAGCAGTACTGATAATTTATCAGTACTGCCATTTTTTAACTATAGCTTAGAGTTCTTTTTTCCAGAGACCATGCAGGTTGCAATATTCATATGCGGCAACAGCCTTGTCATCCGCAGTCAAAGCAAAGGTTACCTCCGGTGCTTCACCAGGATTCAAAATCTTGCGCTGGCCACCTTTTTCAGTTTCCAGATATACCCAGTTAATGAAATGCTCGGAGAGCATGGGATGGGCTACTTCACCTATTTTAACAGTTACCAGGTTACCTTCTACAGCAACAACGGGAACATGCTTTTCTTGAGCAGCATCAACGGTATTCGGTACCAGCTCAGCCATTTTTTCACCGCAGCAGGTCATCGGAACCTCTGCGTCAATTACCATACCTGCGATATTACCGCAGTGTTTGCAGATAAAAAATTTTCTTTTTGCCATGATATTCACTCCATTCTTTCTTGTATCAACAGGCTCTATAAGTTGATTCATTCACATTATATACTATTTTTGTGAAAAACATAAGAATTTCACTAATATTCCATAAAACTTTTTTTCTACCGTCTCTTCTGATACAGCTTAAACAGGTCCACCTTGGCTTCGGACATAAACTGATAGCCCGGTGCCAGCTCCTCGGCCCGCTTTCTAGCTGCTTCCAAATCATAGAACACATCCCATTTGGCCTTTACCAGGTCCCTGCCATAAAGGCGGAGAAGATAGGCCGGATGATAGGTAGCCAGACAGTCAAAACCCTGCTCCGTACGGAACCATTGCCCCCTATCCCTGGTAATGCGCATGTCCTTGTTGCCCAGATAATGCATCGCTACCCCACCCAGGGCTACAATAACCTTGGGCTGGATAATGGCCAGCTCCCGGTCCAGCCACTGCTTGGCACAAAAATCAGCCTCCGCTACATCAGGGGTACGGTTTCCCTTGGGACGACATTTTATTACATTAGTCGTCAACACCCGGTCACGGGTCATTTTAGCAGCCCAGAGAGCTTTATCCAACAGCTGTCCGGAAGGACCAATCAGAGGACAGCCGTATTCATCCTCCACACCGCCAGGACCCTCACCCACAAAAACGATGGGACTCTGAGGATTGCCAAACCAGCCCACCGGCCCCAAAGCATCCTGACGTAATGGACAGCTCCGGCATTGGCTCAGAGCCTGGCCTAATTCATCTAACTCCATTATTGTCCACCTCTAAAATTAGGCAGGCTGAGCTTGGTTTCTTCCAGCTGGAAGGGAACCTTAGATGCCAGTACATCCTTGGCCTGCAAAAATAATTGACCGGTTGCATGAATGGTGCCTACGGCAGGATGAACCTTAGTCGCATAACGCCCCACACTGACCAGCTCACCTGAGGTTGTAAACAGCCCCTGATCCAAGGCAATATACCATTGACTGGTTTCCCGCAACTGATGGCCGTCTATGCCTATGATAAGAGCATAATCCGCACCTGCGGCCTTACTAGCCCGTATAATATCTTCATAACCATGACGATGTATATCCAGGTTATTGTCCATTACCATATAGGAGGGTAGCAGCAGCTTATATTCATCACTCAGCAGACGCTTGACATCAGGAACATATTTCTTAGCATCCATCACAGGAGAGCTCTGAATCCACAAAGCCACCAGGGGAACATTCTCCGTAGTGCGACGATAGGGTAGGTATTGATCCAGTCCAGCACTGACAGCCCGGTCAAAGCACTCATAATAACGGGAAATGCTCTGATCCGTATATAAGGAAATAGCATGCTGTTCCGTAGTAGCCCTAGTAGAAATGCTATATTTAATATTTTTCCCAAACTGCTTATAGCCGCCAAAGAAGGTCTGTAGACTACCGGGTACAGGGTCAGCTGTATTCGTTACCCGCAAAAGATGCAATCTGTCCCCATAGGTATCTGCAAAAACATCATTACCAATAGCCGGAGCCCCAAAGGTAATAACAATCATTTTTTCAGAGGAAATCCCCAAACTTAACAATCTTTCACCCAAAAGTGTAGCTACTGCACCGCCCAGGCTATGTCCGGTCAGGATGAGATAGGTATTCGCATCATCCCGCACCAGCTTGTACAGTCCCTCCAGCTCTCCATCAGTATTCACCACACTGGTATTCAGGATAACATTGGTATATTCATTAAAGCCCTTATGAACAGTAGGGCCATGTTTAAGCCGTGGCTGCTCGGCCAAGGCCTCCATGGAAGCCATGTCCTGTCCACCAAAGTTTACCTGGTCCGTTTTAAAATTAACCTCCCAGTCCCCCTTGGTACTACTACCCTTAACGGTCACCATATATACTACCTGACCAGTCTGAGGACAGCTGTTACGCGCTACACTGTAATAGGCCTTAACACCCTCCTCCTTTTGCGTATAAGGCACAATCTCCCAGCCATGGTAGCGCAGATAACTAAATTCCGCAGAATCATAGGGCATATATACACCCAGACAGGAGGCTGCTGCAACAGAGGTTAAATAGGCATCCCTATAATCCTCCTGCAGATTACGAGCTCCTGCTACAGCTGTACAGGCAAGGCAATAACACATTATCAAAAAATTTATCCACAGTTTCTTCATAATAACCTCCCCGATAATTTTTCTAATATTATTATAAACCATGCCCAGTAAAAAAAGCAAAGCTCTCAGCTAAAATCCAGTATAGCTAGTCCAATAACATCTACAGAAAAGAAAAACCCCGAGCCTAGCTCGGGGCCTTATTGGAGGCTACTAGAAACATCCGTTAGTCTGCATCATAAACATGAACGATGCTTCTACCAGCATCCTGTTGCAGAACAAAGTATTCTACTTCGCCCTTTTTCATATCTTTGATATCTGCATCAGCGGAAATATCATCGCCGATAGCTTGTAAGAACTTACCATTAACAATTACGCCACGAAGCTGAACGAAAGGAGTACCAGAAGTAAAGGTTACGCGAACTTTACCATCAGCATCTGCTGCTGCACTATGAAGCACACCTGCGTAGTCAAAATACTCCAGTGTTGCATTAGTCAGTGGTTGTCCTTGAACATCCTGCAAAACATAAACGAATTGTGTCTGACCAGCCACTGTTTCCTGTCTAGCATTTGCTTTATACATATTGTCAAAGGGGTTATACTCTTGAGCCAATACCGGGGTCTGAATCATAGCTCCTACAGCCAACGCTGCCAAAAATCCAAAGATAGCTTTTTTCATCTGTCAACCTTCTTTCAATAAATTTTTTTTTACCAAGAGATTTTAAAATTTTACAAACATTAAATCACCGTTGTGATATTTAAATTATAACAAGTCCCCAAGAATAGTACAAGGGTATTTTATGGCAAAAAAGCGAAAAAAGATAATCATTATTGTTAATTATCTTTTCAGTAAAATCTGACATTTTAGAGAATAAAAAAGAGCCACCCTTACGGGTAGCTCTTTTAACAGCTTAACCTAAACCATTACAACGGGCCAAATCAGCATATACCAGAAGCACCAGCTTATTAATCAGCTCCGGTTGTCCCTCAAAAAGCGGTACCGCCTCCAGCAGGGACTGTAATTTAGCCTTGTTCGTCAGCATACAGCAGCAGGGCAACAGAAGCTCACTGATTATATAGACCACAGCCTGAAGCTGCATTTCGTCCTTCAGCAGGCTCCCCTCCTGAATACTGTCCTTAAAAACAGCTAGACGCCGCGTTAAGGCCAACGCCAACTGTTTTTCGATAACGCTGGTCATGGCTTAACGCATATTTTCAATAAAGTCTTCGAAATTATTGATTAAAACAGGATGACCGGTAACCTTTAAATCACGTAGGCTATTGCCATAGGACTCATACCAGGTATCAGCCAATTCCATTTTCAAGCCTTCCTTTTCGTACTCCTCAACCATTTTCAAAACGAAACGGTTGGCCTCACCGGTATCGGATTTAACGTTTAAAGGAATAATACGTTCTTCGGCTTCGTAGCTTTCAACTACAACCTTCCAGCCACCGGGAACCGCCGGTAAACGGGTTGCTTTAATATAGTAATTATCCGGGGAAAAGCCTACATAGCCTTCCATCTTATTATTCAGTTTAGCTTTAATCAGCGGGAAATTATTAGCATTACCCCACTTTACAATTTCATCACAAATTTCGTTATTATGGATAATGCTGGGAAAGGTAGTTTCCGCTAAAATTTCAGACATAACATTTCCTCCTTAATATATTAGCTTCTCTCCATATTTTACTCTATATAGGGATTAAATTCAACAGAAATGCTTTTAATATCATCTGGGCAAAGTATATAAATTATTTTATAAAAAGCGCAGTCTAAGCTTACCTGCTAATAAAAAAGACGCTACCGATTACTCGATAGCGCCTTGAACAGGTAAAATTAGATTTGACCTAAGCTCTTTAAAATACACTGAGCAATGATAGCACTGCCAATGTAAGTACCAACAAATACTACACAGGCAACCAACACTATACGCCAACCACTTTTAGCAAATTCATCTAGGTCCTTTCCAATAGCAACACCGGCATAAGCCAACAGGGGAGTGCACAGGGATACGAAGCCAACCTTCGCAACATAGCTATTGATAATTGTTGCACCAGGAACTGCAGGATAAGTCAAGATGCAGCCTAAAGTTACAACATAAGCGACGGAAGGGATGTTGCCAGGCAAATATTTAGCCAGCAGAATACCTGCAACAGCAATTAATGTTAAAATAAGCAGGCCGGGAATTGCTTCCAACAAGCCAAATTTAGTACCCAGAACATTGGATACCAAACTCATAACACAAACAATGAGTAAAACAGTAATAGTATCTTTAATGCTCATTATTTTTCCTCCTTAATGCTTTCAGATTCAACACCATATTTAATCTTGTAGCATTTTTTATACAACCATTCAGAGAAGGGCAATGCCAACCAAATGGACATGTACAAGCCATCTAGGCCGGACAGCATGTTACTTGCTGCACCAAAAGCAGCTAACTGCTCAGTCATTTCTGGATACATAGCGCACAGGGAACCAACTGCGGCAGTCATCATACTAGCAGAACCTACACCGGAAGCCATAGCCAATGCGTAGGGATGTAATGGAGTAGTAGATGCAGCTACGCTGGCCATCAGACCGAAGAAGATAGTACCGAAAACAGTACCTGCAATGTATACGCCCATAACACCATGACCTTCAGTGCTATCCAGGCCATAACGTTCACCAATCAGAGCAACATTAGGTTCACGGGCAATAGAGTGAGCAGCACCAATGGTTTCGCGTTTCAGACCAATGAATACTGCCACAGGCACACCAATCATGATGGTACCTAAGTTACCAAATTCTTGTAAAATCAGAGCAGGGGAAGCAGCTATGATTTTCGGCAGGGTAGGACCAACCAGGGTACCATAACGAGCCATTAAAAGCATCAGGGTCAAGCCCAACAAGGAGCTGGCATCCAGCATATCCTGCTTACCAGAAATTTTAAAGAATTTCGGGGTAGTCAATACGCCTAGTATTAAGGCAAAAAGCATGGGCAGCAGCACGATAGTACCAACACCAATTTGGAATTTGTAGGTACCAATCAGCTCTGCGATGATAATGAGGCATAATACAATACCATGGAGCTTAAAGTTTTTCATGGGGTTACTCTCTCCTTCCGACATCAACAAAAAAATTATTTGCTAAAATAGCTCTCGCATTTAGCAATATATTCTTCTTTACTCAAAATGGGCTTAAAGTTAGCCAGGATTTCCTTAGCTTCAGCCGCATCATCATAAAGAAGATCAACTAAGGTCATTGCGAAGGCCTTAGCAGGGAGCAGAACGGCTGCTTTAAAATCTACTGCGTGAAAGTCTTTAGTATGCAGTAAACCGTTGGTGCCACCAATGAAGGGATGGATGGTGGGCATCAGATGGGAAACATCACCCATATCAGTGGAAGCATTAAAGTGACCTGCATCACGTACATTAATACCAGGCCATGCTACCTTGGAGTTTTCTGCAAAAAGCTCATTCAGACGAGCGTTGCAGGCCAAGGGGAACATACCGGGTAGGGTTTCAACAACGGTTTTAGCACCGACTGCATCGCCACCAGCCTTCAGGGCTGCATCAACACGTTGATGGGTCTTATCAATAGCCTGCATAGTTTTAGCACGAACATATAATTCCATACGTACATCTGCAGGTACGGAGTTTACGATATCGCCACCCTTGGTAATGATAGGATGTACACGTACAACATCATCCTCACGGAAAGTTTCACGCAATGCGTTAATACCCATCAGGCCCAGCATTGCAGCATTCAGAGCATTAATGCCTTCATCCGGAGCATCGGCAGCATGAGCAGCCTTACCAATGTATTGTACAGTCTTACCAACAAAACCGTTACTGGTCTGGCCGATAGAAACAGTGGGCTCAGGAGTATTCTTATCGGCATGCATCTGCATAGCCATATCGATATCATCGAAAGCACCTTCATAAATCAATTGGCCCTTACCACTGAGGAAGTGAATCTTGCCCTCAGCAATCAATTTTTTACGATAAGCCAATTCTACATATTCCTCCGCAGGAACTGCAAAGAAAACAATATCGCCAGCCAAATGCTTCAAAGCATCAGATTTTAAAATACCGCAAGCAGCACCCAGCATAGTAGCAATTTGCAGGTTATGGCCGCAGGCATGGGCACAGCCAGTCAAGGGATCTGCCTTAGGACTGTCTGGGCAGCCGATAGCATCCAGTTCGCCGATTACAGCAGCGGTAGGACCTTCCTTACCAGTTTTAACACGAGCCTTAACGCCGTTAATAGCTAAATGAGTTTGAGGGTCCAGGTCCAATTCTTCGCGCATAAATCTTTCAACCTTAGCAGAGGTTTTAAATTCCTTAAAGCCCAGCTCCGGTTCATCAGCAATACTATTAGCAACAGCCTCGATTTTAGCAGCATTATCATCAATGGTTTTACAGATTAACGCTTTTAATTCTTTCTTATCCGTTTTCAACACCTCCAAACTTATGAATAAGATAAACAGTAATGTAAACAAATACTAAAATAGTGTATGCTATATATTTTATCTCGAAATCACTTTTTTTGCTAGTCTTTTTTACGAAATCTACTAAAAAAACTACCCACATGGACGTAATCTGTCTATTTGTTACACTTTGGACTATTTAAACTTATCCTTACCTGTGCTACAATATATATGCATTTCAATATATTGTAAAAGAAAGGACCCTACACATGTTTGCTCAGATCAAAGAAGATTTAGATGTCATAATGTTACGCGACCCTGCCGCTAAATCTAGGTTGGAGGCGGCACTCTGTTACCCTGGGCTGCATGCAATCTGGCTTCATCGTATTGCCCATTATTTTTATGAAAAAAATTGGGTAGTCTTCCCACGCATGATTAATACCTTTTCCCGCTTTTTAACCGGTATCGATATCCATCCCGGTGCCAAATTAGGCCCCGGTCTTTTTATTGACCACGGCATGGGTCTTGTTATCGGCGAAACCGCCGAGCTGGGCAGCAATGTTACCCTCTATCAGGGAGTTACCCTGGGAGGTACGGGTAAGGAGCAGGGCAAGCGCCATCCGACCATCGGCAATAATGTCGTTGTTTCCAGTGGTGCCAAGGTACTGGGTTCCTTTAAGGTAGGCGACAATTCCAAAATTGGTAGCGGTAGCGTCGTACTGAAGGAGGTACCGCCCAATTCCGTAGTAGTCGGTATTCCCGGACGTATTGTTACTCGTGACGGCGTCCGCGTTCCCAATCCCAACGATAAAGAAAGTATGATTGACCTGAACCATGACGTACTACCGGACCCAGTTGCCGACTACGAAGAAAAGCTGGCCAAGCATATGGAAGAAATTAATGGTCGTCTGAAGGAATTAGAAAACCTGATTTACGATACTAAATCCCTCAAGGACGAATATAATGAATACTATTAATAAAAGAGGTAAGAACTATGAGTAGAGTAATGACCACCACGGAAGCAATTACCGAAGCCCGCCGTTGCTTGAATTGTTCCCGTCCAACCTGTATTGCAGGTTGCCCCATCGAAAATAATATTCCTCGTTTTATCCGTGCCCTCAGTGATGGTAATTTTGGTCTGGCCTACGAAACTATTTCTGAAACCAGCAATCTGCCTGCCATCTGCGGCAGGGTCTGCCCTCACGAACGCCAGTGTGAGGCTCATTGTGTCCTGACCAAAAAACAACATGGCATTGAAATCGGCAGTCTGGAAATGTTCATTGCCGATTTTGCCCATCAGAATAATCTATGTCCTACCTCCCCCTCCAGCGGTTTAAGAGGTAAGGTAGCTGTTATCGGCTCTGGTCCTGCGGGACTAACTGTAGCCGGCGATTTAGCCAAGATGGACTTTGACGTAACCATTTATGAGGCCCAGACAGAGCCCGGCGGCGTCCTACTTTTCGGCATACCGGAATTCCGTCTGCAAAAGGACGTAGTACGCCGTGAAATTCAGGAGCTCTTAAATTTAGGTGTTAAAATCCAAACGGAAAAGCTGGCCGGTATTGATTTTACCGTGGACGACCTTTTCGCCCAAGGCTATGATGCCATCTTTATCGGTACAGGCAGCTCCCTGCCCCGCACCTTAAACATCCCCGGCAAGGAGCTTTCCGGTATTTTGACCGCAACCTACTTTTTACGTACTGTTGTCCTGGCAGACAGTGGTAAGCTGGACGAAAGTGAAACCGTTCTCCACACTGGTGATAATGTTGTTATCGTTGGTGCCGGCAACGTAGGTATGGATGCAGCCCGTACTGCCCTGCGCCGTGGTGCTAAAAATGTTACCGTCATCTTCCACAAAGCGGAGGAGGATATTACCGCCTACCCGTCCGAATATCAGGCTGCGGTTAAGGAGGGCGTTCATTTTAAATTCTTGAAGCAGCCCATTGCCTACTTTAACAAAAAGCAGATTCGCGCCTTACAGAATGTCCGCCGTCAGACCACTAATATTGATGAAACCCAGGTGGCAGGCCTGCTGCTCCAGCATATTACCAAAACTCCTCTGGGAGAATTTGTAGCAGAGGGTGGTCAGGAGGTTATGCCCTGTGACTGCGTTATCCTGGCTGTAGGCCAAAAGCCCGCTGCCCGTATTGTTACCAGCACCAAGGGTATTCAGATTGATAATCGTGGCTTTGTCATTACTCGCGACCGTCCCTATGGTATGACCACTCGTGCCGGTGTCTTCAGTAGTGGCGACGTGGTTCATGGCCCCGCTACGGTAGTCCTGGCTATGAAGGAGTCCAAAAAGGTAGCTGCCGGTATCGCTCAGTATATTGATGCAAAAAAGCTCATTGAGGACTGCTCTATTTAAATACAGTAAAGAAGAAACATCAAAAGCGTAGGAGACTTCTCCTACGCTTTTTTGTACCTCCAGGAGCTGACCACAAAAATAATTTCGCCAGCACCTGCCAGCTTAGCTGAGCATATCCGTTCAAGTCTTCCTTCAGTAACGATAAAGGCTGCCACCCACAGGTGACAGCCTTCCTATATGCATATTATTTTTTATAAATGGTCAATCTGCCCACGCAGCTCGCTAAAAATTACGCCAGCTTCAGCAGCATCGTACACCTGGCAGGGCAGCTCACGCAAATCATCAATACGCCAGCCCCGCTGCTGCTCAGCCAGCTTAGTCAGGGCGGCTTCCTTATCCGGAGCCACCACAATGGCTAGCGCATCCAGATAAAATTCGTTATTTACACAGGGCTCTTCAATCATACTATGACTATGATAGGTTTTATTATGACGCCATACATAAATCTTCATTGCGCACCTCCCGCAGGTTCCCGACCTACTTATTTGCCTAAAACATCATTAACATAATTTACAGCACTAACAGCATTGGGAGCATAATGGTCCGCACCAATGGCAGCAGCATAGTCCTTGGTCAGAACAGCACCGCCTACCACGATATGGCAGTCCGTAGCCGCATGGAGGGCCGCAATGGTTTCTTCCATAGCCGCCACAGTAGTAGTCATCAGCGCGGACAGGCCCACTATTTTGGCACCATAGGTCTGAGCTGCCTCC
This sequence comes from Phascolarctobacterium sp., assembly GCA_020024105.1. Classification (GTDB taxonomy): domain Bacteria; phylum Bacillota; class Negativicutes; order Acidaminococcales; family Acidaminococcaceae; genus JAHHUH01. The sequence continues at coordinate 27,301 of JAHHUH010000018.1, read as the reverse complement.
ACCACCTTGGCCACGGGCACATCCTTACCCAGGTCAATAACACTATAGCCGTAATTCTCCATCAGCACCTTGACGATATTCTTACCGATATCGTGGATATCCCCCTGCACTGTTGCGATAATTACCTTTTCGCCCTTAGCTTCTCCATTTCCTCCTACGGCATCACGTAAAACGTCAAAAGCCGCCTTGGCTGCATCCGCACTCATTAACAGCTGGGGCAGGAACAGTTTTTTCTTTTCAAAGCCCACACCCACATGGTCCAGAGCAGGAATCATATATTTATTAATAATCTCCAGGGGCTGCTCCTTGGTCAGAGCCACGGCTGCCGCCTTCCGGCTTTCCCCTACCAAACCCTTGACAATGGCATCAAAGAGGCCCATCTCACTTACAGTAGTAGCCGTAGTCTTGGGAGCATCAGCATAACGAGCTACATAATCTTTGCAGCCATCATCCAGTCCAGCCACAGCCAGGTAGCTATAGTAGGCATCCATCATGGCCTTACTTTGGGGATTAATAATACCACTACTCAAGCCTGCCGCCAGGGACAGGGTAAAGAAAGTACTGTTAATCAGCTCACGACCGGGCAGGCCAAAGGAAATATTGGACACACCCATCACCGTATGCAGACCACGGGCATGCAGCTGGCGGATAACCTCCATTGCTACCAAAGCATTACTGCTACCGGTGCTGATGGTCAGAGCCAACGGGTCCAGCACAATCTGCGTCCTGCTGATACCATAGTCCGCTGCTCTGGCAATAATTTTCTCAGCCACAGCAACACGACCGGCCGCCGTTGCCGGAATGCCTGCTTCATCCAGGCAGAGGCCGACAACCACAGCACCGTATTTTTTGACCAGGGGCAAAACCTTAGCCATGCTTTCCTCCGTACCGCTGACGGAATTCAGCATGGGCTTACCATTATATAAACGTAGGGCCTGTTCCATAGCCGCATAATTGGAGGTGTCAATCTGTAACGGAGTATCTGTAACCGCCTGCAGGGCAGGTACCACCTGGCTTAGGGAGACTACCTCGTCCAAACCGGGCATACCGGTATTAACATCCAGAATATGGGAACCGGCACTAATCTGCTCCAGCCCCAGACGACATACATAATCCCAGTCACTATTGGTCAAGGCCTCCTTCAGACGGGGCTTCCCTGTAGGATTAATCCGTTCACCAATCAGCAGGGGCACCTTGCCAAAGACCACTGCCCTTCCATAGGAGGATACCGCCGTTAAATTATGCTCACGACCACCACCTGCGGGCAGGTCGCCACACAGCTCCACCATTTTCCGGATATGCTCCGGTGTAGTACCACAGCAGCCACCGGCTAGGCTCACACCCTGGCTGATCAGGTCATGCATCAGCTGGGCAAAGGCTTCCGGACCGACCTCAAACACAGTCTTACCATCCCTTTCCACGGGTAGGCCTGCATTGGGGTTTAAGGCTACGGGCAGCGTGGTATAGGCTAAAAGCGTGGGCAGGAGCTTAGCCATCTGGGCAGGTCCTAGGCCACAGTTAAAGCCCAAAGCATCCACGCCCAGGCCCTCCACCATCAGGGCCGCCGCAGCCACGTCACCACCGGTTAACAGCTTACCATCCAAATCAAAGGTCATAGTAACAACTACGGGCAGGTCGCTATTTTCCTTAGCCGCCAAAATCGCCGCCTTGGTTTCGTAGGTATCGCTCATGGTTTCAATCAGAATCAAATCGGCACCGGCATCACGTCCAGCACGAACAACCTCGCCGTAAATAGCCACGGCCTCCTCAAAGGGCAAATCCCCATAGGGTGCCAACAGCTTCCCCGTCGGTCCCAAATCCAGGGCAACAAAACTTTTAGCAAAGCCTGCACAGGCCTCCTTGGCAATTCTGACAGCAGCCTGTACAACCTCGGCAGTTTTAATCTCGGTACCTGCAAATTTTAGACGATTGGCACCAAAGGTATTGGTTTTGATAATATTGGCACCTGCCTCCAAATAAGCAGTATGCACAGCCTTAATTTCCTCGGCATGGGTAAAATTCCACAGCTCCGGCAATTCTCCCGGCTGTAGCCCCCTAGCCTGTAGCATGGTACCCATGGCACCGTCAAAGAACAATAATTCCTTACCTAATAAATCTTTAAAAATCATATATTTCCCTCTCTATACGGACACTCACTATTTTCGCAGCGCGCACATTTCTTCTGGACGCAGACTGCTTCCCTGGTCAAGCCAATCACAGCCGTAACGGATTTAGTCGGCACCATCATTAAGCCGTCCGTCAGGGTAAGACCTATCTGCTTGGAGCAGTCCAACAGGCGGAACAGCTTCTGCTGCTCCTCCAGGAGCCAATCACCATAGCCGGGAGAAAAGCGGGGCTTCTGGTACAGCTCCGTAGCATAGCCTGCCTGCACCTCATCACAATAGCCCTCAATAACCGAAGCCGCCACAGCCTGAGCCGCAGCCCCCTCGGTTACGCTCCCCAAGGTTAGGCGGCGGATGGCAATATCCACCCTGCTGCCCAAGGTAGCCGCCAAAAGCAGTACCTCCTGACAGCCCTTCAGATGCCTAGCCAAATCCTTAGAATTCAGCTTAACACCACAATCCAGCAGCACACCGTCCTCCATAAGCGTACAAACAAATTTGCGGATAACAGAACGAGCCTGTACCTCATTGCGCAGCTTCAGATAAACTAAATCCAACAAATTGGCAGTTTCCCTATCCGTTGCCGGTACCCGCATATAACGTAAAGCTTCTGCCTGATGATATCTCATTTGACTATCTCCGATAAATTACGTATAATACCGCCAATGATTTCGGGACGATTCATGGTATAAATATGAATATTACGGAAGCCGTTGGCGATTAAATCAATAATCTGGCCCGTAGCATAGGCAATACCTGCCTGCTGCAGAGCAGCCGGCTTATCAGCAAATTTTTCCACAATCGCTCTAAATTGAGGTGGCAGCTTAGTACCACTCAAGGAGCAGATGCGGTTAATCTGCTTGGCATTGGTCACTGGCATAATACCGGGAATTACGGGTACGTTAATACCTGCGGAAAGCAGGCGGAACATATAATTGTACAAAATCGTATTATCAAAAAACATCTGGGTTACTAAAAAGTCCACCCCAGCGTCAATCTTATATTTGGTATTTTCTATATCCTTATCCAAAGCACCTGCCTCGGGATGGCCCTCTGGGTAAGCGGCACCGCCTACGCAAAAATCACCATAGCCCTTAATGTAGGTAATCAGATCGTTGGCATGCTCAACAAAGCAGCCGTCCAGATTACCCTCCGGCAAATCACCACGCAGAGCCAGAATGTTTTCAATTCTGCCGGCCTTTAGCTGCTCCAGAACCTGGACAATTTTTTCCTCATTGGACTGAACACAGGTCAAATGGGCCAGAGCGGGAATATTATGCTCCTGTACGGCCTGGGCAATAGCTACAGTACGTCCTGCGGAGGTACCACCTGCACCATAGGTAACGCTCATATAGGAGGGCTGCACAGCAGCAATCTTTTCTACAATGGCTAAAGCATTTTTCAGCTCGCTGCCCTGCTTAGGCGGAAACAGCTCGCAGGATATATTAACCTTATCACTCGCTAATATCTCTCTAATTTTCATAGCTGACTACCCCTCTATCATTAATATAATACAGCTTATTTTAGCAAAAAAAAATTGTCCACGCAAATTTAGCTTTGTCTTTATCTTGTGGACAGGGAAAATGCAAAGGATGTTACAAGGTACACCGTAAATAGGCCTAAATATTGTAGCACCATCCCTAGTAAGCAACTAAGCAAAGGCCCTCAGCTTTGCTTCAATGCCTGGCAAAGCTTCACCAGTAACAACGCTCCTCCCCCTCCCAATTCCATTAAGCGGAATAGCACCTTATCAAAAAAGCCAATTTTTGCACTTCAAAGCATTTTTACCCTAAGCATCTAGTCAAAATTGGCCATTTTTGATATCATAATGAAGATAAGATATTTTCAATATCAATTTTGACTATTTTTGACATTGTTATTGATTACATAATTTACTTCTTGACTTAAGGAGGAACATCATGTCTTACACACAACTAAAAAAAATTTACTATAAAACAGACCGAGAGTATTGGAAACAATCCTACGAAGAAAGATTTCGTGCTCCATTTACTGAACACCTTGATTTTAGTATAAAAGAATATAATCACCAAGATAGCTATTCTGCCTTCTTTTGCTACACAAGGGAATTGGTTTCTTTACTGGATAATATACATAATCTTAATTTATCCCTAAACGCAGCTATTCAACAATTACCACCAGTAGCATTAATCCAATTGACAACTAACTATATGGTAGAAGAAATCCAAGCAACGAATGAGATTGAGGGTGTACGCAGTTCTCGTAAAGAAATTCAAGAAGCTCTAGCACAGGTTCAACAAAAGACTAAAGAGAAAAAAACTAGATTTTATAGTATTGTTAACAAATATTACAAACTTCTCCAGCATAAAAAATTTACTTTTACCCAAAGTAAGGATATCCGTAATTTTTATGATGAATTCGTCGTTTCAGAAGTTTCTAAAGAAAATCCAAAAAATGTGCCGGATGGTAAAATTTTTAGAAAGGACCCTGTCGAAATCACTACAGGAACACAAAAAATACTCCATATAGGTACCTACCCAGAAGAGAAGCTAATAGAACATATGAACTACGCTTTAACCATACTCAATAGTAATGACTATCCTAGTATTCTTAGAATAGCTATTTTTCACTATTTATTTGCATATTTACACCCTTTTTATGATGGTAACGGTCGAACAATCCGTTTTATAACCGCCTACTATCTATCTATAGACTATGGTCCCTTAGCAGCCTTAAACCTTTCTTTAGTCATCAAGCATGATCAAAAAATTTATTATAAAATGTTTGAAGATACTAACTCTGCTTTAAACTGTGGCGATTTGACTTATTTTATCAACGAGTTTTTAACTTTATTTGAAAAATCATTAAAACTCACTTTAGAAGATGTAGAAAATAAGCTTGGACAGCTCAAAAACTGGTATGATATTATCCTCAAATTTAATCCATCTGAGGACATTCTGCAACTTTACTATATTCTCTTACAAACAACACTTTTTGCGCCAACTGGCGTACCTATGCAGATTTTGGTTCAAGAATTAAACTTAGCTACTAATACTATCAAAAAAAGATTATCTGCCATTCCTAAAGAATTTATCATTATTGATAAAAGAGAGAAAACCTATAAATATAAGCTTAATTTAGAGGCTTTAGGCAAAGCAGCGGCTAATTAAAATCTCCACAAAAAAAATTCACTTTTTTAAATAAATTTAATAAATAAAAAGACTTCTAGAGCCTTAGCTTTAGAAGTCTTTTTATTTTAGAGTTTTAAACCAGAATAACTAATCTTCAAAATAACTATAAATTCTCTCATCCACAGATTTATCCATCTTATAAATAATATTAACTATAGGAAGCTTATTCCCATTATCGTCTTCAATCTGTTCTTGGATACACTTTTCTGGCTCCGTAGTAACATCACCCATGTAATAGAAAGAGGTTCCATCACCATCTGATTTTTTCACAAAAAGTAATTTTCTAACTTTAGCCTTTTGAATTTCCAATACTTCCTTAGAAAAAATATTTACCCTACTTCTAGTCATCCAACTAAAAACTTTAGGAGAAATGAAACGGTCTTCGTATTTAGTACTAGCACTAATATCATCCTGTTTATTGTAAGTGACAAACATAGGGCAGGTATCATATTTTACTCGATAACCATAAACAGTAGAGCTATCATCATGTTGCCAATTTAAAATACGACAGGCATCCTTACGAGAATAATTTTCGTATAATTTAAAACCATTAATATATTTCTTCCTATCATAAGTAGCTAAAAAACTACACTTAGCGTATGCCAAGCTATCCTCAAGATAAAATTTAAACTTTTCATCAACCAGCAATGCCTTAAAATCTGTGGTCAAAGTAAGTTTATTCCCCGATGACATTTCTACTAGAGGAAGATTGCCATACTTGTTAGCGTCCCCTTCCTTAAAGAAGGTCATTTGTAAAACATTAAGCGCACCTAAGATACTTGCTTCATTGGTAGGAACATCATAAGTTGCTTCCATAAATTGTTGAACCTCTTTCACACCAATGCTATCTCTATGCAAAAGCTCTTGAAGTATAACAATTTCCTCCAAACGCTTACCATTGCACAATTCTAAGCCTATAAATTTTAACAGTTTTTCTGCTATCGCACTGATTCTACTACCATCTACATCTACATGCTGCTTAAAATGAAAATAAGAGCCATCTTTAAGTACAAACAAATAAGGATCTTTATCTCCTAAATTGACAAAATCCATCATCATAGGGCTTCGACCTAATTTGAACTTTACTAACTCATAGGATTTTTTATATTCCTTAAATAAGCTGATTCTACCTGTATTAAGAGATGCAAAAATTTTTTCCTTAGCTATATCGTCGATATAAACAGTAGAAGCACCTGGCATATAATTGATATGAACTGCTTTGCGTACTTTTTCTCTGTTGTAACTACGGTCTCCAAATAAGGCAATAGGAAGTAAGTAATTATTTTCGTAGTTACCAATAAAATCAATAACCTCTAAATAACGCTTATTATTACTTTTACGCAAACCACGGCCTAATTGCTGAACAAAAACAATAGCAGATTGAGTAGGTCTAAGCATAACAATTTGATTAATAGCGGGTATATCTACGCCTTCATTAAAAACATCTACTGTAAAAATATAATCCAACTGCTCAGCTCTAGGTAAAACATCACTTTCTAAACGTTTAATAGCCTCTGAACGGAACTCCTCAGAATTTTTACCAGTCACCACTGTTGCATTTTTCCCATATTCACAAAATTTTGCTGATAATTCTTCGGCTTCTGCTATACTGCTACAAAATACCAATCCCTTAACTCGTCCGTAATCACAACCATAAAATTCTGCATAGTGAAGTATGTGTTTAACGCGTTCTTCGCAAACTAATTTACTAAAGTCGGTGTGCTCGTCTAAAAGCTGACCGTCCACAGTGATTTCACTGATTCCATGATAATGAAAAGGAACTAGCATATTTTCTTCTAGAGCTTGGTTCAAACGAATTTCATAAGCGATATTATAATCGAAGGCTTTAAAAATATCGTATCCGTCAGTACGCTCCGGCGTTGCTGTCATACCTAATAAAAATTTAGGTTTAAAATATTTCATCACCTTTTGATAGGTTTCCGCTCCCGCATGATGTACTTCATCAATAACGATATAATCGAAATAATCAGGTGCAAATAATTTTAAATTTTCATCCTTTTCCAAAGTTTGGATAGTTGCAAATAAATAGTCCTTATCTATTTCTTTTTTATTTCCAGAAAAGATACCTGTACTGATATTTTTATCAATTACCTTTTCAAAGCTTCTTTTCGCTGTCCTCGCAATCAAATTACGATGTACAACAAATAAACACCTTTTAGGCTTTACTACTCTAACATCAAAAGCTGATAAATACGTTTTACCAGTACCAGTAGCAGAAATTAGTAGAGCCTTATTCTTTCCCTCAGCACGTAAGGCTTGCAAACTTTGTAATGCCTCAGCCTGCATTTTGTTAGGATTAATTTTGTATAAATCAATAACTGCATGTTTCTGCTCTAAACGGCTACTTCTAGCCTGCTGATAAATTGTCTCATAAGAAGCTATCCAATTTTCATCCACTACCGTAGCATCATTCCAAGCTAGTTGTAATTCCTTCTGCATTTGCTTAATTAAAGCACCATTCTTTAAGGAAGAAAGCTGTACATTCCACTCACGATTTATGGTTAATGCTGTTTGCGTAAGATTACTACTTCCAATAATCATGTTATAATTATCTTCTTGCTGAAGCTCAGAATTTGCTTTTTTATGAAATAGGTACCCTTTAGCGTGGAAATTATAATCCGCTGTGATAATTTTTAATTCTAAATTAGGAAACTGTAATAATCTTCTCAAAGCCCTAGGCTCTGTAAAGTTTTGATATTGGGAAGCTAGTATTTTACCCTTAATATTCTTATTTTTAAGTTCATTTAAAATGTCTATTAAACAAGCTACACCACTATTAGTAACAAAAGCTACTGAAAAGAAAAATTCATCACAATTTTTTAATTCATATAACAAAGAGTCTAAAACTTTAACTTTTTCCTCTTGATTATTGGTTAGAATCTTAGGTAAAGTACGCTCATCTGTATCAATATTAAAATCTATAAAGCCTGCTTCCAAACAGATTTGTAATTCTGCTTTATTCATAACCTAACTCCTATGTTTTTGCAAATACTCCACGATTGGTTTATCAGCTGCTGCCCAATCTAATTTGCCCATCTCCTCTACAGGTAGCCACTGAAAAGAAATATGTTCCTTCATCTTAAAGTCTGGACTTTTTACCTTACATAAAAAGGTATGTAAGGTAATAGCAAAGTCAGGGTAGATATGTTCCACGGTAATAATATGATCTTCTTCCCTAATACTAATATCCATATCCATCTCTTCGCGTAGCTCACGTTCTAAAGCTTCGTGGTTTGCTTCTCCTAACTCAACCTTACCGCCAGGAAACTCAAATTTATAGCTTATATAGTCATATTTAGCCTTATTTCTTTGCATGCACAAAATTTTATTATCATACTCTATAGCCGCAGCTACAACCTCCAGATGTTTCAAGGAAATCACCCTTTCTTATATCTCTTGATCTTATTATATCATCAAATAAGTCATTTATAATTTATTTAAACAATAAAAATCCTGTGAGTTTGCACTCTCTAATACTAACTCACAGGATATTTTTTACCTTTATTTAGGTGTAAATTGCTTTTATTTTACGAATAATACATCCCTATGATATTCCATATATCTTAACAAATCCGCAGTTGGTAAAAGATTTACAACCATATCATCAGAAAGCCCCAATAATTTACTATTAGTTTGACCTACATACGAAGAAATTACCATTTGTCCATTAGCTTTAAAGGTTATCAGTCCACTATCAAAAAGCTTGTCCATATTTGCTGAAAGCAATAACCCGTTATTAACATCAATCCGCTCTTTATTATTAGCTACCTTCCATGGTTTTATATGACTAGCTATTAACAGCTTGGGATGGTCTATACCGGTAATTACACACTTACCACCGTATTTTCTCAACAATTCATCTCTATATACACCTTGCCCAACTCTAGCCTTAGATAGAACAACCCTCTCTGTTTCTGATACATCTCCAATCAAAGCTTCCTCTGATTTATCATCAACATCATTTTCGTGTAATAGTAAATAGTAGCGATACTGCCTCAAACTATTACTATACATGTTGTGGCCAACCTTATTCTTATTTATAAAAAATGGATTTACGACTATATTAGCTATGGATAAATCTAACTCTAAAAGATTCATATCAATTAATTTTTTATGAATAACACCTTCACGCAACATGTCCTTGGATATACTGCTCACCGCTAAACGATATTTATATCTAGTACTTGCACTTAAAACACTATTTTCTTGCATCCAGTTCTCAAAGTCTAGAATTCTATCCATCATTATCACCTACCCTAATAACTTCTACTTATTCGCTATACTAATATAAATTCCCTCTAAAGCAATATAGTAAAAAATCCCGTGATTTTGTACCTTATCCGTACAGCATCACAGGATTATTTTTTTATTGCTTCCTCTCCAAGCTTATCCATTCTCCCTTGACCACATCCTTAGCCAAGTCATTATCCATAAGCAAGGTTCCCATCATCTGCTGTGACAGCTTTACTACCGGAGCCTTGCTGACCATGGTATAGCTTCCATCCTTTCCGTAGCTAAGCTGTACAACCTCTACCTCCGTACCGCCGCCAGCCCGTACTACATACAAATCACGGTAGCCGTTAGTTTTACTTTCGCCAACCAGTACCGGCGTATGGATGAGCGTCATCAGCTGCTGTAGCTGCCAGCCCTCCTTCTGTTCTGTCAAAAGCACTGCCATGTTGCCCCCACTACCACTGGTATAGGGTCCAATCAAAACAGCCAGTGCCTCTCTCCGTCCATCATCATTCAAATCCACATAGTTATAGTAGCATCTGGTCTTAGCCCAATAATCCTGAGGTATATCCGCAGCCGTAACAATGGCCTGGCGCAGGTCTTCATCCAGTTCCTTCACTGCCAGCCAGCCTACAACACCTTCAGGCACCCACCAGGGCCGCATAGTACTAATTTCTGCTTTAAAATCAATCTTTTTGACATTATCACGCACCATAATATTAGAATTAACTGCTAAAACCGCCAGTATCAGAGCGATCAGAATAATAATTTTCTTCCACATTTTTCTGCCTCCTTAGCTAAATTTTAAATGCAGCATTTTTACCACATGCAGGTGGTCCGCTCCCCACATGGGGGTGGACAGGCTCAAACCCTTTGCCCATAATAGGCAGTCCCTACCGCCTGCACAGCACCTACCCTGCTGGCCAGCCGCTGTATATCATCCACATAAAATTTAACATCCGTGTCCCCATGCCCTACCTCCTTCATGTAGTGACCAATGAGCAGATAGCCCAGGTAATTCATTGCGTCAAAAACAATCTCTGCCGGACCATACTGTCCTATCCTAGTTAAAAGCTGGTCCACTTCCTCCCGGGAAAAATAGTAAAAAAGACCACTGGCTGTAAATAGTAATGGTTCCACGGAATGCTCCCTCCGCAGCTCCTGCAGCCAATTTTCCTGGAGGATACCACTGGCCACATACCGCTGCCTCCCTACCTCCGGTAACAGCTTTCGGCGGTAGTCAATTACCTCCGGTAAATCCACCCCATACCAGGTACTGCTTCCTTGGGGATGCCGACAATAGGTTGTTTCCAAGCCACAGCCCAGCTCCACTACCACCCCCTGAGGGTGCCTTTGCAAAAAGCTATCTATATAGGAATCCATATTAGCAGAGCGTACAGCTCCCGCTATCAGAGTATATTCCGTCTGACCCTCTTTTTTCGGGCAGGTGAGCAGGCACTAACCGCTCCAATGCTAGAGCCTTGGCATCGTAAAAAATTTGTGGAAAATACTTACTGGCAAAAATTCTCCCCAGCAAGGGTACAAAAAGTGTCATTTCTACTCCATTTAAATTTTCCATTCCCCCACCTCCCTTGGGTCCTTAGTTACTACTATTGTAACATATTTTAGCCTAGTAGATATTATCATTAAGAGTTTAATAGTAGTTTTCTTGACAGTAAACCTAAAGCAGACTACACTTATGTTATGAAATCTAAAACAGACTTTTCAAGGAAGAAATTGGGTGGAATTTATGTCAAAAAAAATTTCTAAAACAAATGCCATGCGCATTCTAGATAGTGAAAAAATTACCTATAATATCCGTGAATATCCGGAAAACGGTCCCATTGCCGCCGTGGATGTGGCCCGTTATCTGGAACAGCCTGCGGATAGGCTTTTCAAAACCCTTGTAACCACGGATAATAACCATGGCTACTATGTTTTCTGCCTGCCCGGTGATACAGAGCTGGACCTGAAAAAGGCAGCCCGCGTAGCTGGTGTCAAAAAGATAGAAATGCTGAAGCAGAAGGACCTGCTGCCCCTGACCGGCTATATCCATGGCGGCTGCTCCCCCGTCGGCATGAAAAAGGTCTTCCCAACCTATATGGATGAAAGCGCCCAGAAATGGGAAAGCATTTATGTTTCCGGTGGTAAAATCGGTCTGCAAATCGAGGTTAACCCACAGGAGCTGACCAAGTTCCTGCCGTTGAGCTTTGCCGACCTTTTAAAATAATTTTATATAAACGGAGGTATATTTATGGAATTCAAAGAATTAGCAGCTAAACGCTATTCCTGCAGAAAATTTAGCGATAAGCCCGTTGATAAAAAGCTTATCCAACGAATTATCACAACTGCACTACTTGCTCCTACTGCTGTTAACAAGCAGCCCTACAAAATCTTCTGGATGCAGTCCGAGGCCGCCAAGGAAGCTATCCGTAAGGTAACCAGCTATACCTTTGGTGCCGATGAATTTTTGGTAGTGGGCTATGATGAAAGCCTGGCCTGGACCAGAAAAGCTGATAAAATGAACTTTGCCTGCGTTGATGCCAGCATCGCCGCTACCCATCTAATGCTGGAAATTGAAGCCGTAGGCCTGGCTACCACCTGGGTGGGCTATTTTGATGCACCCCAGCTGCAGGTGCTCTGTCCGGAAATGGCCGGCTATGGCCTTATCGCCATTTTCCCCATCGGCTATGCCGCTGCCGACGCCCAACCCTCTCCCAAGCATTTCTTGAGAAATAGCGCTGAAGAAATGACCAAGATTCTCTAAAAATAAACTAACTGCCTCTGCTACTACGCCCCAGTGTATTAGCAGAGGTTCTTTTATGTACGGAGAAATTTTTACCTAGTATAATATAGACAGCACAAGTTCTAGGAGGAAGTATGCCATGGCCTATAGTGAATTAATTAAGGATTATCAGAAAATCCGTACCTACATGCGCCAATTCTATGTTTACGGCTTTAAAAGTCGCGAGGACTACGCCCCCAAAAATCGTCGCAGCTATGATAATGAACGCCGCCGCATTGAAAGCTGGCTGGGAGATTATCTGTCCTTTCACCGCAATGCTGAGGGAAAGCAGGTTTTCCTCTCCGTGGACAGCAGAGCCATCACCAGTAATCCCCTCTATAAATCCTTAAAAACTAAAAGCTTTACCGCCAGGGATATTACCCTGCATTTTTATCTGCTGGATATTTTAGCCGGTGGCCTGTCCCTGACAACGACAGCCATTGTGAACCGCATTTACCAGGATTATTTAGCCCATTTTGACACGAATTTTAATCTTGATGCCTCCACCATCCGCAAAAAGCTTCAGGAATATGTACGGCTGGGACTATTAACCACAGAAAAATCCGGTTGTGAGCTCTATTACAGACTAACACCCCAGCAGGTTGCATTAAGCTCCTGGGCTACTGCCCTCAGCTTTTACGCAGAAACGGCTCCCCTAGGCGTCCTCGGCTCCTTTCTGCTGGACAAGCTGCCCCCCATGGAGCAGCCCTTCCGCTTTAAGCATCACTACATCCTCCACGCCCTGGACAGCGAAATTCTTTACAGCCTCCTTGCCGCCCTCCAGGAGCACCGCTGTGTTCAGCTAGAGCTGGTCAACCGTCAGCAGCAGCCCCTCCCACCCCAGGAGGTCCTGCCCTTAAAAATTTATACCAGCGTTCAAAGTGGCCGCTGCTTTCTTCTGTCCTATTCCCTAAAATACCACAGCTTCCGCTTTTACCGGGTGGATATGCTGATCAGTGTTACCCCCGGCAATATTTACCCTGCCGTTCAGGAGCTGGAGCAGCCCCTGGCAGAATTTCAGCAGCGGCTTTGGGGTGTTTCATATAATGGTCAGGAAACCACGGAGCATTTAGAAGTCACCTTGCACTTTGAACCAGAAGAAGGCTATCTGGTCCAGAGATTGTATCGGGAAAAACGTTGCGGCTCCGTCCAGAAGCTGGCGGAGGATACCTATCTTTTTACTGCCGATGTTTACGATACGCTGGAAATGCTCCCCTGGCTACGAACCTTTTACGGCCGCATCAAAAAGCTGGACTGCACTAATCCCCGCCTGCTGGAGCTCTACCGAGAGGATTTACTAAAAATGCTGGCACTCTATGGAGGTGAAGAAGATGCTCTTTCAGGAAATTTATAATGTTTATTTTACTACTGTTACAGCCATCCTACAGGAAGCCGTCCGAGGCCAGCTTACCCAGGACAGGCTGTACCAGCTGGTCCGGGAAAAGGCCTTTGAAGAAAGCGTCCTTACCCTGCCCCAGGCATTGCAGCAGGAATGGCCCCTGCTACGGAAGGACCTGAGCACCGTTATCCGCCATCCACCTCAGCAGCCCCTCTCCCTTTTAGAAAAGCGCTGGCTCGCAACCCTGCTCCAGGACCCTCGTATCCAGCTCTTTAGCCCTAGCACCCAGGGTCTGGAAAAGCTCAAGCCCCTTTTCGATTGGCAGGACATTGTCTATTATGACCGCTACCAGGACGGAGATAATTTTCGTAGCCCCCACTACATAGCCAACTTCCGGACCATCCTCCAAGCCATCCAGCAGCGGCAGGAGCTGGCATTTACCTACTATACGAAGGGCCACCGGCTCCAAAAGCTCCATTTTCTTCCCCTCTACCTGGAATACTCTGCCAAGGATGATAAATTTAGAGTTAGAGGTAGTGGTGCCCAAAGAAGCTACATCCTCAGGCTCTCCGGTATTCACAGCTGTACCCTCCTTGCTGACCCTCCGCCACTGGGCGGGGTGCTGGAGCCGCCCCAACAGCAGCTGGCCTTCATTCTGGACGATCACCGCAACGCCCTTAACCGGGCCCTCCTGCAATTTTCCCATTTTGCCAAGGAAACCACCAGACTGACAGCCCATACCTACCAAATTACCATTAGCTATGACAGCGAGGACGAAGCAGAACTGATTATCCGCCTGCTTTCCCTAGGTCCTCTTATCCAGGTACTCAGTCCGGACCGTATTATCCAGAAGCTGAAAGCTAGATTGCTCCGGCAGCTGGCATTTTATGATAAGCAGCTATAACAGCAGACCCTCCTTACTAAGTAAGGAGGGCCTTTTTCTTTCCCTAAGCAGTTCTCGTATCTTTTTTTCCGTGCTAAAAGCGGGGCATACTGTTATCCTTATACCTGTCAGCAATCTTCCCAGTAAGCTTTGACTACGGTGTTTCCCTATAAGCACCGGGGTGCGCAGGCAATAGCTCAGCGTATGCCAGATGTGAAAGAGGCTTAAACAGCCTCAACAAAATTTTACTTGGTTTTATGTTGAACAAAACAAAAAGCAAATTTGAATCTTATCAAAAAACAACCTACACCCAGCCGCGGCTACTTCGGTTCCTGCCGAAGCCACTGCGGCACTGGAGCAGCTACCCTGTCCAAGACTGGATACCGTAGCTACCGTCGCTAGGCCAAGGGAAGCCCCCTCCGCCAGATTAGGTACTACTAAAAGCCTTGGCCGTAGCTCCACCGGGGATGTAGACCACTCTAAATGCAAGTTAAAGGAGATTGGATAACATGTTTAACTTTCAAAAAATAATTATAAATGACAATCAACGTGGTTTACTTTTTAAAAACGGTATTTTTACCAAAGTGCTTACTGCTGGTAAACACTACATTTGGGGCGATAGCAGGGTAGAGCTTTTAGCTCTGGAAAAACCGCTTGCATCAGCCGTAGCACCCCTGAAGACTTTATTAAAAAATAAAACCCTCGCCCAGGAGGTCACCTCCGTACAGGTTATGGACCAGCAGCTGGCGCTCCACTTCGAGGATGGAAATTTTGTCGAGGTACTTCCCCATGGCCAGTATGCCTTTTGGAAAAACAACACCAACCATACCTTCCAGATGGTGGATATCAGTACCCCCTATATCCAGGAGGACATTCCCAC
Source organism: Phascolarctobacterium sp. (assembly GCA_020024105.1). Taxonomy (GTDB): domain Bacteria; phylum Bacillota; class Negativicutes; order Acidaminococcales; family Acidaminococcaceae; genus JAHHUH01. Next base: position 11,867 of record JAHHUH010000018.1, on the reverse strand, counting down.
CTATATCCTTGACCGTCTGGGTCAGAAATACGTAGTCCGTTTTGCAGTAACAGAATTTGAAAAGGGTCGTCTGTATTTTAACCAAAAATTTGTCCAGCTGCTGGAAACCGGCGTCCACTATTTTTGGCAGACACCTACCTGTATCACCATTGATATACTTGATACCCGTCTGACACAAAAACAAATTACCGGTCAGGAAATTTTGACCCAGGATAAGGTCAGCCTGCGTCTGAACTACGTGTGCAACTACCGTATTACAGATTACGACAAAATCCTGACCTCGATTGATGACTATAAGGAACAGCTCCATGTGGCAGCGCAGCTGATTATCCGTGAATATGTAGGTAACCATAAGCTGGATGAGCTTCTGGCCAGGAAGGAAGAAATTTCCCAATATATCACGAACCAGCTCCACAGCAAGGCGCAAGAACTGTACCTGGAGATAGTGGATGGTGGTATCAAGGATATTATCCTCCCCGGAGATATTAGGGATATTATGAATACCGTCCTGTTGGCAGAAAAACGTGCCCAGGCCAATGTAATCACCCGTCGTGAAGAAGTGGCCTCCACCCGTTCCCTGCTGAATACGGCGAAGCTGATGGACGAGAACAAAACCCTTTATCGCCTGAAGGAGCTGGAATACCTGGAGCATATCTGCTCCAACGTGGAGAACCTAAACCTGAATGGTAATGGTGCCCTCCTCAGCCAGTTGGCAGAATTACTCCACGGTAAAGCGACCTCCTAAGCTGGTCAGTAAAGGCCAACCTAAAAAAAGCTCCCCTAGAAAAATCTAGGGGAGCCTTTTTGTGTGTTAACGCTTATTTGCAGAGTTCTTTATTAATATTGTCCTTATTGACTACGAAAGTTTTATACCAGAAAAGAGCGAACAAAACAATGGCCGCAACAATACCGACAGGATAAGCAATTTCAGCGCCCAGCTTAAAGCCTTCCGGAGCGATGAAAATATAGGTTACTGTTACCGCGGTCATAAAGGTTGCAGGTACAGCAGCAATCAGGCAGGCAATGGGCGGGAAGCCATAACGATGGAGGAATACCGCACCAGTCCAAAGTACGATCATTGCCAAGGTCTGGTTGGACCAGCTGAAGTATCTCCAGATAATGCCGAAGTCCAGTTGGGAAAGAACAGCACCACAAGCCAAGAGAGGAACAGCAATCATCAGACGGATATTCATCTTGGATTGGTCAATTTTGAACCAGTCAGCCAAGGTCAGACGAGCAGAACGGAAAGCAGTATCGCCGGAGGTAATGGGGCAGGCAATAACACCAACCATGGCCATTACAGCACCAACAGGTCCCATCAGGGTCAGGCAGATATCATAAACAACGCCGCCAGGACCACCAAGGGTTGCCAAAGCATGAGTTAAGCCACCAGTACCATTATATACAGTTACACCGGCAGCAGCCCAAATCAAAGCAATAACACCTTCAGCTACCATAGCACCATAGAAAACGGTTCTACCCTCTTTTTCAGAGGTGATGCAACGAGCCATCAAAGGAGATTGGGTAGCATGGAAACCAGAAATAGCACCGCAGGCTACGGATACGAACATCAGAGGCCAGATGGGCTTACCAGCAGGGTCCTGGTTTGCAAAATTCTGCCACAGCTCAGGCATGGCATAACCTTGAACAATCATACCACCTGCAACACCTACCGCCATAACAATCAGGCACAGGCCGAAGAAGGGATAGAACTTACCAATGATTTTATCCACCGGTAAGAAGGTTGCGCATAAATAATAAATCAAAATAACAGCTAACCAGAAATTAGCACTTAAAACATCGGGAGTTAAATAGCCCAGCAGCTTAGCCGGACCAGTGGAGAAGGTAGTACCTACCAAAACCAGCAGGACAACGGAGAAGACCCTCATCACGAAGGCAACCACGCCACCCATATATTTACCAACGACCTCAGAGATGGAAGAACCATCCTCACGTTCACTCATCATGCCGGACAGGAAGTCATGAACACCACCAGCAAAGATGGTACCAAGAACAATCCACAAATAAACTACAGGACCCCAGCAGGCACCGGCAATGGCACCAAAGATAGGACCTAAGCCAGCAATGTTCAGCAGTTGGATGAGGAAGATGCGCCAGGTTTTCATCGGCATGTAGTCAACACCATCGGGGTGAGCTACGGCCGGAGTCTGACGGTCATCAATATGGAAAATCTTTTCAATCAGCCTGCTATAGGTAAAAAAGCCTAACACAAGCAACAACAATGCACCAAAAAACGTAATCACTGTAAAAGTACCCTCCTTAAATATGCTTACCAACCAGCCTAAAACTGGTGGTATCGTGCTTTCAAATACAGTAACACTTGTAGCGACTTATGTAGTATACACTAATATGGGACATTAATCAACACCAGTGTACATTATTGTCCCACTTCCTTTTATTTATTTAACCCAAATTTAACTAATTTATGCATATATTATTGGCTAATTTTATAGTAAAAATTCTGAAATATAAATTATATAATAGTAAAAAAAACTTTTTTATTATTTTTCAAGGATGGTATAAATCAGAAAAAATAATTAGGCTACACTATTTATGGACTACATACGGATGTGATGATTGACCTCGAAGAAAGTGTGATAGCTTACCAGCCAGCTGCATTGGTAGAAGCAGAAAGCAAAAGAGCATTGCCAACTTGGGAGTCAGCCATTTTATATCCCCTAAAACCAAAATATCCCGGAAAGCTCTTTATTTTCAAAGCTTTCCGGGGTACTAAAATCCTTATTTAATTATTCACATTCGCTCCTGGTTAAGGAAAACTAAGCTTTTTTAGTTAGTGGAAATAACATCTCGTATCACTATTATTCTCATTATCAGGATAGTATAGGCTATCTGATTTTGTGTTGCCAGAGTGTTGCCGTACGACATAGGCTACTATTGATTATATTTCAATCTTCTCAAATCAAACGCAGGCATAGTTCCTTCAAGCACATCCACAACATGATTTCGAATGGTCTGGTTTTCTATAGCACCAGAAACATAGGTTATTTGGTTTGTCACCTTATCCATCTCGCAATAAACAATCTGTTCAGCATCACACGCAACTGCAATATTAGGGTTGTGCGTTACAATGATAACTTGACGTTTTTGCTTTGCTTTGCATATACATGGTACCAATTTACTATAAACAGATTGATTATCCAGATTGTCTTCCGGTTGATCTATAATTATAGGCTTGCTTTCCTTACTGAGGGCAAGATAAAAAATCAACAAGATAATTCCTCGTTCGCCTGGAGAAAGCTCTTCTAATGGGTGATTACCCATTTTGAGTTTAAAATTAACCCCAATATATTCCAGTCCAAATATAAAGTCATAAAACTCTTGGCGATTAGAAACTCTCTTTTCTGCCGTTTCGAAATCACTGGTTATCACTTCTGCAAGATCATGAACAAAATTCATTACCTCTATTTCATCACCAAAGTTTGTAGTTTTGACTCTATTCTCTATCTCTTGCAAAGAATTATGGGAACGTCCATATTTTCCATTATATTTTTGATTAATAAACCTTAAAATATTAGAAGCGATCCTTGTATCTTGCATGAACACTTCAGCATGAAATTCGACATTATCTTCCAAATCCCCAAGCAACCCAGATATTTCACCTTGAATGGGTGCATATATACTTTGGTAAATATGTGAAAGCTCGACTATCCCCTCATAAAGCGACCTTGAGATTTCATCTCTTTCGTTTACAAGTCCCTCATACTCAGGGATAAGCATTGTATCAATATAATTAAGGGCGTATTTATAGAACTCAATGGAACCTTCACTATCTTTATTTCCTATGATTTCAGATTTCTTATTGTCCCATTCTTCTAAATCCTTAAGATATTTTTGGTACGCTTTTTCTTCTGCATCTGCTGAGGAAATTAACATTGATTTTTCTGCCTCGTACTGTGAAAGTAAAAAAGCAAGTCCAGTTTTCGAATCAGAATTCGAATCAGAAATAGTTTCTTGCAATTCCAGCTTATCTTTACCGGCTTTATTTATTAGTTCATCGAAGTACTCATCAGGTGTAGTCAGGGCAAACGCATAGTCCTCTTTATTTAAACTATACTTGTCGGAAAGTTCATCGATCTTTCCCTGGATTTCTCCAAAATGTGTTTTAAGAAGTGCTATCTGTGCTACTATTGTTCTGACGTCATCTACAAAAGCATTGATACCACTAATTTGATCGTTGATCTTTTGAATTTCTCCTTTTGTATCCTCAATACTTTGATTTAATTGAGTGAGTTTGGCTTGATACTCATCGTTAGAATCTTTACCATCCGGTTTGTTTACGGCTACGGGTTTTGATTTTTCATGTCTTTTCAATGTTTCATCTGCTTTGTTAAGACTATCAGAGAGATTTTTTCGATATTCCTGAGTTCGCTTATCCTCCAGCCTAATTATTCTTCTGTTAACATCCTCAAGTTTAATTCGTGCGTTTTGAAAGCGTATTTCCAATGGTTTGGACTTTAACCTTACAAGTTCATCAAGATTTTGGGCATCACCTCGCTCGGTTTTATCCACATATGAAAAAATGACTTTGTCAATTTCCTTTTGAAAAACATCTTCAAAATCATTGCACACATCTTCAATGTATTTTTGAGGTAAATACTGTGCATCCTCAATAGAAGCGTCCCCTTGATATGCTGCTAAGGAACTACTGCGCTTTTCTCCATCAACCCATGTTAAGGTTGCAGAATAATCGTTAGCATAATTTTTGGGAGCCTTCCTGAATCTTTTGGAATTTAAAAAGGATGCACTTGCCATTGTTCTGCAACGACAAAGATGTGCAATAATATCAGAAAAAGCACTTTTTCCGCTTCCTTTATTTCCAATTATAGCAATCATCCCTGGATTAAGAGGAATTTCAAAATCAAACCAATTGAAGTCTACATTAACCGGTTTCTCTGCACGAGTGCACGATATTGAAGCTATATTGCCTTGTTTATTTTTATTGACCCTATCCAGAATAGGGGGAATATCTCCGATAAACACTCGTTCTAACGGTTGATATAAACACTGTTTGAGTCCTTCAAAAGTAAGATCGGCCTTGATCCACAGATTTTCTTTTGGATTATATTCATGCGGTGAATGCGAGTCAGAGCACATTATCAGTGGTTTTCGATCAATTTCCTTGAAGACATATTTCTCATAAGAATCTGTATCACGTTTCTGGCCGATTTCAAAAAAATCTACGTTCTTTGCAATATCAGCTTTAATTGCCTCCTTAACTGGCAAAGAATTTGAAATTTCCTTATCAATCCCATTTGATTTTTTACCAGCATGAATGGTGATAAGAGCGTTATGTTCTTTTGCAAAAGAGACAATGTCAGAAAACTCCCAATAGATTGTATCATTAGATTCAGGAGATTTTGCCTTTTGCCGTACCATAATAGCGTCAAAATCCGCTGACAATGTAGATAAATCCGATTTTTCGGAAAAAATCAGTATTAGATGGAGATTATTTGCCCCTTTATCCGTGCGAAGTTCCACCCCTGGAAAGAACACTATTTCAGGAGCTTTTGCACGTAAACTTTCTATTCTATCTTTATCGATTTTAAAATGATCCGTTATGGCTACGGCCTTTACCCCATTTTGTTTCAAAGTTTGGCATAACAAATCATCAGCATCAGCAGATTTATATTTGTAATCATAGGAAGACGCCGTATGCAGATGCAAGTCCCAGCGATTCCACTCTGATCCACATTCTGTTATCACAACATTTCACTTCTTTCTTTTATGAACAGTTTATATAGATAGGTATAACGGTAAATCCGAAATATCCTTCAGCCACTTCCCCTAGACAAACGTTCCCAAAGTTTCAACTATATCTTCAGAGATAACTTCCTTGACATCTCCGATCATCTCATACAGCGCAAAGTAGCAGACACTATCAATGTCTTCTGTACCAAGTACAAAGGATGCCACACAATTAGGCATAGACTCAGCGGTGACGACTACAATATGAAGCGACATGGACGAATCCAGCCATGGCCAATCCCAAAGCCTGTCCACCAGCTCCTGCGCAAATTTCTACACATGTTAATGGTTGCTGCATAATAAATAATTCTCTCCATACTCATAATAACTAATAATTTATCTCTATTACTGCCTTGATTGCTCCTCGTCCGTAAATTCTACTATCTCGCCTATATTGCAAGATAACGTCTTGCAGATTTTATGAAGACTTTCCATGGAAACAAACTCATCACGACCCATTTTAGCGAGAACATTAAAACTAATTCCTGCAGCATCTTTTAACTCTGTACGGTTCATCTTTTTATCTATTAACATTTTCCAGAGCTTATCATAACTGACTGGCATTGAAACTCTCCATTCGCTACTAATTTTCTATTATTATAGCATATCCTGTCAACTTGTATCAAGATATTCTCATGCTATCATGAGTTATTCTCAGTTTATTTTAAGGATTTATGAGCAATTTGATAAGAATTCTTTTATGTTTCACATACCCTACCAGTTCTCGTGCATTGCTTCCAGGATACCATGCATAGACAATCAGATATTCCATATAATCGACCATATATCAGTTCACTATTACGATAGCTACAAGAAGTGGGACACGCCCTATCTTCTTATCCTTAACAACAAAAACTTTTTCTTCTTATCAGTATGTGCCCTAATGAATTTATCTGCATAATGTTCGGAAATATTGAATTCTTTACGTATTCCTAATAAAGCAAAAAGTCTTACCAACCCAAGATTGGTAAGACTTTTCTTTATATATAATATATCTCTGCAAAGCATCAATACCCTTGAAAATACATTAATAAACAATATTTTTATGCTTTTAAAATTATTCCCACTCGCCGAGTTAAATCGTTTTCTAAACTTTTCTGTTTAGCGGATTTCATACGACGTTATTCTGTTTTATACAGATTATACTTATCCTGTGGTCTATCCGAATTTTTGCTATCAAAAATCTATCACCCGCATAATAGATGCCGTACAGGTGGCTTGGATGTATTATAGCATACATAAGGATGATTTTCCAGACAGTGTTTTGTTCCGGCAGGAGACTATTTATTGGAAGCACTGTATATAGGGAAAGCATTCAAACGGTTTTCTTTGTCAATCTTAGATTTGTATATATTTTTTATACCGGCCTGCAATGCCATTGAAATAATTAAATTTTCCTCCACTGGGGATGTTCTAAGGCCTATAATCACACCGTCTGGCACCCATTCAATCATTGCTGGTGGCTTCATTTGACAATTAGCGATCATTCGCCATTCCTCATCGTATCTGTGGCATTCTTTTTTTATTAAGCTGTTGCGCTCTTTTTCCCATGTCATGGGGCCGTACTCTTTGTTGAAAAATTCCGGCATTGGAATCCCCAGAATTCTTACCATTTCCTGTGCCATAACCTTCTTTGCAAAATTAGTAGCATCATATGGAACGTCAGAATAATATACAGGATAGATAGGGGTACCATATAAGTGAACACCGCAATTTTTACATTTTTCGCTTTTTCCGCAGTGATAGTTTTCTGGATTGTTCAAATCATACATTAGTGCGAAGCCTTTATGCATATTAGCATATTTCAACCACAATGTTTCATTAAACCCATTTTCTGAAAAACAAATGGACTGGATTTCATCTTGAATTCTTGTTCGTAAGGTCAATGCGTAAGATAAAAATTGATCTGTCAAACCACTTTCATGCAAACTTGCTATTCCTTCAGGTGTTGTAACCTTTTGAATATATTCTACAGGGAGATTATTAGGAACAGTTGCAATCATGCTTTTCATTGCATCTGCCAGCGTGGCGATTGTTTGGTTTGATTTAAAATTACTTTCAAACTCCTGGCGAATTTTATCAACATCGACATGCAAAAATGTATCAAACGGATCATCATACTTGCTGGCTTGAGAGAAAAACAGTTTATTCGTTCTTAATGCTTCCAGGTTATTGCTGTTTACAGAACGATAGCGATACAAAAATCTTGGATACCGAATCTTCGTAGCTAATACTTCTGCTTCTTTTTGAGGATTCTCTCCTGAAAACGAGCACAACGTATCCCAGTAATCCTGTCGTTCTTCATCACTCATGACAGAATTTCGTTTTTCCTTTTGCATTTATGCCATACTCCTCCCCTCACATTTTCAAACCACGCCTGTACCCATAATAAGTATTAGTGATCAATAGAGTTTCTCATCTAAATCGGTAGTTTTAATATTCATGGCAGTCCATACCTCTTAGCTTTCAAGGTGTACCACAAACCTTACACTTTAGGTCTATGGTTTTTGAGTTTTATAAGGAACAGGTTTGCATTTATCCAGATATTTATGCGCCAGTGAAATTAAAGTAAGTACATCTAACGCTGCTTCTTCATCAATGGTCCAACTTATCTTAGGAGTGTGTGCTTCAGGATTTCTGACCAAATTAAAAATGGCTTCCAATAATTTCTCAACTCCTTTGAACTCACTAATCTCGCTTTCTGTCTTCAATAGGTTAAAGTAAAGATAGGGGTCCTTTTGAGAAAAGGCCTTTTGAAACAATTTACCACCATCTTCTTCGAGGCCTGTAATATTTCGTACACGTTGAGCAACGCCTTTTGCAGCTTCGAATACTGCATCGTGATAATCCTTTCTCAGATAATCACGGATACAGTATTTTTTTACTTCCTCATGTATTTTACGATCGGTTAGTTTTTGCTCCAGTGATTTAACTCTCTGATCAACTTCATCTAAGGTTTGAGCTTGTATCACTTGATGTATTTTTCCATTTGCCTGTATCTCAAGACCAACAAGTAACAATATCTTGTTACTCTCATCAAAAAGATATTTATATTTAGCACGCTTCCCATCAGAAGTATAACAGGCAGGATCTAAAGCATTCTCTATAAAATCAAAAATCTTTTTGAAACTTTTGGTTGTATTGATCTCGTTAGCGAAGCAATTATATAGCCAGTCCCTTTTATTTAATCCAGGTATATACCCGAACTCATTACGGTACCCACCTTTATCTACACTGTGAATGAAGCATTGCCCTAACTTTAGCCTAATTTCGCTCTCTGTTAACCCTAAGTTCGGATCGGAGTTTGCCAATACATCACACAAAGATTTTAATTGTGGCTGTGACAGCTGTTTTACAACCATTTTCTACTCCTCAAACTTTTCTTATCTCCTCGGCCCCAAGAACTTATCGCCATTCAAATGGATCATATGATCCGGCATATCGGCAATCCAAACTTCCGTTTCCCACGCCAGGTTCTCAGAAAACTTTTTGAAAGTCTTAAAATCGAGGAATGCTGTAACATAGATTTTGCCTGCTGTCACATTCTTAGTCATTTCCTCGATTTCCTGGACACGATGAGGTTCCATTGCACCTACGGAAGTTACCGACTCAACAAAATAAATCCAGTTTTTATCTTCAGCATACAGAACAACATCGGGCATCTTATCATGCAGGGTAATTTCAAATCCTAATTCACGAAGCTTTGTATCATGCTTGACCAAGTCCTTTTCGATGGTATCACCAACGTACAAGCACTCTGAATTAGGGGCAAATCTGGAAGCAAACTCCTCAATAATTGCTTTCTGCAGCTGATTATGCTTGCCAGGAGAAAAAGTAAAATCTTCGCCATTGATTTTTACAGGCATTTTCCTCATTTCCTTTTTGGATGCATATAAATCAATTAGCGTGTCATGGCCTTCCAAGAAATTATGCAGTTTTCCTTCCCATGCCGGAGTTCCATAGCTCTGGATCAATGATAGCATTTCCTCGGTTAGGCGGTAACGATAATTGGGGCTATTTGTCGCTTTGCCGTTATCTTCAATGAACGCAGCATTTCTGAAATGGTGCAAAGCTTGCTTTCGAATAGTTTCCCTGCTGTTTTCAGCATAAGCAACACCAAAATTTTCTCCAGTGAATTGAATAACATCATGGATTCGAATCCAATTATTTGTTGCTGATTGCCATTCATCCTCTTCAGTAATATTGGATATTGCCAATAAAACATAGCAGCACATATCATTTTGCTGCTTTAGGGGTACTTCTAATGATGCCAAGATTTCTCTTGCCTGGTCTAATTTACTCATACGAAGCTCCTTAAGATTTTGTCACACATCTTTTCAGACATATCTTTACTTTGAATTAGTTTTTTACCCATTGATTCAATAATATTTAAAGGAGGAACCGGCATAGAATTCACCTCAGTAGAGTTTACCTGTGTCGATCCATTCAAAATACGATAATATCCGTCATATAGGGTGGAATTAAAAAGGACATACAGGCCATAAACAACGCACTCCGACAAATCCTGCAGCCCGCAAATAAAATTCAATTTATTTTGTGTGCTAATCTCGGTATATTCAGGGTTCTTTCGAGCCAGATATACACCACACTGCAATCGGCGGTGTTCTTCCTTGGCTGTAAAGCGCTTCACAAATAGGTAGTTCACATTTTTTTGAAGAAGGCCCTTTTGATCTGTGACAATATATTCATGTTCTTTTCCGACCGGGAAGTTCACCTTTCCATCTTTAATATGCTGCGCATAAAAGAGGGGAACCGCCTTTTCTTCAGCTTCATCCCGAAGCACATCTCTGTTTCGGAAATCCACTGTCAATCCGGTTTTCATCTTCATTCCCAAATTTGGCAGCGTGTCTTTCCACTGATTAAGGCAATTTAATGTCTCTACTTCCTCTGGTCCAGTAACCAAGTACACATAAAGCGCATCACCACTCACAACGGTAGAATAAGGCGCTTCAAATTTGGTAATGTCAGAAAAGTCGGCATTGCTCTTTGTCGAAGTTACGATAATTTTTTCCGGCTTTTTTCGTGTTTTCTTGACTTTAATGATAATTGTTTCCTGCAGAACGCTTTCCTTTTCAAAAACCTTATCACGGCTTACGAACAAATGAATGTACTCCAGTGCCCCTTCTGTTAAAAACTTTTCTCTGAACCTTCTAAAATAAGCACCAGAAGTCCAGGATCGAGGAATGATATAAACCATTTCCCCATTTTCATTCAAATTGAAGAGACTCATAGCTGCAAACAGAAAATAGAGATTGGGCGCCCCATAACAGACATCAGGCATAGCTAACGCTTCTGGAGCATCTTTGGGAATCTTCATATAGGGAGGATTACCAATTACAAAATCATATTTGTTTGGGACGAGATTGGCTCCAAACATAGAGTTGTAATCTTCCATCTGACTTAAGATATAGTTGTCTGAAATAATCTGATATACAATTTCAATAGATGAACTTTGGCAAGCCCAATTCAAATTTGCTTTTAACAAATCCAAAACATTCGGATCATTTTCATAGCAAACCAAACGAATCCGTTTCAGCTTAGTCATTCCTTGAAGTCTATCAATCAGCGCCACAGATAAAATTCCGGATCCAGCTCCAGGATCAAGAATGGAGATTTCTTCTTTCTCTTCAGGAATATTCAGCAACTGTGCCATAAACACAGCCGTTTCCTTACTGGTGAAGAACTGACCATACTTCTTGCGAAGCTTTTTGGGCATCTGATCGATATATTCATTTGTGATTTGAACAGCATGGTCAATTATTTTCATACTTTAATAAACTCCATAATGTCATCAATCTCGCAGTTCATTGCAACACAAATTTTATACAGGCTTTCCATAGAAACGAATTCTCCTCTGCCCATTTTGGCGAGGACATTAAAGCTGATTCCTGCAAGATCCTTTAGCTCTGTACGATTCATCTTTTTGTCTATCAACATTTTCCAGAGCTTATCATAACTGACTGGCATTGAAACTCTCCATTCGCTACTAATTTTCTATTATTATAGCATATCCTGTCAACTTGTATCAAGATATTCTCATGCTATCATGAGTTATTCTC
>JAHHUH010000017.1 GCA_020024105.1 Phascolarctobacterium sp. | reverse complement strand
TAACATTGTCAAACTGGTCTAAAATGGTCCTTTTATTAGCTTTATAATTGTGCATTAAAAGAATAAAATCATCCAATCCTACATCTTTTAATCTTTTATAAACTACTTGAAGTGCGGCCATCTTTTCAGAAACAAAAAGGACCTTCTTTCCTGCTGCCAAACTTTCCGCAATAATATTAGTGATTGTCTGACTTTTACCTGTACCAGGAGGGCCTTGTAAAACAAAGCTTATTCCTCTTTTGGCACATTCAATAGCTTCTTGTTGACTAGAATCAGCATCTACAACTTGAAAAGTCATATCTGGCTTAATTTCATCATCAAATTTAGTTGCATCAACAGTCAACACGGCATTTCGATCCTCTGCTAAATCCGCAGGATTTCCTGCCAAAGCTCCTAATATCTTGTTGCTAACAGCTCTGTCTTTCATCTTGTCCAAATCTTTGTACATATTCAACTTAAGGAAAGATAATAAACCTAATCCGGCTTTTTCCAAAATCTCCCAATTACCTATACCCAATTTTTCCTTAAGAATATCTAAATATTCTTCCAAAGACATTTCTTGGTCATATTCTGACAGTGTTATACCATAATCACTTTCCAATTTAAAAGCAAGAGTAGGATTTAATAAAATATCATCATCATTAATGGATAACTCAAAAGGGGAGGTAATGCTACTCTTAGTCAAAGTTACAGGAACTAAAACTAAGGGAGCATTATAGAAAATATTAGAATTACTAGACTCGTTCCAATGTAAATAACCAAAGCATAAATACAAAACGCTAACGCCCTGTTCCTCCAAAAACGTTTTTGATTTATCCATTAGATTCCTTAAAGCTTTAGAGCGTTCGCTTGAACTTTTATTAGTAACAACTTTAGCTTTTTTTTCGTCTTCTACTTCTTTTTTATCTTCTGCTTCGTCTGTCTCTACATTATCTAACTCTTCAGCAGGAGTTGTGTCAAACTTTAGAGATTCTTTATTTAGAACAAAGCTTTCCCACAAATCAAAGAAATTTGGATTAACAATTTCAAGAGTAGATTTAGATGTAAATTTAAAATTTAACAAGCTATTTTTTTTAACCAAATCCAATAATTTCTTCTTCCATTTTTCTAATTTTGCTTCCATATTAACTACATTGGATTCCATAATACTTTACTATCCCCTTATATTTTTTCAATCCTACCCGTAGCAATATCCTGTACCAACACATATTGCCAACGACCAATTTTCTTTTCCTTCCAGGCTTCATCATAGGCCTGTTTGCGCATGCCGGAGCTTATCTCCCGTGGCAGGCAGACAATAAAAGCATCCTGGTCGCCAAAGCGGGTATCCTCAGCAGCTGTCTGAATGGTAAAATAGCTGCCACCTTGACCATAATGGACTGTTTCTATCTGTTCTTCCCGAATACCTTCTTCATCATAATAAATATGCTTCCTACGTTGCCAGGTAGTACCACATTTAGCCAGCAATTCCCGCTTAGTTTTCTCCCTGTTAAAATACAAATCGCCAACCTGCTCAATCAGCTGGTCCACTCTTTGATTACAGCGGGGATCCTGCCGCCGAAGTCCGGATAAGTCAGGCTCCACAACCTTGCTATAATCCAAACCTGCCATAGCCAGGATAATACCTGTATTCACATAAGGTAAGGCACTTTCAATAGAGTAGCCTCCCTCTAAAACTGCTATATCTGCCTGCAGCTTATCTGCAAGCCGAGCATAGCCCTGCGCCGTTACGCACATGGATGCTAAGGGGTCAGAAAAATGATTATCCTGCCCAGCAGAATTAATTATTAATTCTGGTTGAAAATCCTCCAAAATATGGGTAATCAAGCCATCATATAAGCGATGAAGTCCTTCGTCACCAGTAGTAGAAAGCAGGGGCAAATTTATATTGGTTCCCCAAGCACCTGGACTACCAGCCTCATCAGGGAAGCCAGTTCCAGGATAAAGCGTCCTGCCATCCTGATGAAAGGATATATAGAGGGTATTCGGGTCGTGATAGAACACGTCCTGAGAACCGTCCCCATGGTGAACATCCGTATCTACTACGGCAATCTTACGTACACCATATCGGCTCCGTAAATATTCTACCATTATCGCTTCAATATTAACAGTACAAAATCCACGAATGCCATGAACAACCCGCATAGCATGGTGTCCAGGCGGACGTACCAAGGAAAAAGCACGCCGTACCTCTCCCTTCATTACCGCATCCGCTGCTGTTAGACAGCCACCGGCAGAAGCTAAATGTGCAGGAGTAATGAGACGGGCAATATCTGGCACCCCTACATGGGCTCTTTGCAAATCCTCTATTTCTGCCATCCTGGAACGGTATTCCCTTATTTCTTCACAATCAAAAAGCCCTTCCTCCTCCAGCTGGTCACGGGTATAGAGCAGACGCTCCTGCCGCTCCGGATGGTTGGGGCTAATCATCCAATCAAAAGCCGGAAAAAATACTAAACCCAATGTATCCTTCATAGGAGCACCTCCCTACCACACACCTGATACAGGATACCAGGCTTCAGCTGCATACGTAAATTGTAAATATCGCCTACGCGGGCATAATCATGAATGGTGCGGAATCTTTCACAGCTAATAACCTCTGTTGCCTGGTTAGGCAGCTGCCAGGCTTTAGCCTGCTCATGGAGCCAGGCCGTCAAAATTTCTTCTGCTACCTTTTGGTTAAAGGGTCTGGGCAGTTTTTCTCTTCTGCCACTTTCCGGAATCAGGTAATAGCCCTTCGTAGTATCTGCTCGTAAACCTGCTACCAGGGTAGGTCTAGCAACTGCGGCTCCAATGGCATTAGCTACCATAGCACCCACGGGAATATCTACGTTTAGGTGCATTGCTTCTCCCACTGCCTTGACTAAGCCAAGAGAGCCGCCACCTACACCAATAAGCTGCTGGGGCTTGAATTCGCTTCCTTTAATTACGTCATCAACAGTGTAAACCGGCTGCTTTGCCCATTCCACAAGCATTTCTTCAATAGTTTCAGTAATTTTCGCAACGGCTGCCTGAACAATTTTATTGGCCTCGGCTAAGGGTTCACCACCAAGCTCCTTTATCACCGCCAAGGCTCTTGTATAGCTGCCAAAGCTTACATAACCAGCCACAATTAGAGCATCCGACAAAGTAGCCCGCATCCCGTTCAGAGCAGCTGCTGGACCCTCACGCTCCGGTCCAACCTGATAGGCACCATCGGCTAATTTTTTTATTTTACTATCGCCACCAATTCCGACACTACGCATATGAAAAGCTCTTACGGCCGTATGATAACCATTAATGTCGGCACCACGCTTGGCCATCAGCGGGATACCATTCTCCCAAAAGGCAATATCCGTAGTAGTACCACCAACATCCAGGGAAATGCTCCTCACCTGGGGTGCCGCCAGCGCTTCGATACCCAATACTGAAGCCGCCGGACCTGTAAAAACTGCTTCTACCGGCTGCTGTAAAGCAACCTCCAATGGGAGCGTACCACCATCAGCCTTTAAAACGTGAATGGGTGCATAAATATTTCTTTCCTGTAAGGCTCTTTGTACCCTATTGGCAAAACGTTGAAAAAGCTCATAGACTGCGGCAGAAAAATAAGCTGAATTAGTACGTCGGATAAAATTTAGTTCACCACTTAGTTCACTACCCAAAAAAACCTTCTGATAGCCACATTTTTTTAATTCATGAGCCAATAGGTATTCATTTTGGGGCTGGCGCACAGCAAACTTACCACTGACTGCGCAAACCCCTCTTCCCTTTTTGTTTAATAAATCCCGATGCCTACTCCAGTCCAGCTGAGCGGTAATTTTCCCCCGATGATCAACATAGCCACTTACATAATAGGGCTCCACAGGGAATTTCCCCGTCACGTTCATACCAGGTCCCGTCATAACTGCTAAAAATACAGGGGCTACTTTATTTTCAGTCAAAGCATTGGTCACTATGGTACTGGATAATACGACTCTTTTTAGAGCCGCCATCTTAATCCCCACCAGCACCTGGTCCAGTGCTTCTACAATACAGGTAAAAACATCCTCATGGTTAGTAGGCACCTTAGCCTGGTTAACTACCTGTCCCTCGGTAATAATAACCGCATCGGTAAATGTCCCGCCTACGTCAATGCCTAAATACATGACCCCACCTCCTAGGACTAATTTTATAAATTACACCTCAATATATTGTATGTAATGTTCCCCATTCAGCCGCTAAATACCTGCTGACAGAAAAAGCTCCGAGTATGCACTCGGAGCTTGAGTATCGTTTAGTCTGCTTCAAAAATATGGACAACCTGCTTACCCATAGCTCTTTGCAAAACATAATATTCAACTACACCCTTTTTAAAGTCCTGACGTTCCGCACTGGCTGTTACAGCCTCTCCCACGATGGGCAAGGCCTGTTGTCCTGTCACAACCTCTTTAACCTGCACGAATGGCTGTCCCTGCAGGAACATTAAGCGTACCAGACCTTGAGCATCCGATACCGTAGTATGTTCCTGACCAGTATAATCAAAATATTTTAAGGTAGCATTACTTAAAGCAGCGCCATCCTCATCCTTTAAAACATATACAAATTGCACTCTTCCCCGCTTCAGCTCCTGTTGGGAAATCTGCTGATAAATACCCTGATAGGGGTTGAATTCATGAGCCAAAACCGGATTCTGCAGTAACCAGCTAAAACTTACAGCTAAAATAGCTAATAATATTTTTTTCATGTTAATAACTCCTTTCATTACAGTAAATTATAACAAATTTTTATACGCTTCACAAGAAAAGTTCTTAATGGTTTTTAAATCATTTTTATTAATTGTTAAATAGTTAACCATTTCAAGTTTACCTTTTAAAAATTGGTTAACTTATTATTGTTTTAAGTTGACCATGCTTATAAAATGTGCTATCATTGTCACAGTTGGAGCATATCTTAAGTTTTTAGAAAGGCTATTCTTCCGGATAGTAGCCTTCAGTGATTCGTAGCATTTACAAAATAATGGCAGATTACACTGAATAGATATGTTGGCAGCAGTAGGCCACCTCTGCCGGCTCCCACAGCAAATCTAACTCGAGGGAGATAGAAAAGTGAAAAATGAAAAGTTAAAAAAATTAATTTTATGTGCCGTCTTTGTAGACCTAATTGCGGCTGGTGCCTTTATGCGTATTCCTATTCCCGTTGTACCCTTTACCCTGCAATATTTATTTACAATGCTTGCCGGTCTGCTTTTAGGTGGCAGGCTAGGCGGTACTGCTGTCAGTGTTTACGTTATTTTAGGCTTAATAGGCTTACCCATCTTCACTCAGGGTGGTGGTCCAGGCTACTTAGCCCAACCAACCTTTGGTTATCTAGTAGGCTTCGCAGCAGGTGCTTACCTAACTGGGAAAATTGCCAATCAGGTAGAAAAGCCCGGTTATAAACGTCTGCTCATTGCTAATTTTGTTGGTTTGGCAGTTGTCTATGCCTTTGGCATGATTTATTACTACTTTGTCAGTAACTACTATCTGAATGTTCCCATTGAGGTTTGGCCGCTCTTCCTCTATTGTTTTATCCTTGCGGTGCCTGGCGACGTTCTTTTATGCTTTGCCGGTGCATTTTTGAGTAAACGTCTTATTCCTATCTTAAAACCAGAAAGGATGTCTTGAGCATGACTTTTGTTGAAGAATTATATAACCAAGTGCTGGAAGGAAGGCCTGTAACCAGAGAACAGGCCCTCAAGCTATACGACCAACCCCTAGAAGAGCTTACAGAAAAAGCTAATAAAATTCGCAAGCATTTCTGCCAAAACAATTTTGATATCTGTACCATCGTCAATGCCAAAAGTGGCCGTTGCTCCGAAAACTGTCGTTTTTGCGCTCAATCAGCCCATAATCCAACCCATGTTATGGAATATCCTCTTCTGGATACGGCAGAAATTCTCAAGCATGCCAAAATCAATGAGTCCCAAGGCATTCTGCGTTATTCCATCGTTACTTCAGGTCGTAAGCTTTCTGATGCGGACGTAGACAAGGTTTGCGAAACCATTCGTACTATTAGGAAAGAAACCAATATTGCTGTCTGTGTTTCCTTCGGCCTGCTGGATGAAAAAAACTTCCGCAAGCTCAAGGAGGCCGGCGCCTGCAGGGTACATAATAATCTTGAAGCCTCTCAAAACTTCTTTCCCAAGGTTTGTACCAGTCATACCTTTGCTGACAAGGTAGCTGCTATTAAAGCAGCCAAGGCGGCTGGGCTTACCGTCTGCAGTGGCGGTATTATGGGACTGGGCGAAAGTCCGGAGGACCGCATTGATATGGCGCTTTCCTTAAGAGAACTGGATATCCACAGCGTACCCATCAACATGTTAAATGCCATTCCTGGTACCCCGATGGAGCATAATCGTCGTCTAACCAATGAGGACATGCGCCGCATTGTAGCAGTTTACCGTTTTATCCTTCCCGATGCCTCCATCCGCCTGGCAGGTGGTCGAGGTCTTCTACCGGACAAGGGCAGAAGCTGCTTTCTTTCCGGTGCTAATGCAGCTATTTCTGGTGATATGCTGACTACCTCAGGTATCACCATGGAAACAGATATGAAATTATTAAAAGAATTAGGATACGAGGCGAAACGTTGTCATGACTAAAAAGCTATTTATTACTGGTACCGGTACCGATATAGGTAAAACCTATGTTACCGGTTTAATTGTCAAAAAATTACATGAGACAGGTCATAGGACAGCCTATTATAAGGCTGCTATGAGTGGTAATGCTAAAGATCCCCAGGGAAACCTCATCCCCGGCGATGCACTCCAGGTCAAAAATATGTCCGGCATCGAACAGCCCACTGAGGAAATGTGTCCCTATGTTTATGAGGTAGCAGTATCTCCCCATCTAGCATCCAAGGTAGAAGGTCACCCTGTAGAGCTGGACCAGGTAGTAGCCGGCTTTCAGAACATCTGTAAAAAATACGATTACATCACCCTGGAGGGCTCCGGTGGCATCATCTGCCCCTTACGTTATGATAAGGACTGCAAAATGCAGCTGGAGGACGTAGTCAAAGCCTGTGATGCAGGCTGTCTGATGATTGCTGATGCAGGTTTAGGCACCATTAACAACGTAGTGCTAACCACCTTTTATATGCAAGAGCATCATATTCCCCTACGTGGCATTATTTTCAATCACTTCGAAAAGGGTAATTTTCTCCATGAGGATAATCTAAAAATGTGTGAAGCCTTAACTGGCGTCAAGGTGGTAGCCTGCGTAGCTGCTGGTGACACCGATTTAGCTATTGATATTAAAGCTTTAGAAGCATTATATGCATAAGAAAGGAAGTTAAAAATGAGTATCTGGTATCCCTATCAACAAATGAAACATCTGCCCGAACCTCATAAAATTATTAATGCCGAGGGCATGTACCTCTATACTGAGGATAATAAGATGATTGATTCCATCTCCTCCTGGTGGTGTATGATCCATGGTTATAAACACCCCGTTTTAAATGCTGCCATTAAGGAGCAAACTGATAAATTCGCCCATGTTATGCTGGCAGGCTTAACCCATGAGCCCGTTCAAAAGCTGGCTGCTAAATTGGAAGAATGGCTGCCCGGAGATTTAAACCACTGCTTTTTCTCTGATTCCGGCAGTGTCGCTGTTGAGGTTTCCTTAAAAATTGCTTTGCAATACTATTTGAATAGAGGCGAAACTAACCGCACCATGGTTATGTCCCTGACCAATGCTTATCATGGCGATACCTTTAAAGCCATGGAGGTTAGTGATGACGAGGACTACCATTTTGTTATGAAGGCCTATGGTCCCAGCAAAAACGTAGTCCATGTTCCTACCAATGTCCCCGCCCTAGAAGAAGCCTTTGTCAAATATCATGCCCAGCTGAACGCCTTTATTGTTGAGCCCCTACTCCAAGGTGCCGGCGGCATGCTCATGTATGACATCTCCTACCTAAAACGTGCCCGTGAACTATGCGACCAGTACGACGTGCTACTAATTTTTGATGAAGTTGCCACCGGCTTTGGACGTACCGGCAATCGTTTTGTTGCCGACCTGGTACAGCCGGATATCTTAGTTTTAGGTAAAGGCTTAACTGGTGGCTATATCGGTCATGCCGTAACCGTAGCCAGTGACCGTGTGTATGCAGGCTTCTATGACGACAATCCCAATCATGCTCTGATGCATGGTCCTACCTTTATGGGCAATGCCCTAGCTTGTAGCGTAGCCTTAAAATCCATCCAGCTCTTTGACGAGGAACATTATCTGGACAAAATTCACCACATCGAAGCTATTACCAAGCGTGAAATGGCAGGCTTTAGTGATCCTCGCGTAAAAGAAGTGAGAATCATGGGTGGCTGTATGTGTATTGAGGTTTATGAT
Organism: Phascolarctobacterium sp.; assembly: GCA_020024105.1. Taxonomy (GTDB): domain Bacteria; phylum Bacillota; class Negativicutes; order Acidaminococcales; family Acidaminococcaceae; genus JAHHUH01. The sequence continues at coordinate 32,827 of JAHHUH010000017.1, read as the reverse complement.
CCTGCTACTTTAGAGGGCTTTAAAGAATTTGCCTACAAGCATGGCGTATTCAGCCGTCCCTTCTCTAAATATATGTACACCATGGTTCCCTATATCATCCAAGAGCCAGGACTCGTTCACATTTATGACACTATGAAGTTATGGTTTAAAAAGCATTAATTATGTATAGAATACAATGAGTTAACAATTAAAAAATAGACAAATCTTACACCTCTATTAGTTAATTAGTAGTAAAATTGTAAAGGAAGAAAAAGACAAATAATTCTGATTATTATTTCACATTTAGTTCAAACCTTTGCCCTTTTTCTGTCATAGCTCTATTGTATACTATAAATGTAGTAAGGATGAACCTTACTAGAAACCCTTCCCATCAAATTCATCATAAGTATGGCTTTCCTAAGAAAAACGCACCGCAAACATCCCCTGTGGTGTGTTTTTCTCTATCTAGCATTCCTTTTTTCTAAAATTAATCATATATTATTTGGTAATAGCTATTTTAGCTAACCGTCTTCCTTGCAAGAAGGAGGACGGTATTTTTTTGCCTCCCTGCTATCAGCAAGTAGTCAAAATACCATTTTTTATTATTCGTAAAGCTCCCGCCTGCGCCATAAAGGATAATAACGATTCCTCATAGAATTATTTCCACGATAATAAGCTATTAAGGCGGTATCAACCACAAAGGACACCAGGCTCTCGCCAGCTATGAAGTTGGAGCACACTTCTTCTCCTGTAGGACCAGTTACTAGACAGCCGCCGCCAAAATTATTATCATCCCACAAATTACAGCAGGCCATATACAACCTGTTATCATAGCTACGAGCAGGAATATATTTATTCCAAATCTCCCTTCTGGGGCCAGCCTTAACCGGCACTGCATGAGGAGCAAAAACCAGCTCCGCTCCCCTCAAAGCCAAGCTCTGTAGCAGTTCAGGAAAATGACTTTCCACACAAAGAGAAATACCAATTTTAAGTCCACAGCTCAAACTAAAAACAGGTAATTTATCACCCGCCGTAAAAAAACTGGCCTCTCGTTGCCCAAGATGTGTTTTTCGATAAAACTCCCTCCGACCATCAGCGAGAAAGATTCCCTGTGTCAAATAATAGGCCTGTCCCCTACGCTCCTGAAAGCCGACTAGAATATCAACCCCATGCAGCAGGGCCAAACCAGCTACTCGTTCTAGATAAGGGGAAGCCAAGGTCAAACTCTGCTCTGCTACTCCCGCTAAACTATAACCCGTCAGGAAGGCTTCGGAAAAGCAAAGTGCCTGACAGCCATTGGGCTTCGCCTGCAAAACTAATCTTTCCAAAGTTGCGTAGTTGGCTTTGATATTTTTAGTAGTAATAGCCTGTGCTAAAGCTAGAGAATATTCCATTATCGTCCCTCATCAATTGCCTGTAAACGCTTTAACCACCGTTGAATACAGCCATTCTCTAAATAATCCATAAGTAAGCCATCACAAAAGCGTTCTCCCCTCCACACAGCCACAAGCATGGCAGCAACTGTTTTTGCTTCCATTCGGCTTACGTCAGCAGTTTTAAAATCTCTTTCCCTTAGTCCCTGCTCCTCCAATATGCGCTGATATTCATAAAGCTCTAGTTCAGGATGTTTACCGGGGAGACTCCCAATCGCATCACGCAGTAAATAAACAGCCTTGCCATAGCAGACAAAGGGCAGCTGTTCTTCTGGTGCAACCCAGGTTCCCAGCTTTTCCTGCTCCTGGTCTAAAATAGCTAAAAGTTTAGTTATATCCTTAAAATCGCTCATAATCCTACCTCCAAAATAATCTTTACCGCTAATAACTGCTTTCTTTTCATCATAGACCTAAGTGTAATTTTACGCAAGCAGTATTCTCAGCTAGATATTCTGCTTAATACGGGAAATATCGTTCATTCGATTATTAGTGTACATTCTGCTTCTAGGGCTGACAGTAAACCCAAGTCACGTCACTAAGGCTTTAAGCTGTATTAAAATAACCCTTTGTTGACAGTATAAAAAACGCTTCAATGACAATCAAAATCATCGGGTTGTCCGTCCCTTACGTTTTAGAAAGGAGCATTGAAATGAAAAAGCGAATTTGGAAAATTACGGTACTAGTTGTAGCATTAATACTTACTATTGGAATAATTTGGTTGGGAGTAGCCCTAATGGGAAATCCCCTATCAAAATATCTATCTAAAAGAAGCGCACAACAGCATCTTGATACCTTCTATCCTAATACAGATTTTGTAGTGACGGATATTAGCTACTCTTTTAAAACTGGAGGTTACTATGCCCATGTAAAATCACCTTCCAGCTTGGACTCAGAATTTACCTTGGGCTTCGACCATTGGGGAAAATTCCGTTGGGACAGTTACGAAGACAGGGTAGTCCATAAAGAAAACACCGCCCTCAGAATTAACCGGGACTACGCACAACTAGTTGATAAAGTACTTAGTCAGCTAAGCATCTATGATCCCGATGGCATCCAATACGGCATCTTAGAGCTTAATCATAGAGAAGCCTTAAAGAACGAGGATGTTTTACCCTACACCATGGCCCTTGAAGATTTAGAGCTTGACCGGGTTTACGATGTAGGCGCACTGGGAGCACAGTGCGGAACATTAGTACTTTATATAAACACTAAAGATACAACACCTGAGTACGCCGCCCGAGTGATGCTGGAACTACGCCAGAGCATGGACCAGGCCAGAGTTGGTTTCAGAGGAATACACCTGACACTCACAAAACCACTGCCAAAAGGTGAGCTCCGTCGGCGAGACAGGGACTTCTCTGTGGAAGCTTTTCCCTACAAAGAAATCTATGAGAAGGGCTTGGCAGAAAGAATCCTAGAAGCACATATGCAATTAGAACAGAAAACAACAGAAATGGATGGAGTAAAAGCTAGTAAATAGGATAACGAACCCGTACGACCACGCTTTTAAAAATACCCAGTGAATATAATATTGTAATAAAAAAGAATCGTCGATATAAGCACTCTGCTCACATCGGCGATTTTTTCAAGTATCATTTTGTACTCATCCATATCTCGGACGAACAAGCACACAACTACATACTAAGCAAATATTTTCGTGTAGCCTGTTTTCAAATTTGGTAAACTTCTAATTAACCTAAACTCTGCATAGGCAACTGAACTACAGAGAAATAAGATTTACAGCGGCTTAGATACCACTGTAAAAGTCCTTGCCTACACTCAATTTAATATTCTCCTAGCTATATTAGCAGCAATTTTAAATTTTAGATAAAAGTGCTACATTTTCCACATGACTAGTCATAGAAAACATATCCACCGGCTGAACTATAGTAGTTTTATAACCATGCTCTTCCATATAAGCCAAATCACGAGCTAAGGAAGCAGGATTGCAGGAAACATAAACTACCCGCTCCGGTCCAACCTCGGCAATAGCCGCCAACACCTTTTCCTCACAACCAGCACGTGGTGGGTCAACAAGGACTACATCAGGTTGAATGCCTGTTGCTAATAATTTCGGTAATTCTACCGCAGCATCACCTAAAATAAATTCTGCATTTTGACAGTTATTCAACTCAGCATTTTTCTTAGCGTCCGCAATAGCAGGAGCAACAATTTCAATACCATATACCTGGCGTGCATGTCTTGCCAGATAAAGTGAAATAGTACCAGTACCACAATAAACGTCCACTACTGTTTCCGTACCATTAAGTGCAGCATATTCCAAAGCCGTATTATAAAGCTTTTCTGCCTGTTCACTATTTACCTGGAAGAAGGATTGTGCGGAAATATTAAAGTTTAAAGCACCCAAGCTATCCTTAATAGTGGATTGTCCATAAATAACTCTGGTTTTATCTCCCATGATGATATTAGTCTTTTTCTTATTGATATTCTGGACGACACTAACCAAACCTGGTACATACTTTTTCAGCCACTCCACTAATTCTTTTTTATGAGGAATATCATAGGCAGAGGTAATCAACACCGCCATAACTTCACCACTATGAACACCTACACGGCTCATAACATGACGTACAAGCCCCTTACCGGTCTTTTCATCATAAGCAGTAATACCAAAGCACTGCATCCATTTACGCACAGTCAAAAGAACCTCATTATTAGCAGCTTTCTGAATCATACAGCTATCAGTATCTACCACGCTATGGGATGCCGTAGCATAACAACCTAGCTGAAGCAGACCTTCTCCATCCATAGCTGCGGGAAACTGCATTTTATTGCGATAATTCCACGGATCATTACAACCGATAACCGGTAAAACTTCCACATCCAGATGCCCTATCCGCATCAGAGCGTCCTTAACCTGCTGCTGTTTCATTGCCAGCTGACCGGCATAGGATAAATGCTGCAGCTGACACCCTCCGCATTGCTCATATACAGAACAAGGTGGTGTAAGTCTTTCTGCACTGGGTTCAAGTACCCTTTGAAGTACACCGGTTGCATAATTCTTTTTCACAAGATTTATTAAAACACTAACCTTTTCCCCTGGTAGGGCACCGGGTACAAAAACAGTAAAGCCCTGATATTTACCCACCCCCTCACCACTACTACCTAAACCGGTAATAGACATTTCTATCAACTCACCCTTTTGCACGGGTAATATTTTCTTCATGTTCGACACTCCTCATTCTTTTCGTTTTACCTAAATTATATCATACCAGAGTACATCTTTGAGAAAAAGAAAACCTCGACTTTTTTCAGTCGAGGTTTATTTTTTACAAATCAGCATAAATCGAACCTTAATTACAATTTTTCCTGGTTTTAGGCAAATAAGCTGATCCTTCTACCAGCTGCCTTACCACATAAACATCCAAGAAAATTAGCTTTCCTTACCTTGCTCAGCTTCCTTTGCCAAAGCCTTCTGGCAATCGGGGCACAGGCCACTGAATACAATATCATGATGTTCCATTTTATAACCAGTCACTTCAGCAACCTTTTCATCCAGGCCGTGAAAATAATCAAAGTTTTCTACATTCATAAAATGACCACAACGAGTACATTTAATATGATAGTGTCTAGTCAAAATGTGATCAAAACGGTCAGCGCCATTGGGAACAGATACTTTGCCTAACAGACCACTTTCTACTAAGGAATTTAAATTACGATAAACAGTGCCTTTACTAATATCAGGATATTCCATAGTAATACGGTCATATACCTCTTCAGCAGTTGGGTGATCTGCCAAAAAGCGTACAGCTGCAATAACAAGTTGTCTTTGAATAGTATTTCTTTTAGCCATTTCCATCCTCCATTATCAAAAATAATTCCTAATAAGAATTATACATGTATGATTAAAAAAGTCAAGGCATTATTGCTAAAAATTTTGCTAAAGTATAACTTTATATTAACTATCTTTCCTCTATTTTTGCTAACCTTGACAAGTTATCAATTAATTAATTAAGTAAAAAGTAGTAAATTAGCATAAGTTAACTATTTAGTAATACTGTTCTTATATTTATTTTTTATTTATTATATCTATATATTTTTTCTTATTTTTAAATAATGAATATAATGCCCAATCCTAGAAAATACTTAAAATAAACGAAATTAAGTTTTATTAAGAATACATTTTTATATATTAAAGATTTTTTTACTGGAAGAATTTAGATAAAAATAAAAAAATGCCGTCGCTCGGCTCTACGACGGCACCTGTAATCACTTCAATATTCTATCATATTTTTAGCAAGAGTTAGAAGTTCGGCAAAACAACTACCTTTTTTGCATTTGTTTTTGCAGGAATACTCATAGTCATCATATCATACCAAACTAAAATACGGTCACCGGACTTAATTTCTGCAAAACGCTTATAGGCATCCTTATCCACAGTAGCAATCAAGCTATGCTCTTCATCAATCAGAGTGATATAGCTTTGATCCTCGGACATCTTTACCTGATCTACTACCATATATCTGCCCTGATCCTCATCTGCTTCACCAAGAAGCACTGCGATAGCCTCAGTTTGGGGAGGAAGACTACGAGTCATTATAGGTCCATAATATACGGTTACGTCACGACCAACCTTCAAATTTTTCATTTTTTTATTGCGACCTTTATCGCCATCAAGAATATAGGTTTGCTCAGAAATATTAACAGCCACCAGTTCCTGGTCGCCAGTACCCTTAACTACGATTTGCTTATCGTTAACTTCAACAATTTTACCACTGGTATGCAAAAGATTATGCTCCTTTTGAGGTTGTACCATTATCTCTTTTTGCTCATTAACTGTAGCTACCTGGGGCACCTCAGCTGCAATAGCAGCACCGCCAACCAACATCACTGCACAGGATGCCAAGGCCAAAACTTTACGCATTATTTTCATATCTATACCTCCATATTTCTTTCTTTAATATATATAATACCAACTAATTATGTCAAAAAAATGTCAATTTATTCTTTATATGTGAATTAATTATGAACATAAATTAAAGCTAGTTTAGTCAATAAACCCACTGCTCGCCATAGACAGCTTTCGTCAAAATCAAAATTACTATGATGATGACTCGCTACCAGCTCGCTGCCATACATCATATAAACTGCTCTGCCACCCAGCTGCTGTACCCTTTCCATAAAATAAGCACAATCTTCACTTCCACCCATATTCATAGCGGGTATTAGTTTAGTGTATGCTCCAGAGGACTCTGCCAGGCTAGCTATTTCCTTTCCCAGGATACCATCACCACAACAGCCGGGAGCACTGCCGACCTTCGTTATTGCGACCTTAACATCATACATTTCACCACTGGCTTGTAAAATACGTTGAGCCTGCTTTACCATATAGCTGTTAATCGCTGTAGTTTCTCCACGAGTCTCTAATTTTAAATGGGCCTGGTCCGGCACAATATTTCTACCGCTTCCCCCTTGAAAAACGCCTACATTAATTCTGGAGCTGCCCTGACCATGACGAGGAATAGCATGTAGAGCCAAGCAGGCTTGAGCACCTGCCAGGAGAGCATTCTTCCCCTCTTCAGGAGCCAGCCCTGCATGACTAGCTACCCCCTGATAAGAGGCATCCAGCTTAGTAGTAGCCAAAAAGCCTTCCGTCATACAAACCAGTGTAGCATTTTCTCTAGCTTTAAAACCAATATGCCCTCCAAAAAAGTAGTCAACATCATCCACTACTCCCTGCTGAACCATGGCATAAGCGCCTCGTACACCCTCCTCAGCCGGCTGGAAAATAAGCTTGATCTGCCCCACCAGCTCCTGCTGATGCCTTGCCAGCAGCTTGGCTACACCTAGACCTATGGTTACATGGCCATCATGCCCACAGGCATGCATAGCCCCCTGATGCCTAGAAGCAAAGCCTAATTGATTGGGCACATGCTCCACAGCCTTTGTTTCCTCTACCTCGTTACTATCCATATCAAAGCGAAAAGCTACCGTTCTACCAGGACTGTTACCGGCAAGAGTAGCTACGATACCTGTTTTCCCGCCCCTCATAGCCTCAACTAGAGCTGCATCCGCTCCTTCATCGATAGCCCTGGCTGCTGCTTCTGCCAAAAACGTCTCAGAGGGTACTCCCAGCATGGCCTCTTCTGCTACGACCTCTGCACCAAAGGCTACCTGATAACCAAGACGACGCAGCTCTTGAATAATCAAGCTAGCAGTTCTAAATTCCGTCCATCCTGGTTCAGGATATTGATGTAAATTTCTTCTTCTAGCAACAAGCTCTTCCTGAAGCTCCTTAGCCTCCTGCCATATCCCATCCATTTATTCCACCTCATCCTTAAAAAGCACCAGCTGGTCATCATCAGCCGGTAGATATACCTCATAATCTCTTTTTCTATTCTCTTCCGTTACCCATGCGCCACAATAGGGACAACTCATTTCTGCAGATATCAGGGCCCACGCTAAAAATCTACCACATTCGCGACAAATAAATTTAGCCTGCAAGGGTTTCTTCTTTCCTTTACCCGACATATCTCCTGCTCTCCCTTCCCTTTATTTATTCTCATTATACTACAAATCGTACCTCTTTTAATATTTAACCAATCGACAAAGAAAGGAAAATGACTTATACTCTATATTAGAGAATATATCACAAAGTGAGGTCAAAAAAATGTTGCTAACTGCTGCTGATTTTGAGAAATTGAACTTTTGGGAGGATGTAACTCCCGAAGAAAATATTACTGTATATGGTATGGATTTTGGTACCGACTATATTTTATTGACGGATGATTTAGGCAAGACACCTTGCCAAAAGGAAGCCTCCCTGGTAGTAGCTGCCTATAATGATGCTGACTGCTTTTTATGGGGCAAGGAATTAAAGGATTTTGCAGCTTTAGAAGCACTCTGTGCCCAATATCCGGCCAATAGTCCTGAATTACTTCAAGCCCTGGCTGATTACACCATTGTCGAATAAGCCCTGTTCAATTTCTGACCAATAAAGCAAAGCCCTGAATGTCCTCATGGATATTCAGGGCTTTTTTTACATTTCTTTATCAGCTTCTTCAGTTGTTTCTAAACCTTCTGTATATACTGCAGGCTCACGCTGTGCTGCAATACTTTCTCGATTAGCGTTCAAATTTTCTAAAGCAGAGCCCAAATCCTGGGAGAGCTTTTTAATGAGATATCCCAACATATCGTCAGCATATTGCAAAACTTCCTGATGAACCTTTCTTTCATAGTCGTTCGCTCTTGCAGTAACCTCCTGAGCATAAGCATCTGCCTCAGTACGCACCTGCTGAGCATAAGCCTCAGCTTCTGCTATTTTCTTCTTCGCCAAGGTTTGAGCCTGTAACGTAATTTCATTTTCATTCAGCTTTCTTTCACCCTCGACACGAACACTTTCCATCAGAGAATCTGCCTCTACCCTGGCTCTCTCCCTGGTGTCCTCTGCAAGCTTTCTTGCAGCTTCAATAATTCTTTCCCTTTCTGCCAAAACAGCCTGTGCAGTTTCAACCTCCTTGGGGATAGTCTGCTCCAATTCTTCAAATAGGCTGACTAAATCGGCCTTATCTACAATAATCTTACCAAAATAAGTATTGCCGGAAGATGCTATTAAATCCTCGGCATCTGCGAACATATTTTCTAAACGTCTACTATTAACACTTTGTTCCTTCATGTCCATATGCCCCTCTTTCGATTACAATTTTTTGGCAACATGTTGGCGAATACGCTCCTCTACACAGGACGGTACTAAATCTTTAATCTGCCCATTAAAAGCAGCTAATTCCCTAACCCCGGAAGAGCTGACGAAGGAATACTGGGCATTAGTCATAATAAAGACTGTTTCTAAATGAGTATCTATTTTCTTTATTAGTAAGGCGCGCTGAAACTCGTACTCAAAATCGGTAAAAGCACGCAGTCCTCTTACAATAAAGGGTGCATTTTCACGTACACAAAATTCATTCAACAAACCAGAAAATGCTGTTACCTTCACATTGGGAATATGCTTGGTAGCCAACTTCAACATTTCTACCCGCTCTTCCATAGAAAACATCGCCTTATCCTTACCAGGATTATGGAAAACACTGATGATGATTTCATCAAACATCAAGCTGGCTCTTTCAAAAATATCAATATGTCCTCTAGTTACTGGATCAAAACTTCCTGGGCAAACTGCTCTACGCATAGCCGGACCTCCTAAATAGTTTCTCTTTTAAATTGCAGAAACTTATAGCTTTACAAGTTTCTATATTCGACAAAAATTTCTTTTTCCCTTTAAAATATTCGTTTAAGAAAATTATTTTTTAATATTACCATTGTTGCAAAGGATTTTATTTATCTGTTTCTTCTTCATCCATAATAGTAGCAAATCTGATAAAGTCAACAATCGTATCACCATATTTTACAGTACGAACCAAGCTATAATAGGCAGGCCACTGGGTTACCTCCTCCTGAGGCGATCTTTCCATAACCAGATAGCCACCCTCCTGAAGCAGATGATTTTTATCCAAGGCATTCATAATCTGCTGTAACCAACCTTTTTTGTAAGGTGGATCACAAAAAGCAAAGTCAAAACGCTTTCCCTGCTTATACAATTTTTCAATTACCTGTACAGCATTCCCTTTAAGCACGGTGCAGGCCTCCTGTGCTCTGCACTTTTGAATATTACTTTCCACAATCCGCAAGGATTCCTTACTCAAATCAATAAAGGTTATCCCAGCAGCACCACGGCTCCAGCTTTCTAAGCCCAAATTACCAGTGCCTGCAAAAAAATCCACCACCTGTGCCTGAATAATTTTATTACCAATAATATTAAAAACTGACTCCTTGACCCGGTCTGCTGTCGGCCGCACATCCATATTCTTTGGTGTATTCAGCTGCAGCCCACGAGCCCGTCCCGTAATGATTCTCATTGCTAACTCCCATCCATATGCTATAATGAAGTATATTAATTTTTGACAGGAGGAATGGTTGTGAAAAAGCTTGCCTGGTATTGCCTAGTTTTTTCTCTGAGCCTGCTCTGTATTATAGCCTGGCTGTACCGCTTACCCTCCAGCGAAAAAATATCTTTTACTACCCTACCTATGAACAGCACTATCCTCCTAGTACCTTTGGATAGTAGGCCGGTCTGCTCTAGCCTGCCCCAACAGTTGGGGGCTTTAGCAGGTATAAATGTAATTTTACCCTCAAAAGAACTTCTTGACAACTATCAAATACCGGCTGACAGAAAAAAACTTTATTTTTGGTTGGAAAAAAGCCTACCCCAACAGCAGGAAGCCATTCTTGCAGCAGATTTACTCATTCACGGAGGTCTGCTTAATTCTCGCATTCCCCTAGGCAAGACCGAGGATTATGCTAAGTTTCTACAGCTTCTGCAGACAACTGCAGAGCACCAACCACAAACACAGCTGAGCAGCTTTGTCATCGTTCCCAGGCTACTGGTCAGCGACCAGCTCCTACCGGACCGCTGGTATCAATGGCATTTGCGCCGTTATGCAGAACTGCGGGATATGACGGAAACCTTTAATGATCCCTATCTGACACAGGAGCAGGAAGCTTTGGCCGCTAAAATTCCCAAGGATATTCTGACCAAATATTTACAACGTTACCGTGATAATGACCAATTTAACCAACATTTTTTTGCTGCCAGTCGCAAAAATTTATTAACCATTATCGGGCAGGACGACGGTTCCAGCTTTGGACTGCCCAATCGTAATATGAACCATGCCCGCAGCTATGCCCAAGGACTGCCCCAAACAGCCTTAACCTATGGAGCTGACGAAATAGCCGCTCTGCTAGTGGCCCGTAGCTATCTGCAAAAAACAGCCTATCAGCCCAAAGTCTATTTAAAATACGCTATTCCAGACAATGAATTTATGTATATGCCCTTCATGCCGGCCAGCAATGGTGAAACTTTAAGGGACAAGCTCCAGCTGCTCGGTGCCCAGGAGGTTTCTGACCCACTGCAGGCAGATTTTATTCTTTATATCAGCTGTGGCTACAAGGACTACCACCCCAGCACCCAGCAGACAGAGGAGCTTCGCAGCTTACTAACGACCTACCCACATGTTGCTCTTCTAGATCTGACGGCCAATTTTACTTTAGAGGAGCTTTTAGTTCCTCAGCTGCTCAAGGCAGGCGTCCCTTTAAATAAATTAGCATCCTATGCCGGTTGGAACACCTTTAGCAATTCTGCCGGTACTGTCTTGGCTCAGGCAGCCATTTTTACTGGACAATGCCACAAGCTTCCAGCGGACCAGCTTCCCCAGCTTTATGCCCAAAATTTAAACTTTACCCTTACCCGTCTAGCGGACGATTTTCTCTACCAAAAGCTCTGCCATGCCACCCTGAGACAAACTATTACCAAGCATGGCTACAATCCGGACTATATGGAAGGAGATGGTTTAGGCTATGGGCAGGCCCTAGCTCAGGATTATTTAAACCTAGGTGCGCTCCTCTTACTTCACAGCAACCTTGGCAGAACTCCCTTTTACGCTACTACTGGCCAAGAATATTATCTGCAGGACTTTAAGCTCCATCCTCGCTATCCCTGGCGAAGAGTCTTTGAAATTGACGTCCAGAGGGAAAGTACTTACGGTATTATCGCAAAATAAAATGCGCCACCGGCTTACCTATAAAAAGTAAGCGGTAGCGCATTCTTTTTTATATTTTTACCAGATACCCAAAAAATGCTGCATTACCAGGCTAGCTAAAGCAATACCAATCCAGCAGCACAGACCCAAAATAATGGGCTTGCCACCGGAACGAATTAATTTTACGATATCAGTATTCAGGCCAATAGCGAACATAGCCATCATAATAAAATACTTGCTCAAATCCTTTAAAGGACTAGTAATTGCCGGGGACAAATGAAAAATAGTAGTTACTACAGAAGCTAACACAAAGAAAATAACAAACATGGGGAAAATCTTCTTAATACTATAGCTGCCACCCGCAGTATTTTCCTTACGGCTTTCAATACCATAGTACACTGCTAGGCCCATAGTAATAGGAATAATAGCCAAGGTACGAGTTAATTTAACAATAGCTGCAATTTCCAGGGCATTACTACCATGCATGCCGTCCCAGGCTGCCGCCGCTGCTGTTACAGAGGAAGTATCATTAACCGCCGTACCCGCAAAAATACCAAACCCTTCATTGCTCATTTCCAGCCAGCCACCAATAGCCGGGAAAATTAAAGCCGCACAAACATTGAATAAAAAGATAACAGAAATAGCCTGAGAAATTTCTTCATCATCTGCATTGATAACCGGAGCTGCTGCTGCAATAGCACTACCGCCACAGACGGAGGAGCCTACACCTACTAATGTAGCAATCTTACGAGGAATATTCAAAGCCTTGCACAGAATAAAGGAAATAAGCAGTGAAATAGAAATAGTAACAATAATAATGGGCAGGGACTGCTGTCCACGCATCAAAATATCGGCCAGATTCATACCAAAGCCCAAAAGAATAACCGCATACTGCAAAATTTTTTTTGAGGTATAACCCACGCCCGCCTGTATCGCACTCCGCTCTTTATAGAAAGAGCCAATCAGCATGCCTAATAAAATTGCAAATACCGGACCGCCAATTACAGGCATCAGCTTACCCAGATACCAGCAGGGAACAGCTGCCAATGCACAAAACAAAACACCACGATAATTTTCTGAAAAAACTTTCAAGAACAATCCTCCTTACATAAATTTATTTAAGAATATAATAACAAGGTATCTAAAATTATCCCATTTTTACTACTAAAAAACAAGTATCCGTAAAAAAACTCCCCTAGCAAAAAATCGCTAGAGGAGGTCTTGTCAGCGGATAGCTGCTTAAGCTTAGTGGTGGAAAAGACGTAAACCGGTAAAGGCCATAGCCATATTGTAACGGTCACAGGTTTCAATAACATTATCATCACGAATAGAGCCGCCAGCCTGAGCAATATACTGTACGCCACTGCGATGAGCACGTTCAATATTATCACCAAAGGGGAAGAAGGCATCACTACCAAGAGCAACATCCTTCAATTCTGCAATCCAGGCTTTTTTCTCCTCACGAGTCAAAGGTTCGGGTTTTTCAGTAAAGAAGTTTTCCCAAACACCGTCTGCCAAAACATCTTCATAGTCGTCAGAAATATAAACATCAATAGTATTATCACGGTCCGGACGGCGGATACCTTCCTTAAAGGGCAGTGCCAAAACCTTAGGATTTTGACGGAGCCACCAGATATCAGCCTTATTACCAGCTAAACGGGTGCAATGTACACGGGACTGTTGACCTGCACCGATACCAATTGCCTGACCATCCTTAACATAGCAGACAGAATTGGATTGAGTATATTTTAAGGTAATGAGAGCAATCAGCAAATCACGAGCTGCCGCTTCAGGAATCTCCTTATTTACAGTAGGACGATTTACCAACAGGTCAGTAGTAATTTTTGCTTCGTTACGTTCTTGTTCAAAGGTAATACCAAATACTTCCTTACTTTCCTTTACTGCAGGCACGTAGGCAGGATCAATTTTAATCACATTATAAGTACCCTTACGTTTAGTTTTCAAAATAGCCAAAGCTTCGTCAGTATAACCAGGTGCAATGACACCGTCGGATACCTCACGTGCTAACATAGTAGCAGTTTCCTTATCACATACATCGGAAAGAGCAACAAAATCACCGTAGGAGCTCATACGGTCAGCACCACGGGCACGGGCATAGGCAGTAGCCAAGGGAGATAATTCCAAATCATCCACATAATAAATCTTCTTCAGGGTATCGCTCATGGGCATAGCCACAGCAGCACCTGCAGGGCTGACATGCTTAAAAGAAGCTGCAGCCGGCAGACCGGTTGCTTCCTTCAGTTCCTTTACTAATTGCCAACTATTAAAAGCATCCAAAAAGTTAATATAACCAGGACGACCATTTAAAACCTCGATGGGCAGCTCCTGTCCATTTTTCATATAAATACGTGCTTGTGCCTGATTAGGATTGCAGCCGTATTTCAAAGCTAATTCTTTCATAAGGGAAACCTCCTTAAAAATAAAAAATCCGACACTAACCTGGTCGAAATGCCCAGACGGTCGGCTTTACCGGTCATACTCCCCTGTGGTAATCCACTTCCGTCAGTTATATGACCTACTCATATTAAAATTATAAAATCTAGAGATATTTTTGTCAACATCTTGGCTATGTGCTACAATAATTTTGTAAAGAATCTTAGATGGAGATGATAAAAATGACCTATTGCTATGTATGTCCCCACCGTTGTGGTGTAGATAGACCTGAATCCATTCACGATACCGAAGGCATGTTCGGCAGCTGTCGATGCGGTATGCTGCCCATCGTTGCCAGAGCTGGTCTCCATATGTGGGAGGAACCTGTTATCAGCGGTACCAATGGTAGTGGTACCGTCTTTTTTTCTGGCTGCAATCTGCACTGCGTGTTCTGCCAAAACTACGATATCAGCTATAACGGCTTCGGCAAGGAAATTACGGTGGCGCGTCTGAAGGAAATCTACCAGGAATTAATTGCCAAGGGAGCCCACAATATTAATTTAGTTACTCCCACCCATTTTACCGAAGCAATTTTAAAAAGTCTAGAGGACCCGCTGCCCGTCCCAGTAGTTTATAATACCAACGGCTTTGAAACTCAGGACACCATCCGTCGTCTGAAGGGTAAGGTACAAATTTACCTACCAGATTTAAAATACTATGATGATGTAAAAGCGATTAAATATAGTAATGCTCCCTATTATTTCCGTACGGCGACAGAAGTTATCAAGGCCATGCATCGTCAGGTAGGTGATTATAAGCTGAACGAGGAGGGTCTGCTGGAAAGTGGTGTGGTAATCCGTCATTTACTCATGCCCGGCATGGTGGAGGATTCTAAAAAAATTATCGACTGGGTAGCCAAGACCTTTAAGCCCGGCCAGGTTATGTTTAGCCTGATGCATCAATACATCCCCTATGGTCGTGCCAACGAATATCCGGAAATCAACCGTAAGGTAACTGATGAAGAATATGCCGAGGTGGAAGCCTACCTGATGGAAAGCACTATTGAGGACGGCTTTGTCCAAGAGGGCGAGGCTGCCTGTGAGGAATTTATCCCCTGTTTTGATGGCACGGGTGTGGACAAAACAAAAAAATAGTACAAATACTTTAGCTGATTAAATATTTTTCCTTGCCAAGAGGACTAAAAGCATTTAAAATAAATTAGATTTAGAAAACAATTTAGAAAAGAGGTTATTTTAGTTTGGAAAAAAGAAGAATTATTCAAGTCGAAGAACGTCCGCCCCTATTAATGAACATCCCTTTAAGCTTACAGCATTTATTTGCTATGTTTGGTGCTACCGTACTGGTACCTTTCTTATTTAACATCAGTCCTACAACCTGCTTGTTTATGAATGGTATTGGTACACTGCTGTATATTTTCTTAACCAAGGGCAAGATTCCCTCCTACCTGGGTTCCAGCTTTGCCTTTATCTCCCCCGTATTAATGATTTTATCTACCTCCAGCTACACGGATGCTCAGTCCGGCTTTATTGTCTTCGGTCTGCTCTTTATGCTCTTTTCCGTGATTATCCATTTCGTAGGTACCTCCTGGATTGATATTATCTTTCCTCCGGCCGCTATGGGTGCTATCATTGCCGTTATCGGTCTAGAGCTGGCTCCTGTTGCTGCTAATATGGCAGGTTTGACCGGTGACAATATTCAGGTAAATAATATCATTGTTTCCATGTTTACGTTAGCTGTGGGTATTATCGGTTCCGTAGCCTTCCGTGGTTTTATGAGCATTATTCCCATTCTTTTTGGTGTAGTTTGCGGTTATATTTTTGCAGCAACAATGGGTATGGTTAATTTCCAACCGATTATTGATGCTCCCTGGTTCCAATTACCCCATTTTACTACTCCTACCTTTAGCCTGGATGCCATTTTTATCATTGCTCCAGCTGCTCTGGTCGTTTTAGCAGAGCATATTGGTCACCTGGTGGTAACTGGTAACATCGTAGAACGTGACCTAATCAATAACCCTGGTCTTTCCCGTTCTCTTTTTGCTGACGGCTTATCCAATGTTATCTCCGGCTTTGCCGGCGCTACTCCTAACACTACCTATGGTGAAAATATCGGCGTCATGGCCATCACTAAGGTTTACAGTGTCTGGGTTATCGGCGGTGCCGCTGTTATGGCCATTCTGCTGTCCTTCATCGGCAAGCTTGCTGAGCTAATTCATAGTATCCCCGTACCCGTTATGGGCGGTATCTGCATCCTGCTCTTCGGTGTTATTGCTGCCTCCGGTATTCGCGTACTGGTAGAAAGCAAGGTAGACTACAGCAAATCTTCTAATCTGATTATGACCTCCGTCATCATGATTATCGGCCTTTCCGGTGCTAAGCTGTCCTTTGGTGCCTTCAGCGTTCAAGGTATGGTTCTGGCAACCCTGGTAGCCATCGTCATGAGCCTGTGCTTTAGACTTTTTGCCAAATTGGGCTGGCTGACTGAATAAGCTCACCCCAACTATCCAGCAATGTCCGATATCTTAATTTATTAATAATACTCTTCTCATGGATGCTTCCTGTGTTTTGCAGGAGGCATCCATTTTATTTTGTCTTCTTATGGATAAGACCACTGTTTCATATATCTGCTGACAAAAAAATACCCCCTTATTGCTTATCCAGCTAAGAGGGTATCAATTAGTAAAATTTTATATTTTTTGTGCCTGTCTGCTGATAAATTCTGCCAAAACCTGAATACCTGTACAAATATCCATATTACTAGCATATTCCGCCGGGTTATGGCTTATCCCCTGACGGCAGGGTATGAACAGCATCGTCGTAGGCACGATTCCCGCCATATGCATGGAATCGTGACCAGCTCCGCTCTGCATCCGCTGATAGCTGACCCCCTGCTGCTG
Organism: Phascolarctobacterium sp.; assembly: GCA_020024105.1. Taxonomy (GTDB): domain Bacteria; phylum Bacillota; class Negativicutes; order Acidaminococcales; family Acidaminococcaceae; genus JAHHUH01. The sequence continues at coordinate 15,551 of JAHHUH010000017.1, read as the reverse complement.
ACAGATTTCCTCCAGCTCCTGGGCCAAATGCTTATCCAAGGTCACAGGAGTACCCGCTGTCAACGACTCCCAGCTCAGCTCTATACCGGCTTTAGAAGCCAGAAGTTCCGCCTGTGTACGAATGCCTTGTACCGTCCTTGCAATGCTTGCCGAGTCTACGCCGCGAATATCCACCCACAGACTAACCTCACCGGGAATGACATTCATCGAATTAGGCTGTACCTCCACCATACCTACTGTGCCCACAGTACCATGGGAGCTTTCCATAGTAGCAGCCTCCTCCACAGCCAGAATAAGCCTGGCTGCAGTCACCAGAGCATCATGGCGCAAGCCCATGGGAGTAGCCCCAGAATGGTCTGCCAGCCCCTGCAAATGAATTTTAAAGCGGGTAGGAGCCGCAATATGCTCTACGATACCTACAGATTTACCCAGACTTTCCAAAACCCGTCCCTGCTCAATATGCAATTCTATGAAGCTGCTATAGCAGTCCGGCTGAAGGCAAGCAGTCTGGTAAGCCTCCGGGGTACAGCCCCAGGCCCGCATGGCCTCAACTAAAGAGGGACCTGGACGTACCTGTCCATCCAGGGAAACAGGTGTACCCTTACCTGTAAGCAGCTTACTACCAATAGTGGCATAGCCATAGCGGCTAGATTCTTCACAACGGAAGATAATCACCTCCACACTCCGCTCCAAGTCCTCATCCTGAAGCATATAAAGGGCCTCTAGACCTGCTACCACACCGCACATACCGTCATAGGCGCCCCCATTAATTACCGTATCCAGATGGGAACCCGTAGCCACCGGCGGCAACTGGTCCTGCTTACCCCGGCGACGCAGAAAAACATTTCCCACTGCATCCTGACGCAGGCTCAACTTCAAATCCGCTACCTGCGTTAACAGCCATTCCTGGGCGGCCTTGTCCTCCTCACTATAGCCCAACCGGGTTATGCCCTTAGGACCGGCACCAAATTTTGCCAGACCGGCTAGTAAAAATTTAACTATTTCCCTATCCACCTCACGCATAATCTTCTCCTTGAATAAACACTCCATCGATATGGCTTTTTCCTATATTTAAAAATAAAAAATCTAGTAGCAGATAAATGCTACCAGATTTTTCTTTTTACTGAACCTATTTACGTGTCAATTTATAAATTAAAGCATTACAAATAGCAGCAGCTACATTACTGCCACCCTTACGTCCACGGGCTACAATGTAGGGAATGCCAGTTTTCATAATAATTTCCTTGGATTCTACTACATTGACAAAGCCTACAGGTACGCCAATAACCAGCTCCGGTTTAATTTTACCGGCCCTAACCAATTCGTCCAGACGTACCAGAGCAGTAGGTGCATTACCAACAGCAATAATTACAGGTCCACTAATTTCACAGGCCTTTTCCATGCAGGCAGCAGCGCGGGTAGAACCTGCTTCCTTCGCACGAGCAGCTACATCCGGATCAGCCATGAAGCAGACAGCCTTAGCACCTAATTTTGCCAAGCCCATTTTATTAATACCTGTGCAGGCCATATTAGTATCAGTAACAATGGTAGCACCCTTTTGCAGCGCAGCTAGAGCAATATCCACTACCCCTTCGGAAAAACGCATATTTCTAGCATAATCAAAATCAGCGGAGGTATGGATAACACGTTTAACAATATCAATTTTTTCGGGTTCAATTTGTACTTCGCCTAATTCTTCACCAATGATTTCCATACTACGCTTTTCAATATCTGCAGGTAAAACATTTTGTAAATTCATCTCAGTTACCTTTCTACGCCTAAGCGTCCTTTTATCCCTCTATCCATGGGATGCTTTCTTTTACAAATTTCAGAAACATAGTCCGCCAGCTCCAACATTGCGGGAGATGGATTACGTCCGGTCATAGCAACCTCCAGCTCCGCCGGCTTATGCTTCAAAAAATCCAACAGCTCTGCTTCATCAAAGACCTTTTTATCGCAGGCACCAACAACCTCATCTAAAATCAACAAATCTATTTTTTCCTGAGCACATTTCTCTTTAACCTTAGCAAAAAGCTGAGCATGCTCTGCCCTAACCTCAGCCTTTTCTGCCTCGTTCATCTGAAATGTAAACTTTTTAGTTTCCTTACCACGCATTACTTCAATGTTGGGTATCAAAGCCAGAGAATTTAGCTCCCCCGTTTGCCAACTTTTTAAAAACTGAACTAGAAGCACCTTATTGCCATGACCACTACAACGTACAGCCAGGCCTACCACGGAGGTAGTCTTTCCCTTACCATCACCACAATAAATATGAATCAGACCGCCATCCTTCATTTACACACCAGCTTCCAAAATCTCGTAAATCTTTTTCATATCCAAATTTTTACGTACGCTTTCTGCCAGAAGATCATATTGCTGCTGCTTATAATCAGCAAAATTAATCGTCTTAACATCCTCCAACTGTAATCCCTTTTGCTGCAACAGTGCTTCTACAATAGTTGTAGCTACACCCTCACAATCAAAGATACCATGAACATAGGTACCATAGACGTTCATTCTCTCGGTAATAGTCTGAGCGCCCTCCAGCATCTCCTCACCTTCCTCATGGATGGGCTTAATCTTGGTTAAAGCGTTTTCCGGTTTTACATTAGTCACGCCGGAATGAATTTCATAGCCAAAAAGAGGTCTATTACTTAAAGCAGAGAAAATTCCTCCCACTTTACCAAAGCGTCCTTCCATTTGAATAGTACGTTTTTTCTCAATGAAAACAGTTTCGGCATCCAGAAGGCCTAGACCGGGAATATCGCCGCCCTCCTCCACGCCCAGGGGGTCAGAAAGCTTTTTCCCTAAAATCTGATAGCCGCCACAGATACCAAAAATACAGGTACCATTGCTGGCCTTTTTCAGAATAGCTGCCTCCAGACCACTCTGGCGTAGCCATTTTAAATCACCAATAGTATTCTTAGTACCGGGCAGGATAACCATATCCGGATTGCCCATCTCCCTGGTACTGCTTACATAACGGAGGGAAACACCAGGAATTAATTCAAAAACATTAAAATCAGTATAATTGGACATACGCGGTAATTTGACCACAGCTATATCAATAAGCTTTACATCCTTATGACCACTGATACGCTCAGAAAGACTATCCTCATCCTCAATATCTACATCCAGCATGGGGAGGACACCCACCACAGGTACACCGGTTTTCTCTTCAATCATTTTCAGGCCAGGCTTCAGGATTTCCACATCGCCACGGAATTTATTAATGATGACACCCTTTACCATAGCTCTTTCGTCCTCGTCCAACAGCATCAAGGTACCGTAGATGGAAGCAAAAACACCACCACGATCAATATCCGCCACTAAAAGCACAGGAGCCTTGGCAATCTTAGCCATACCCATATTAACAAAATCGTCTTTTTTGATGTTGATTTCTGCCGGACTACCAGCACCCTCAATAACGATAACATCGTTCTGTGCGCTCAGCTTATTAAAGGAATCCACTACATAGGGACGAAGGCTATTTTTCATAGCGTAATAATCCATCGCGGTTTTTACAGCATAGGGCTCGCCCATAAGAACAATTTGGGAGCCGCTATTACTAGTAGGCTTTAACAAAATAGGATTCATCAGCACGTCCGGCTCGACATTAGCGGCCTCTGCCTGCACTACCTGAGCGCGGCCCATTTCTTTACCATCTTTAGTAATAAAAGAATTGAGCGCCATATTTTGAGATTTATAAGGAGCAACCTTTTTACCATCCTGATAAAATACACGGCACAAGCCAGCTGTTACCAGACTTTTACCTGCATTGGACATAGTCCCCTGTACCATAATCGCCTTTGCCACATCAATCACACTCTTTCATTAAAAAATTCAAGATATTCTTGTAGGAATACATCACTTTATGCAATTTTTTATTTGTATATGCAGCGATAACGGGCACCTTTCCCCGACTATGCTTACCAGTCACCGAGCTGGTAATATGGTCACCACATATAATAATTTTTAAGGGCTCCTGTACCTTTTCCAGTACATAGCCTAAAAATTCCCTATCGATACGAGCAATAAAGTCAGCCTTTTCCTGGGGATTACGCCTATGCCCAGCCTCATCACTGCCATTAAAGTGAGCCAAAACAAAATCCTTACGCTGTAGGCAGTCCACCGTAGCACGAGCCTTAGCTAATAAATCGGTATCTGTCTCGCCTGTAGCGCCAGGAGGCATAATAACCTCCATCCCCAGAGCATAGCCCATGCCAGCAACAATTTCTGCTTTACAGATTAAAGCTCCCTGTTTACCATGTAGGCTCTGAAAACTTGGTAGCCGTTTTCTGACAGAGGGTCCCCAGGGATAGAGTCCATAATGCCAGCCCTGACGAGCAAAGCCCGCCAAACGTGCTTCTGCCTCCTCCAGTAAATAGCGCATGGATAAGGAACAAGCCCTTAAAGCTCCTAAAAGCTCTGCCATATTCTCACCAACACTTTCATGGGGTGGTGGAATAGGACATTGTAAAATTTTTTGCTCTTTATTAAGAATCAGTAAATTTCTATATTCAGATAGATGGATAAATTCTACATCCTTCAGGATATCATTGCAGGCCTCAGAGGCCGCTTTCATTTCTACTGGGCTTAAGCCCCTGCCATTAAAGGCAATCAGCTTGCCAGAAGCATCCACAGCCACCAGATTGCAGCGCAGGACCATTTCGTATTCAGAAATATCCCTGCCATGGGGTAAAAGCTCCAGATAAGCTCTATTCTTAGGAGTGTCCTCCTTGCTGACGCCTAATAGCCGTAAAATACAGCTGCAGCTTTCCGGAACAATATCATCCTCGCAAATACTAGCTTCCCCCAAGGTACCCTGCTGGAGCAGCTTATCCATATATAAATGTTCAGCATATTCAAAGGGTGTCTTCCCCTGCCAGCTGGCAATAGGGTCATCCCCTAAGCCATCAATAAGTACCAGTAAAGATCGCATTTTCCCTTGCTAACCTAATTTCTTTTATCAATTTGCGGTTCATCGTCTTAGTCTTCACAGCCACACGATAATACCCTTCACCTAAATTATGATAATTCTTACATGAGCGAATCAAGATTCCCTTTTCCTCCAAAAGTTTGGGGAGATTGTGGGGTGTTTTCAGGTAAAAGAAAATATAATTCGCTTCCGAGCCATAAACCTTGGCCCCTAAATTTGTTAGAGCCTGCTTTAAATAAGCTCTTTCTTCACCTACATATGCCATGGATTTATGTAAATAATCCATTTCCTGTACAGCTGCGATTCCTGCCTGTTGGGCAATAACGGAAACATTCCAGTCCTGACCGACCTCGTGTAAACGTTCTAACAGCTTACTGTCGCCAGTCATACACAGCCCCAGACGCACACCGGGAATGGCAAAGGTCTTAGTAAAAGCCTTTAAAATAACCAGTTGATGGTGACCACCCAACATTTTTCGCAGACTATAGCGCTTATCCAAAGCTACAAAATCCATAAAACACTCATCCACCAGCAGACGGACGCCCAGCTTTTGGCAGTGAAGCACCACTTTTTCCATAAAAGCCACATTTGTCAGCTGACCTGTAGGATTATTAGGATTACAAATCACTACCATATCCAGTTGAGAAGTAATGCGCTCAAGGAGGTCTTCCTCCACTTTAAAATCCTGTGCTTCCTTCAGCTCGTAGTACTCTACAGCACAAGCTACAGAATGTAGTGCTTTCTCATAATCGGCAAAGGTCGGAGCTAACACCAGCGCCCGCTTGGGTCTCTCTGCCAAAGCTATACGAAAAAGCACATCTGCGGCACCATTACCAAAATACAGATAGGTTTGGGAAACCCCTAAAAATTTAGCAGTGGCTTGACCTAGGGCACGACAAAAGGGGTCAGGATAATTGACGCAATCACGTACTGCACTTTTGATTGCCTGCTTAACGCCCTGAGGAATTCCTAAGGGATTAATGTTGGCAGAAAAATCCACTACCTGCCTATCTGAACGAGTATAGATATCTCCACCATGTTCGTATTTATACATTATCTCCCGTCCTTTTTAGAAAATATAGTTATACGCCCGCAACAAACTAATCAAAGAAAAGAGCATCATGCTGATAATTGCTGTCAAATACAATAAATTATTGACGGCCATGATATCCTCCTTTACTACGGGGCGAATATTATCACCAATAGTCTTCTTGGGTACCCATTTACCAAAATAGTAATGGCCACCACCTAATTGGATGTTCAAAGCACCTGCTGCCACGGATTCCGTCATCGCAGAATTAGGACTCAAATGATTATAACGGTCACGCCAGAAAATTTTCCAGGCTCCACAGGCATTCATATTCAGGAAGTAGGAAGCTACGATCATTATTATTCCCGTAATCCTTGCCGGTATGAAATTAAATACATCATCCATCTTGGCCGCAGCACGCCCAAAATAAAGGTACGTATCATTTTTATATCCAACCATGGAATCCATGGTATTAATCCCCTTGTATAAAAAAGCCAAGGGAGCGCCGCCAAGGAACATGAAGAACATGGGCGCAATGATACCATCTGCAGTATTTTCTGCTACGGTCTCCACCGTCCCCTTGATAACTTCTTCCTCAGTTAATTCCTTAGTATCACGGCCAACAATCCAGGAGAGCTTGACCCGCGCATCGACTAAATCATTCTTAGCTAAGGATTTAAAAACTAACATGCTTTCATCCTTTAAGCACTTTGTAGCAAAAATCTGGTAGAACATAATACTTTCAATGACGAAGGCCAACTTCCAGCTGACCAGAGAAGCAAAATGTAAAATCAGATAGGGCACTACATAAGCCAGGCCTGCTACTAAAACCACCAGCAGCGCCCCACCAATAAGTAACCCTTGTTCACTAAAACCAAAAAGCTTGCGTAGCTTCTTATCTAAAAAGCCGATTAAATTACCAATCAGACAAATGGGGTGAGGTAACCAATGAGGATCTCCAAAAATTAAATCCAATATAAAACCTACAACAATGGCAGCTACTGTCAGCATAAACCTACCCCTTTCTAACTAGACTAATTATTTCTTGTTCGCGTACTCACAGCAGCAACGGACAAAATTTTGGGCAAAAACCGGATTGCCCCACAAATGAATATGAGGATAGCCTGCATAAAGGCTGGTTCCCCCCTGTACACAGGGCCAGCTCCCCTTGCCAGAAGCCTTCCGGGCAAGAAAGACCTCCCCATTATTGGTACTATCAGAATAGTGGAATTCGTGTCCACGAATCCTTTCCCCAGCACGGCAGAGCACATTATCCTGCTGTGCTTCAAGCTCTATGTATCCAAAACGTCTCAATTTCTGCGTCATCTGGGTTTCACCCTGCAAGGCACCCACCCATTCATAGACAGCTGCTTCTGTAATGTATTTTTGCAGTAAATACATGAAGCCGCCGCATTCTGCTAGACAGGGCATACCCTGTTCCAAGGCTTCTTTTATTTGTTTCATTAAGGAAATATTACTACTCAATTCTTTGGCGTAAAGCTCTGGATATCCACCGCCTAATATTATACCATCACAATCGGGTATATAGCTATCTTTCAAAGGACTAAATGGAAGCAGCTTAGCACCTAATTCCTGCAGGAGGTCCAGAGCATCCTGATAATAAAAGCAAAAAGCTCTGTCCTGAGCAATAGCAATCTTGGTTTTCCCTAGAGGTGTAATCGTTTTTTCCTCATAATTCAACGGAGCTGCAGCACGAGCCAGCTGAAAAATTGCTTCCAGGTCCAAGGATTTCTCAGCCTGAGCAGCAAGGGAATCTACAATTCTCTGTAAATCACCAATTTCCTCAGCTGTAATCAGGCCCAAATGCCTACTTTCAAAATTACAATCCTCCATTACCGGGAAATAACCCAGCAGCTTAACGCCACTTTCCTTCTCAATAGCTTCCTTGTAATACAAATAGGTCATGGGATTAATATTATTCAAAATAGCGCCAACGATACGGCTATCCGGTCTAAAATCCTTAAAGCCTTTAATTTGTGCCGCAATGGACAACGATGCGCCTTTACCATTCACGACCAGAATAACGGGCACATCACAGGTACAGGCCAAATCGTAGGCACTGGCAGTAGTATCCTTACCAAGACCATCATAGTAGCCCATAGCGCCTTCAAAAACAGAAATATCCGCCTGTTTACCATTCTTCGCCGCTAAATAACGGGTGGTTTCCTTGCCAAGCATGTACACGTCCAAATTGCGGGAATGGGCGCCAATAACCTTGGTATGGAACATGGGATCAATATAATCAGGACCTGATTTAAAGGCAGCTACCTGTAATCCCTTCTTTAACAAGGCCTTCAGCAGACCACAAACAATGGTAGTCTTACCGGTATTACTACCAGGAGCCGTAATCATAAAACGGGGCATTTTTATCTCAGCCATATTAATCTTCCTTTTTTAACGCAGTCATGACATAAACAGGATTCTGCGCCAGCATCAAGTTATAGCTACCCAGCTTCTTACCACGGGCCACAAAAACATTGACTATTTCCAAAGCATAATCCTGGTGTTCTTTATAATAATTGGCTACCTCAGCCAAGGTTTCCACAGTTATAGCGTTAATAACTACCCGGCAACGGGGATTTTTAGCATAAATAATATCCAGCATCTGACATAAATCGCCGCCACTACCACCTACAAAAACACAATCAGGTGCCGGCATGCTCTGGATATTCTCCAATGCTTCCCCAGGCACGACCTCCAGGTTCTGTACACCAAAAAGCTCCTTGTTCTTACCAATCAGTTCTACAGCCGCTGGATTATGCTCAAAGGCCCACACCTGCCCTTGAGGCGCCAATAAGGCCAGCTCAATGGAACAGGAGCCGGTACCGGCACCAATATCATAAATCAAGTCAGTGGACCGTGGCTTTAGCTTGGACATGGATACGCTGCGTACCTCCTGCTTCGTCATGGGCACCTTGCTGCGTATGAAGAGGTCATCAGCTAAACCATGAACAGCCGCTGGAGTTTCTTGGGCAGCAGGATTTAAAAGCATCATTACAGACAGGGAGGGAAATTGCAGCTTACTAATTTTCTCTGCGGTACCAAAGGTAATTTTTTCTGCGGGATAAGATAATTTTTCACCCACATATACCTCTACTCCCCCTAAGCCGTGCTCACATAACTTTTGACAAAGAACCTGGGGAGAATTTTCTCCTCCCGTTAACGAAAAAACCTTTTTATTACGGGCAACAGCAGCAATCAAATTCTGTTTTCTGCCATGCATACTGACGATTTCAGCATCATCCCAGGACATTTGCAGTTTAGCTGCAAAATAAACTAAACTGCTGATGCCACAATGGTAAACACAGTTGCAGTCCGGCAATTTACCACTAATAGTTTTAGCCAGACTAAAAAAGCCAACATCACCGGATACCAGTACGGCTACTGTATCCTGTTGAGGATCGGCTTTGCTGACTATTTCGGCAATTTCAGCAGTTTTGATAGTGGAATATATTTTCTTTTCATCAGCAGCAAAGGCGGCTAACATTCTCTGGTCACCAATAAGGATATTACTTTGAGCAATGGCCTTCTGAGCAGCTGCTGTCAGCAATTCTGGATTGCCGGGACCAATGCCCACAATATTAACTTGCAGCATAAACTTGCTCCTTTATTTTGCAACTAAAAATTCATTACGTAATTTATAAACTACCTCTCCGTAGGCGCTACCGCTTTCTTGGGCAGCACGTCCTATAACAATCAGTGCAGCACCTGCTTCCGTAGCTGCAGCAACCTTTTCCAAAAAGCCGCCTGCCTCCCCGGAATCCTTGGTTACCATAAAGGCACTACGATATTTCTTCAGCATACAGATATTCAACTCCTTAGAAAAGGGTCCCTGCATACAGACAATATTCGCCGGCTTATAGCCCAGCTCCAACGCTTTACCCAAGGAAGCCTGCATGGGCAGAATCCGCAGGGCAATACGGTCCTGATAATTCTTCACATAAGTAAAGTCAGGCAGATTTTTACTGCCCGTTGTCAAAAAAACATTACCCTCAACATGGTTCAGAAGCTCCACAGCTTCAGCAAAATCATGAACAGCAATATACTGGCTTTCGTCCCCAACCGTAGGCCTCAGTAGACGGATATAGCTGGTATGCTCCTGAGCACAAGCCTTCTGAACGGTTGCAGTCACCACAGTAGCATAGGGATGGGTGGCATCAATAACATAAGCCGGTCGATGGTCCTGTAAAAAAGCAACCATCTCCTCCAAATTATAACGTTTTGCCATAATTGTAGCATTAGCCTGAGGTTCAATCAGACTGGCTCCGTATGCAGTAGCTACGGAAACGTAAAGCTGTACAGGCAAATCGGCTAAATCCTTGAGCAGTCTCCGACCCTCACTGGTTCCACCAATCAGCCAGATAACCGGCCTCATGCCAATTTATAGCCACGAGGGGTTACTAATTTGCCATTGATAACCTGGGTCTGGCTATTACCGATAATAACAGTGGAAAACATATCCACCTGAATATCACGTAATTCCTTTAAGGTGGTAAGTTCATAGCTTTGACCCTCTCGACCGATATTACGGACGATACCTGCTGGCACCTCACCGTCCTTATGTCTCAGCATAATATCGCAGGCCTTTTGCAGATAGTCATGGCGTTTAATACTGGACGGATTATACAAACAAATGCAGAAATCTGCCTGGGCTGCACAATCAAGACGTTTTTCTATTTTTTCCCAGGGCGTAAGCAGGTCACTTAAAGAAATCAGGCAAAAATCACTGATCAGAGGAGCACCTAAAACAGCGGCACCGGAGCAGGCTGCAGTAATACCGGGCACAACCTCAATTTCTACCTCCGGATGGTCAGCCGCTACCTGATACATAATGCCTGCCATGCCATAAACACCAGCATCACCACTGGAAATCATAGCTACAGTCTGGTCCTTCAGGGCTTCCTCCAAGGCCAGCTTACAACGGTCCACCTCTTTGCGCATCCCGGTGGAAAGAAACTTCTTACCAGCAAAATCATCTTTAATCAGATTTACATATACATGATAGCCTGCAATAACATCGCAGGAATTCACTGCCTCAACAGCACGTTTAGTCATCTGTTCGATGCCACCAGGACCTAATCCTACTACAAAAATTTTAGCCATCTACTTTTACCTTCCTTATTCGTTTCTTAAACCTGTTTTATTTAAATCCAAAGTAATTTTTTCCCTGGCCACAGCCAAAGTTACCCCATTAAGACTGGTTTTCGGCAGAAGCAGCTCTCCCTGCCCGCTGGAGCAGACAGCCGCACGCTCGCAGACATTACTAACACCGATAACGCTCTGAACGAATTTCGATGCAGTAAACTCTCCCTGCACCGCCTGTAATTCGGCAGCTGTATAGAAAATAGTGGGCCAGTGGTATTTTTCAGCAAAGGCGAGCAAGCCCTGTTCATGCATTTTCAAGTCCACGGAAGCAATCCGGACAATGGTCCGGTGATCAAGCTTTAGCTCAGCCAGCTGCGGCAGCACCAATGCCTCTATTGCCTCCAGACTGATACCTTGACGGCAGCCAATGCCTAAATGGACTATTCTGGGTAATAAATTAACTGTTTCAGAAAAAGGATGAATTTCCTTATTCAGTGCTACTGCCATACCTATAGCAGGCACCTGCTCCCTATTCCAGAGCTTAATCTGTCTAGGCAGTGTCCCCTGAAGTGGATATTCAGTATATAGGCCCACCTCATTTCCCTGAACTAAGGCCGCTGCAAAGTCCTTAGCAGCCGACAAGGAATCAAGAATCATCCTATTACGTGCAGCCCATTCATCAATAGCAAAAAGTCCATTTACGTCCGTAGCCGTGGTAATGCAGGCCTGTGCACCCAGGGAAGCCGCCAGCACTCTAGCTGCTTCATTCGCACCACCAATGTGACCTGCAACCAGAGGAATAACAAAGCTGCCTCGTTCATCCAGAGAAAGTACGGCAGGATCTGTTGCCTTACTCTTCAGCAGCGGGGCTATTGTCCGCACAGCAATACCAGTAGCACCTACAAAAACAATGAGCTGACAATCCAGGAAGGCTTGGGCACAGGCACCATGATGATCCGGCTGCATGGGCGCCAGGCCTAATTCAGCTGCAAATTTTCGCAGGGTTTCTGTCCGTACCTGATAGCCTAAATCCACTAGTATATCCCGTATATGTTTACTCAGCTCCGCACCACGGCGTGAAAAAGAATAAACAACTGCCTGCATCTTATTTTACCTCGGGCTTGATATTTAACTTAGAAGGGTCTGCTGCACGGTACCCATGGGCAAAGGTAGGATTATATAACTCACTACGTTCATATTCACAGCCCAGGAAATCACCTACGGTGATCAAGGCGGTTCTATTAATACCGTACTTCTGTGCATTTTCAGCCAAAGTACCTACGGTACAACGGACAACCTTCTCATCGGGCCAGGAAGCCTTATAAACTATAGCGGCCGGAGTATCCTTTTTATAACCGCCCCTAATCAATTCCTGCTCCAATTTTTCCAGCATCCCGGAGCTTAGGAAAATAACCATTGTAGCATGATGAGCTGCATAATCAGAAATTTTCTGCTTACTAGGCACCGGAGTACGGCCTTCCATACGTGTAATAATTACGGACTGGCTAACATTGGGCAGCGTGTATTCTGCTTCCAAAACAGCTGCGGCGGCACAGAAGGAGCTGACACCGGGAACAATTTCAAATTCCAGATTATAGCTACGCAACAGGTCAATTTGTTCACGATGCGCACCATAAACGCTAGGATCACCGGTGTGGAGACGAACAACTAATTTACCAGCTTGAGCAGCAGGTACCATAGCGGCGATAACTTCTTCCAAAGTCATCTTAGCACTATTCATAATTACGCATTCCGGTTTCGCGTATTCCAGTAAACCCGGATTAACCAGGGAACCAGCATAAATAATCAAATCAGCCTTTTCCAGTAATTCTTTACCCTTTACAGTAATTAAATCAATAGCACCGGGGCCAGCACCAATAAAATAAATCATTATTACTTAATCTCCTTTTCTTTAACTAAAATAACGGAAAAATAGCTGTTTTTAGCATCAATATCTTCCAAATTACGATAAACCTTTTCACCGGGTAAGCCACAGCGTTCCACCATAGCCGCATGACTAATCAGATTGCGGGCACGTAAATCATCACGTACACGGCCAATCTCACTAGCAGATTTCATCAAGACCTTATTGCCGGGACCATCAAGGAATTTTGTAGTTTCCTTGTAGCTGCCAGGCAGGATAATCAAGGGCTCCGCCCTTTCACATAGGGAAGTATTTAATCTGGCAGCTACCGCACAGATAGAGGTTACGCCTGCCACCAGTTCAGCATCATAGCCAGCTTGTAAAACCAATTTATGTACATAAATGCAGGTAGCATAAACAGTAGGACAACCTAAGGTAATGAAAACAATATTTTTCCCAGCATCCAGCAATGCCATAATATCAGCCGCACCCTTAGCATGGGCTGCATCCATAGCCGCCATATCCTTGGTCATGGGCATATAAACTAGAAGCTGTTCCTTAGCATCTAAATCCACAACCCGGCTGACAATTTCCTTAGCTGTCAAGGTATCAGTATCACCCTTAGGAATAGCAACTACGTCGCATTCTTTTAACAGGCGTACAGCCTTAAGAGTTAATAATTCTGGATCGCCAGGACCAATGCCTACACTATAAAGTTTACCTTTCATTTTTCATTACATCCTTTCTTTTATGCATCTGCACTAGCTCATCAGCGTATTTGGTTTTTCCCAAAAGTCCGTAGACATTGGAGAACATCATCGCTGCTGTTTTTATTTTTCCATGCACTCTATGTTGCATATAAAAATCTATTTTTTCCAACACCTTTTGGACAACTACATCCTCCAGCTGTTCTCTCCGCAGGATTTTTATAACTTCATCAGTAGTCAGGGACTGGTAAATTTCCTGCCCCACCTCCTTGGAGGCTCCATGAAACATGGCCTGCAAAGCAAAAACCTCGGTACGACAATCAGCATATTTAGAATGGGTATTCATAACCCCCTGAGCCAATTTAGCCACCTTACCCGTATGACCAATCAGCAAAAGGCTTTCAAAACCGCAGAATACGGCATAATCCAACAATTCACCAATATAGTTACTACAGGTTACTGCATCAGTTAAATCTAACTTTAAAATATCATAGGCAAAATCCTGTCCATAATTACCAAAAAATACTAGTAAATTTTTATTATTTTTAGCTTTTTGGGCATTCATTTCCACATAAATAGTATCTATCAGCGCCTTTTCACTCATGGGCTCCACAATACCACTGGTACCTAAAACTGAAAGCCCACCAATAATGCCTAGGCGGGGATTAAAAGTTTTTTTAGCAATCTCTACTCCAGTTGGAATAGAAATAGTAACCTTTAAACCACCCGTATACCCACAGGAACTCGTTACCTCCTCCAGCGCCTGGGTAATCATTCTCCTGGGAGTGGGATTGATAGCAGGACCACCAACAGCACAGGCCAGGCCAGGCTTAGTTACCCTACCCACCCCAATACCACCAAAGAGGGCAATACCCGGTGTAGTAGTTTTTTCGACTCTAGCATATACTAAAATTCCATTAGTAGCATCAGGGTCATCTCCTGAATCCTTCTGAATGGCACAGCTAACATAATCAGTACCAAATTCTACCTCCACAGGCTCCAAATCCAGTACTACCCCCTTGGGTGTGTCAATTCTCACCGAAACAATTCTTTCACCTTGTAAAAGCATTGTCGCCGCTGCTTTAGATGCTGCTGTGGCACAACTACCCGTGGTATAGCCACAGCGTAGATTTTTCCCTTGGGAAAACTGATATTCTTCCACAATAACACCTCTTCTCAACATCTATAATTTTATTTCTAAACACTTATTTATCATACCATAAAAGACAGTTAAATAATATTCTTTCTAGGAATTATTATTAGTTTTATATAACTTTTTATATATTTCTCCATTCTGTAGTAGCTCTTTATGTGTACCAATTTCAACAATATGTCCACATTCTAAAACAACAATTTTATCCGCATTAATAATTGTTGATAATCTATGAGCAATAATGAGAGTTGTTCTATTTTTAGCTAGCAAATCTAGAGATTTTTGGATTTGTTGTTCCGTCCGCACGTCTAATGCCGACGTTGCCTCATCTAAAATCAAAATTGGCGGGTTCTTCAGAAAGGTCCTGGCGATAGCTATCCGCTGCTTCTGACCACCAGAAAGCTTAACGCCTCTCTCACCAATTTCTGTAGCATAACCCTGAGGCAAAGCCGTTATAAAAGCATCCGCTGCAGCCAACTGGGCTGCACGCTTTATTCCCTCTGCCGTAGCTGTAGTACAGCCGTAGGCAATATTATAATTAACAGAATCGGAGAAAAGGAAAACATCCTGCTGTACAAGGCCAATCTGCTTTCTAAGAGCATGCTGCTGATACCTGCTGATATCCACACCATCCACCAGGATACGTCCCTGCTCCGGTTCATAAAAACGCAGCAGCAGGCTGGCCAAGGTGGTTTTACCAGCACCCGTAGCACCTACAAAGGCAACCTTTTCACCCGGCTTGATCACAAGGC
>JAHHUH010000016.1 GCA_020024105.1 Phascolarctobacterium sp. | reverse complement strand
ATCTGGTTGAGTGGCCGACTGCTTTGTGCGGTAAATTTGAAGAAAGCTTCCTTTCCTTACCTAAGGAATGCATTATTACACCTATGCGTGAGCATCAACGTTATTTCCCCGTACTGAACGAGGATGGTAGCCTGATGAATAAATTTATCACTGTCCGTAATGGTGGTAAGGAGCATCTGGAGGTAGTTACTCATGGTAACGAACGCGTACTCCGTGCCCGTCTGAGTGATGCGGAATTCTTCTTTAATGAAGACCGTAAGCAGACTCTGGAGGATCGTCTGGAGAAGTTGAAAACCGTTTCCTTCCAAGAAGGCCTGGGCAATATGTTTGATAAGAGCCAACGCTTGGTTAAGGCTGCTAATATGATTGCCTTTAGTCTGAATGTTAAGGTTGACCGTGAAAAATTAGAGCGTGCCGCACTTTTGGCTAAGACTGACCTGGTAACCGGTATGGTAATCGAATTTACTGAATTACAGGGTGTTATGGGCCGTGAATATGCTAAATTGGACGGTGAAGCTCCGGAAGTAGCTACCGGTATTTTTGAACATTATCTGCCACGCTTTGCTGGTGATGCTCTGCCCTCCGCCCATATCGGACGCATTGTAGGCATTGCTGATAAATTGGATAATATCGTAGCAACCTTCAGCCGTGGTTTGGCTCCTACCGGTTCCCAGGATCCCTACGCTCTGCGCCGTCAGGCTTTGGGTATTATCAACATTATGATTGATGCTAATTACCATGTTTCCATGCTCAAATTACTGGGTGGTATGCTCTATCAATTGGACGTACCCTCTGAAAAGGCTGGTAAGCTGGTACCGCAAATTATGGACTTCATCAGACAACGTCTGAAAAATATGCTGCTGGACCAGGGTATCCGTTACGATGTAGTGGATGCTGTTTTGGCAGAACACCGCAATGACGATATTGCTGACCTTTATGCACGTGCACGGGCTCTGAATTCCTTTGTAGCCAAGGAGGAAGCTGCTGAGCTGGTACAGGCAGCTACCCGTGTGGCTAACCTTTGCAAGAAGATTGAAGAGGAAACTGCTATTAATACTAATCTCTTCACTAATCCGGCCGAAGGCGAATTGCACAGAGCTATGCTGGAACTGAACGAAAAAATGCTGCCTGCTGCTATCAAATATGATTATGCAGAGGTATTGCAAATTGCTACCCAGCTGGTTGCACCTATTAACAAATTCTTTGAAGATGTTATGGTTATGGATAAGGACGAAAAGGTTAAGAACAACCGCTTGGCCCTCTTGGCAGCAGCTAAGGATATTACCCATGCTGTAGGTGATTTGAGCTTTATCGTACAATAAGCTTTCTAAATACTTTCGAACACCGTTCTCCTAGGAGAGCGGTGTTTTTTTTCTTGGCTTTTTAAAGGAGTTTTTTTAAAAATTCTCGAATTATAACTAGATAAGTAGATGGAGGAGAAGTCATGTTCTGTGTTGATGTTGCGATAAATTTGCCAGTAAAAAATATTTTCCAACAATTTACCTATAGTATACCTTCGGAGCTGGAATTTCTAGAGAGCGGTTGGCGGGTGGTAGTACCCTTTGGCGCCCAGAAGGTGGAGGGGTTCATTGTGGGGAAACGACCGCTCAGCAGTCTGGCGCCGGAGGTGTGCTCTAAGCTGAGGGCTGTGGAGGCGGCTTTAGGGGAGAGACCCTGGTTTGATCAGGAGATGCTGGCTACGGCGCAATGGTTAGCACAATATTATATGTGCTCCCTGGCGGAGGCCATGCGTCTTTTTGTACCGGGGAAAACCAGTATCCGCCGTCGGGCCGTGAAGGATGACCAGGGCAGGCTTATCCGTTACGAATATGAAGAACGGCTACGGGAAAAGACGTTGCAGGCTCTGCAGATTACAGAGGCTGGTCGTCAGGTCCTGGCTCTAGGTGGGGGCCCACGTCTTCAGCCCCAGCTGAAGGCATTGGAGCTGTTAGCTGTCAGTAGGGAGTCCTTAACCCTACAGGAATTGGCCGAAAACTATATTAGTCCCAGTACGGCCAAGACCTTGGCTAAGAAGGGCTGGGCCTTAATTGTACCTAAAAGAATTTTACGTAATAGCTATGTTAACCCTCAGCAGAAGGCGGCTGTCTTTCAGCTGACGGAGGAGCAGGAGGTGGCAGTAAAAGCCATTACTAATGCCGTCCAGGAGGGGAAGCAGGAGACGTTTCTGCTGCAGGGGATTACAGGTAGTGGTAAGACAGAGGTGTATTTGCGGGCGGCGGCCCAAGCGGTGGGGCAGGGAAAGCAGGTACTGATGCTGGTGCCGGAAATTGCCCTTACTGCACAGCTGGTGGAACGCTTTCGGGCCTGGTTTGGTGATGAGGTTGCCGTAGCGCATAGTAAGCTGTCCCAAAACGAACGGGGTGATGTCTGGTACAAAATGTATATGCATCAGGCAAACATCCTTATCGGTGTCCGTAGTGCAGTTTTTGCACCATTTGCTGATTTGGGGCTGGTAATTATAGATGAAGAGCACGAAAGCAGCTATAAGCAGGAGGAAAGACCTAATTATCATGCCCGTGAGGTGGCTTTGATTAGATGCAGACATACCCAGGCTCCTTTGATTTTAGGCAGTGCTACTCCCTCCATGGAAAGCTATTATCGGGCTCAGCAGGGCGAGTATGTCCATCTGCGCCTGAAAAATCGTGCTAATGGCAGCAGCCTGCCCGTGGTGGAGATTGTAGATATGCGGGAGGAATTAAAGGCACGTAATTTCAGTGTCCTTTCCCGCAAGCTGAGGCAGGCGCTGGTAGAAACGGCGGCGGCAGGAGAGCAGGCCATTATCCTGCTCAACCGTCGCGGCTACTCTACCTTTGTGATGTGTCGGGATTGTGGCTCTACCATTACCTGCCCCCATTGTGCCGTGGCTCTGGTTTATCATAGCGCCGCCGAGGATATGCGCTGCCATTATTGTGGTAATACGGCGCCCGTGCCTAGGGAATGTCCTAAATGCCATAGCAGGAGAATTAAATTCTTTGGTACTGGTACCCAGAAGGCGGAGGAGGAGCTGATGGCCCTTCCAGAGGTAAGGGTGCTGCGGCTGGATCAGGATTCTACAATAAAGAAATTTGCCCATATGGAGATTTTGCAAAGCTTTGCCCGTGGTGAGAGGAATGTGCTGATTGGCACCCAGATGGTAGCCAAGGGGCACGATATCCCCAATGTCACCCTAGTAGGTGTACTGGCGGCGGACAGCTCTCTGAATTTACCTGATTTTCGTGCCTCGGAGAGAGCCTTTTCCCTGCTACTGCAGGCTGCAGGCCGTGCAGGACGTGGTGATAGGCCGGGACATGTTATTTTTCAGGCCTATGATGTAGAAAATAGGGTATTACAGCTGGCGGCACAGCAGGATTATGATACCTTTGCCCAGGGCGAGCTACAGGCACGGGAGGCTTTCTTTTATCCGCCCTTTGCCGAAATGCTGAAGCTGACCCTGTGGGATAAGGATGAGGGTATGGGACTGGCTACAGCTACTCGTCTAGTCAGCTATCTACAGCAGCTGCAGCTGGAGGATAAGCTAGGCGAGGTGATGATTTTAGGACCATTTCCCGCACTGGTGCCTAAGGTAAGGGATTTGTACCGTTTCCATGTGGTTGTCAAGGCGAAAAAGCTGGAGTTGGTGAAAAAAGCCCTGTGGGAAAGTGAGTTTAAGAATTTAAAAAATCTCTACTTTGATGTGGACCCGGCTAGTGTAGTTTGATAAATAAACATTTTTTATGTTATAATACAGGTTACGGAAAATAACTTTTTGTAGGAGGTATATTGTGGCTAAATTAAAGATTCTCACAGCTGGCAATCCTGTATTACGTCAGGTTGCCACGGAAGTAACAAAAATAGATAAAAAAATTATTAAACTTTTGAAGGATATGGCTGAAACAATGTATGCTGCAGACGGCGTAGGCCTGGCTGCACCGCAGATAGGTGTTTCTAAACGTATTGTCGTTATTGACGTAGGTGATGGCCTTTTGGAGCTCATCAATCCGGTAATCACTAAAAGAGAGGGCTCCGTTGTTGGCGGCGAGGGTTGCCTTTCTGTACCTGATTACGAGGGGGAGGTAGAGCGTGCCGAATATGTGGAATGTGAATTTACTGACCGGAAGGGACAGAGAATGCTGATTCAGACCGACGGCCTGTTGGCTATCTGCTGTCAGCATGAAATTGACCATCTGGACGGAATTCTCTTTATTGATAAGGCCAAATCCATTTCAATGAAACAAAAAGAAAGATTTGAATAGGTGAAGATATGCGTATAGTATTTATGGGAACTCCCGACTTTGCCGTAGGCAGCCTTAAGGCTTTGACCGAGGCAAGTAGGGATGAAATAGTAGCAGTTGTTACCCAGCCGGACCGTCCCAAAGGACGTGGACATCAGCTGCTGATGACACCGGTAAAGGAATATGCTCTTAGTCAAGGTTATGATGTGTATCAGCCTCAAAAGGTAAAAACTCCGGAATTTGTAGAAATTTTGCGTGGCCTGCGCCCGGATTTGATTGTTGTAGCAGCCTTTGGTCAGTTTCTGTCCAAGGAAATCCTGGACCTGCCTAAATTTGGCTGTATTAATGTCCATGCCTCCCTGTTACCTAGGTACAGGGGAGCTGCACCCATTCACTACGCTATTTTAAAGGGGGAAAAGGAATCCGGCGTTACGATTATGCAGATGGATATCGGCATGGATACAGGTGCTATGCTCCAGAAGGTTGTAGTACCCATCGGAGAAAATATGACCATGGGCGAGCTTCACGATGAATTATGCGCCAAGGGTGCGGAGCTTCTGGTAGAGGTGATACCGCAGCTTGAGGCCGGTACTCTTCAGGCTGTTCCGCAGTCGGAGGCTGAGGCAACCTATGCAACCCTGCTGCAGAGAAGCATGGAAAAAATTAACTGGTGTAAATCTGCTCAGGAAATACATGATCTGGTACGTGGCTTTAATCCTGCGCCCGGTGCTTTTACGACCCTGCCCGATGGTAAGACCATGAAGATCTGGTCCACTTTGGTCAGCACTAAGGTAAGTAGTGCTGCGCCAGGTACGGTTTTTGCTGTTACCAAGCATAGCTTTTGGGTAGCTTGTGGTGAAGGTACCTTGGAGATTACCGAGGTACAGCCGGCTTCTAAGAAGAAAATGCCGGCACAGGTATTCTTAAATGGACGTGGCCTACAGCTTAACGATGTGTTGGGTAAGGAGTAGAAATAGATAAGATGGGTGAAATGACCTTTAAACCTAAAAAAAGGATTTTTATGGCCTTGACCTTGATTAGTGCCATCTTTGGTTCCTTGATGGTATATATAGTGTGGAAGGTAACGGTTCCAGGCTTGGCACAGATTCATGCCTGGCTGCCCTACATTGTAGGTGCGGTAGGGGTTTGTATTATTTTAGGTTTATTAATTGGTTTCCTGGGAATTTTAATGGCTTTATTGGGTGTACCCCTGTTAAAGCTTTTGTATTTTTGGGCCTGGAAGGCTATTAATATACTTTTTCCCCTAGCCACCATGTTTGGTCGCCTTTTCAATATACCTAAGTCTAAGATTGAGCAATCCTTTATTGAAGTAAATAATAATCTGGTTTTACAGCATCGTGTGCGGGTGCCTGCGGATAGAATCCTCATTCTGACGCCTCACTGCATCCAGCTGGATACCTGTGTTTATAAAATTACCCGTAATGTAGAAAATTGCCATCAATGTGGCCGTTGTAGCGTAGGTACGATGCTGGGACTGGCGCATAAGTATGGCTGTAAAATGGTAGTGGCAACTGGTGGTACCCTGGCCCGGCAGATGGTAGTGCAGGCTAGACCGAAGGCTATTGTGGCCGTGGCCTGCGAGCGCGATTTGACCAGTGGCATCCAGGATGTATTTCCCCTGCCGGTTTTGGGTGTCTTTAACGAAAGACCCTTTGGCCCTTGTTTTAATACTCGTGTTGATATACATAAATTGGAAGCTGCTATTTTAGCCTTCCTAGATAAAAAAGAGGAAACTAATGGTAAAGACGAATAAAGAGGTAGTTACTGCCCGCTATGGCGCAGTGGAGGTAGTAGTGCAGGTTCTGGAGGATGGTGCCTACGCTAATATCGCTGTGAATAAATATTTGCGTGCTCATAATTTGAATGATATGGAGCGTCGCCTGTTAACAGAATTTGTTTATGGGACGATAAAGGCTGTGGGTACTCTGGACTGGTATTTGGCTCAGTGTGTGACACGCCCCCTGGCTAAGATTGATGCCTTTGTGCTTAACATTTTGCGCATTAGTCTCTACCAGTTGCTCTATATGGATAAGATACCGGCTTCCGCGGCCTGCAATGAGGCAGTTAAACTGGCTCGTCAGTTTAGCCACGAGGGTACGGCTAAATTTGTAAATGGGGTTTTGCGCGGCTTCCTGCGTAAGCGGGACCAGCTCTGCTTTCCTGATGCTGAGCAGGCAACAGCTGATTATTTGTCCTTGGCCTATTACCATCCCCGCTGGTTGGTAAAAAAATGGTTAAAAAATTATGGTAGAGAAGCTACGGAGGCCCTATGTGACTTTAATAATCGTCCCGCAGCGGTCTGTCTGAGAACTAATACCCTGGTTATTACGAGGGAAGAGCTTTTACAGCAGCTGGTAGCTTTAGGTGCTGAGGCCGGCTATTCCCGTTGGAGTGAGGATGGTATTGTCTGTAGACATTTACCTGGCATGGGTCAGATGTTTAGTAAATTACAGAATAAATTTTACGTGCAGGATGAAAGCTCCATGCTGGTGGCCTCTGTTTTGGCGCCCCAGCCCGGAGAAACAGTGATTGATATGTGTAGTGCTCCCGGTGGTAAAACTACCCATTTGGCCCAGAAGATGGGAAATCGGGGAATAATCTATGCGGGGGACGTGCATGAGCATAAGCTGAAGCTGATTGAGGAAAATGCTCAGCGCTTGGGAATTTCCATTATTAAGACATATCTGCAGGATGCTACTCAGTTTGTAGAAAAATGGGAGGGCCTGGCAGACCGGGTCCTGGTGGATGCGCCCTGCTCCGGCCTGGGAGTGTTGCGGCGTCGTGCTGAAACCCGTTGGCGTAGGCAGCGTCAGGATTTAAAAATTTTCCCACTCCTGCAGCTGTCGATTCTGGAAAATGCGGCCCGCTATGTAAAACAGGACGGTACACTTGTATATAGTACCTGTACCATTGAACAGGCTGAAAATCATTATGTAGTAGCAGAATTTTTAGCACGTCATCCTGAATGGGAGTATGTCGGCTTTGAGCATCCTCTGACTGGAGATAGAGTGGAGGAGCTGCAGCTCTTACCTCAGGTAGATGGTATTGACGGCTTTTATATTTGTAAATTACAACGTAGAAAATAGATAGGGATAACTTATGAAGGAAGATATTTTTGGATTAACTCTGGCCGAGCTGGAGGATAAATTTGTCAGCCTGGGCTTGAAGAAGTTCCGTGCCAAGCAGGTTTTTCAATGGCTCTATCAAAAATCAGTATTTGACTTTGCAGGTATGCATAATTTAAGTAAGGCTGATATTGCCCTCCTGGAGGAGCATTTTGCCCTGTTACCCCGTGAGGTAAAAATTTTGCGGGAGCAGAATTCCCAGGATGGGGTCACCAGCAAGCTGTTGCTTGCCTTCCCGGATGGTAATTCTGTGGAAACAGTGCTTATGCACCACGATTATGGTTATAGCGTATGCGTGTCCAGCCAGGTAGGCTGTGCCATGGGATGTGCCTTCTGTGCCAGTGGTCTTAATGGCTGTATCCGTAATTTAACTAGAGCAGAAATCCTGGTACAGGTATACCTTTTTAATGAACGCCTGCGTGGTGAGAATGCTATGGTCAGCCGTGTGGTAGTTATGGGCAGTGGTGAGCCCATGCTTAACTTCCGTCCTGTTATGGATGCTTTGGATTTCCTTCATCTGGAAAGCACCAGTTTTATGAGCTATCGTAATATGACTATTTCTACCTGTGGAATTATTCCTGGTATAAAAAAATTACAGGCAGATGGTAAGCCGGTTAATTTAGCTATTTCCCTCCATGCGGTACGGCAGGAGCTGCGTACGGAGCTGATGCCTGTGAATAAAAGCTTTAATTTCGTAGATGTTATCCAGGCGGCAGAGGGCTATAGCGAGGCCGGTGGTCGTCAGGTCACCTACGAATATATTCTGTTGCGGGATAAGAATGACAGCGTACAGGATGCGGAGCTGCTCAGTAATTATCTGCGCTTTAAGCACGCTACGGTTAATCTCATTCCTGCTAATCCGGTGCCGGAAAAGGGCTTTGAGCGTCCTAGTAAGGCAGCGGTGGAGCGCTTTGTTAAGATTTTGCAGAAAAATAAAATTAACGCGACTGTCCGTAAGGAAATGGGTAAGGATATAGACGCCGCCTGTGGTCAGCTGCGTGCTAAGTTTGTCCGTGAGCAAGAAAGCAAGTGATAAAATGAAAGTTATCAGCAGGACCCACATGGGTTTAGTAAGAGAGAATAATGAGGATGCTCTGCTCATACATCAGCCACAGCTCTTTGCTGTGGCTGATGGTATGGGAGGCTGTGTAGCAGGTGAGGTAGCCAGCAGAGGAGCAATTAAAGCCTTTGAGGTGGCTGTTTTTGAACTCCTGCAGGAGCAGAGACGGGACATGGAACAGATTCTGCGAGAGGCCATGCTTAGGGCTAATGAGCATATTTGTAGGATGGCTCAGCAGAACAGGGACTTTTCCGGGATGGGGACGACGCTGACGGCTGTCTTTTTGGCTTCAGACCGGACGGCCTATGTCTGTCATATGGGAGACAGTCGTCTGTATCTTTTCCGTAATCAGGTTTTGAGCCAGGTTACCCATGACCATTCCTATGTAGCAGGCCTAGTGGAGCAGGGTAAGATTACGGACCAGGAGGCCTTTAATCATCCGCAAAGACATATGCTCCTTCAGGCTGTAGGTATGGAGGAGGCCGGAGAGGCAGAAATCATTCACTTTGCTTTGGAGGCTGATGATATTTTATTACTTTGTAGTGACGGGTTGACTGACATGATTAAGCATCAGGAAATAGAAGCAATTCTCAAGGCTGCTGCTCCTGAGCAGGCAGCTGACAATTTATTGGAGCAGGCCCTGGCCAACGGTGGTCTGGATAATATTTCCCTAATACTACTAGCTAAAGATACGGAGAAGGAGGAAAGTTATAGTGGACAAGAAAATATTAAATAACCGCTATGAGATCATCCGTCCCATTGGCTTTGGCGGTATGGCTGAGGTGTATTTGGCACAGGATAAGCTTTTAGATCGCAGTGTAGCCATCAAGCGGTTAAGGGAGCAGTTTGTTTCTGACCAGGCTCTTTTGGAACAATTCCGAAGGGAAGCAAAATCTGCTGCCAGACTGATTCATCCCAATATAATAAATATTTATGATGTTGTGTCAGAGGATGATGAACAATATATTGTTATGGAATATGTGGATGGGGTAACCTTAAAGGAGATTTTGAAAAAATGTCGCCTGCCGCTTAAGACTGTTCTGGAGATAGCTGTGCAGTTGGCAGATGGTCTTCAGCATGCCCATAGCCATAATATTGTCCATTGTGATATCAAACCCCAGAATATCCTGATTGATAAACAGATGCATCCTAAGATTGCTGATTTCGGCATTGCTAAAATGGTCAGCAATCAGACGATGGTATATACTTCGGCTGTTATGGGTTCAGTCCATTATATTTCACCGGAACAGGCCAGTGGCGAAAAAATTACAGCCAGCAGTGATGTCTATTCTCTGGGCATAGTACTTTTTGAAATGTTGACTGGTCAGGTTCCATTTGAGGGGGACACGCCTGTGGCTGTGGCAATTATGCATACGGAAAAACAGGTGCCGCCCCTGAGCCAGTACATGGAAACAGTACCGGAGGGACTGCAGGCTATTTTGGACAAGGCTTTAGCTAAGAAGACCAGTGAGCGCTATGAGGATGCGGGTGCTTTGTTAAAGGACCTGGTAGCGTTGAAGGCGAATCTTTTCGGCTTTAGCGGAGAACGGTATCCCCAGAAGAGAGCGACGACTGCCGTACAGCCGGTTAGTCCCTGTGGGGATGATGAGATGACGGTGATTATGAAGCCCGTGCGTAGTAATGGTGCTAAAGCAGAAGTTGAGGAGCAGGAGGAAGCTGTTCAGGGAGAGTCTATGATGGAGAGATCAAAGAAAAAACATTATAATTTTAACAAGATAATTATTATCGTAACTGCCGTAGTGGTAGTCGTTTCCGCTTTGGCTAATTTTGTTTTTGGCGGCACTACTAATGAAGTAGAGGTACCCAATGTTTTAAAAATGACTGTGGTCGAGGCACAAAAGATTTTAGCTGACCGTAATTTTGAGGTTCAGCTGGAAGAGCGCTATGCAGACAAGGAAAAACCGGGTACTGTAATGGCGCAGGAGCCGGAGCCCCAGTCTAAGCGTAGAGAGGGCAGCAAGGTTGTATTAATTATCAGCAAGGGAGCCGAACTGGTGGAGGTACCTGATTTCAAGGCCATGTCCATGGTAAAATTGGAGCAGCAGCTGCAAGCTGCCGGCTTTACTCTGGGTAAGGTTAGCAAAAAATATGATAAAGAAGCTAATATCGGTACTGTTTTAACGCAAAATCCCCAGGCAGGTAGTAAGGCACCTAAGGGTAGCAGCATTGATGTTGTTATCAATGAGGGCGATAAGGAAGTTCCGGAGCTGATTGGTAAAAAAGTACAGTATGCGGACAAGCTTTTGCGTAAGGAAGGCTTCGAGGTGGAAATCCGCTACGTGCGTTCTGCCAGCATGAAGGATGTGGTTATGGCTACCAATCCCAACGCCAATACCAAAATTGGTGAGGGCGACAAGGTGGTACTGACTGTTTCCGATGGCAGCGGCTATGTAAAACAGGCTAAATATGTGGATTATGTGGTACCGGGTAAGGACGGCCGCCAGCGTGTACAGATTTATGTAATAGATGATAAGGGTAGAAGTATTGTTTACAGCGGCTACGAAAAGGTAGGTACCCGTATTCATCAGGAGCTTGAGCCTGCTGGTAATGCCACCCTGCAGATTTATTGTGATGGTAAATTAGTAGAGGAGAAAGCTTTGTGAGTGAATTACAGGGTCGTGTACTAAAAAACTATAATGGCTATTATTATGTCCAGGTGGGTGAGGTTATTTATACCTGTAAGGTAAAGGGCAAGATGAAGCAGAATCGTTTTTCCCTGGCTACAGGTGATCTGGTCAGCTTAGAGATGGGGGCTAAGGAAGAGGGCATGATTAAAAAGGTTCTGCCTAGAAAGAACTTTCTGCTGCGTCCCACCATGGCTAATGTGGACCTGCTGGTAGTAACCTTTGCCAGTGTTTCACCGGATTTCAGCTTTCTGCTGGCTGATAAGCTGCTAGCCTTGGCGGAGCTGGCCAGGATACCGGCGCTTTTAGTGATTAATAAAAGTGATTTGGCACCTGCCGGTCTGGTGGAACGGATTAAAAATGTCTATGAGCCCATCGGCTACGAGGTGCATGCCATTTCTGCCTTGAAAAATGAGGGCATTGAGGAGCTGCGGGAGCGTCTTAGAAAGAAAATCTGCGTTTTTGGTGGACCCTCAGGCGTGGGTAAATCTTCCACTATTAATGCTATTGATTCCCAGGTAGCCTTGCGTACCGGTGAGGTTAGTGAAAAAATTGGTCGTGGTAAGCATACGACCCGTTATGCCCAGCTGCTTCCCTTTGACGAGGGCTATATAGCAGATACCCCCGGCTTTGGTAATCTGCTGCTGGAGGGAATGGAGGAAAAGAATTTATTACAATGCTTTAGGGAATTTGCTGCCTACGAGCAGAGTTGTAAATTTAGCCCCTGTACCCACACCCATGAGCCGATTTGTGGCGTTAAGGAGGCAGTGGCCGCAGGTAGGATTGCGGAAAGTCGTTATGAGAGCTATCTGGCAATCAAACAGGAATTAAAAGAATTGAAAGAGAAAGAGGGAAGAAAATTATGGTAAAAATTGCTCCTTCCATTTTGTCTGCTGACTTTGCTTATTTAGCTGACGAAATAAAAAAAATTGAAGTAGCAGGTGCTGACTGGGTACATATTGATGTAATGGATGGCTTTTTTGTGCCTAATTTAACCTTTGGCGCACCGGTTGTAAAAAAAATCCGTAAGGTAACCGATTTATTCTTCGATTGCCATCTGATGGTAGAAAACCCGGAAAAATATATCAGCGATTTTAAGGCCGCAGGTGCGGATCAGATAGTGGTACATGTTGAGGCGACCAAGCATTTGCACCGCTGCATTCAGCAGATTAAAGCCGAGGGCATGAAGGCCGGTGTAGCTTTGAACCCTGCTACCTCCCTGACCACTGTCGAGGAAATTTTACCCTATGTGGATATGGTGCTGCTGATGACTGTCAATCCGGGCTTTGGAGGACAATCCTTTATTGAATCCATGGTGCCTAAGGTTGCCCGCCTACATCAGATGATTGAAGAAAGAGGTTTGCAGGTTGATATCCAGGTAGATGGCGGCATTAACGCCCAGACCGCTCCTCTGGTAAAGGCAGCTGGTGCCACCGTTTTAGTAGCTGGTTCCTATGTTTATGGTGCTCAGGACGTGGCTCAGGCAATTGCTAGTCTCAAGGACTAGATTTTCGCAATAAAAAACTCCGTATCTCAGGATGAAGCTTACATCCTTGATACGGAGTTTTTTTATTGGCTTAGGGACGGTTATTTGTCGAAAAGGGCACCCTTTTTAATAGCGGTGCCGAATTGGGTATAGGTTAAATCTGCGTAACGCAGGTCGGCGTGATTGATATCAGCACCGTCTAGATAGGCATTATTTAATTTGGCATGACGTAGGTTGACCTTGCCCATTTTTGCTTTTTCAAGATGAGCTTCTGTCAGGTCTGCTCTTTGCAGGTTAGCCTTATAAAAATTGGTACCTGTAAAATAAGCATGCTTTAAAGAAGCGTTATAAAGCCAGCTGTAAGGCAAATTAGCCTGGGAAAAATCGGCATAGTCAGCCTTAATGCTGTCTAAGGAGGCCTCCTGTGCTCTTAAACCCTGTAAATTAGCATGGAGCAGGTTGGCGGCACGCATCTGTATCCGGTAGAAGTTGGCTCCGCTGACATCGGCAAAGGCCAGGTTAGCATTATTAGCAGTAGCAAAGGAAAAATCGGCATCCTGAAGCTGTGCCTTACGGAGGCTGGCTTCATTGAGCTGGGCGTGGGCGAAATTAGCTCCTACCAGGTTGGCTTCATCCAGCCTGGTCTGGAATAAACGGGCTTCACGAAAGCTGGTGCCGGTAAAATCCCGCCCGCTTAGGTCTAGATGGGAAAGGTCTGCACCCGAAAGGTCGCCGTGGATACAATCCTGACCTGCCTGGACTGCTGCCAGGTCGACATCATTGTAGGCTAGGGCGGTTGAAGAAAGGGCCAGCAGGCAAAGGGATAAAAGTAATTTTTTCATATTTTACTCCTTATAAACGGTCTAAGAGTCCCTGGAAATCCTGAGGATTTTCAGGAAGATGGTCAATAATGGTTTCAGGCTTAAGCTCAGTAAAGGCGGAACGGTCGTAGCTGGAGCCATTGAGAATGACAATGCTTTTGGCACCAATGGCCTGTGCACAGAGAACATCATTGGGGGTATCGCCGATAAAGATGAACTCATGAGCATCAATCTGGGGATTTTGGATGTAGAAGCGCTGCCAGAGAATTTTGGCCAGCTCTGTACGTTTTTCACTCAGCTCGCCGAAGGCACTGTGGTCAAAATCAAAATACTGGTCAATACCATAGTGGGCTAATTTCAGCTTGGCACCCAGCTTGGTATTACCGGTCAAAAGGCAGTTTGTATAGCCTGACTGGGGATTATGAAGAAACTCCAGGGTAGGCTGTACATTGTAGAGCAGGCTGCCTGGGAAAAGCTTCAGCTGTTTGGGCAGCTCCTGATGATAACGAATCAGGAGATTGGCGGTATCGGCAGCATGAAAGCGGCCCTTAATCTGAAGGACGGCTTCTTTGATGATTTCTGAATCCGTCCGACCAGCCAGGGACTTTTGAAATTTAAAATCCTTGAGAAAATAATGTTCCTTAATTACTTTGGTTAAAGAGGCGATTCCTGCACCACCAGTTAGGAGCAGTGTACCATCAATATCCCAAAAAATATATTTCATAGTATCAATACCTCCTGGATATTACAAAAAAAGCTGCCTTGAGGCAGCTTCTGGTTTAAATAGAACGAGGCTTTAACATAATTTTTTTCAGCTTGCCGCCAAGGTTCTGTGTACGACGAATAAGCCTGGTGTTATTGTGGTGGTGGGGTTTCATGTCATTTTCACTACCAAAATCACCACGGTCCAAAAGTGTAATTTTAGCTTTATCCGCATCAAAATAATCTCTTACACAGCGGGACATACCTGCGGGGTCTGCTTCGGGATAGCAGCTGAAGATATCAGTAGCAACAAAGCCGATTTCAGGATAGATATGTAGGGTAACATGACCCTGTTTACAGATTGCGAAGAGACAATATTCTTCCTGGTCCTCTTCTTTATGATGAACTACCTCACAAAGCTGCATGCCGTATTTCGCACAGCCATCCACGAGCGCTTTTTCAGTAGCAGCGATATCAGCAATGGTTACAGCATAGCAGTTGTACATATCAATGGCAATTAATTTGCCGGTGTATTTTTTCTTATTCACAATGACACTCCCATTTCTAAAGTACATTTAATTATAGCTAAATTCTTGCTTTTTGTCAAAGTAGGAAAGTTTCTTTTTAAGGTCTTTCATGTTATAATAACAGAGAACATTTGTTTAATGAAGGGAGTGGCACCATGGAGGAGCTGCAGGGAATAATCGAGGATATCGTTTTCCAAAGTGACGATGGTATGTTCTGTGTTATGAGAGTGAATAGTAAGCAGGAAGGCTGTGTGGCCGTTGTTTACCATGCCCAGGCGCCCTATTTAGGCGAAAGTGTGGTCCTAGAGGGACGCTGGCTGGAGCATCCTCGCTTTGGCAGACAGTTTGATGCGGCAGTCTGCAGGGTGGTGCCTCCTACGTCAACTGCTGGTATTGAGCGTTTTCTGGCTTCAGGTGCTGTTAAGGGTATCGGTCCGGTCTTGGCTGGAAGAATCGTCGAATGCTTTGGTGAGGATACCCTGGAGGTGTTAGGAAAGCAGCCGGAGCGTTTGGTCAAGGTAAAGGGAATTAGCTTGAAGAAGGCGGCGGAAATGGGAGAGGCCTATGCCCAGCTTTCCGAGATGCGGGAGCTGATGCTCTTTTTGGAATCCTATGGGGTTAGTGGCGGATATGCTACTAAGCTGCAAGCCACCTATGGCAGTACGGCTATTACCAGAATTAAGGAGAATCCCTACAGCCTGGCTAACGAAATTAGTGGCATCGGTTTTAAGACGGCGGACAGAATTGCTTTAGCTATGGGCATGGAACGGGATTGCGAACAGCGTTTAAAGGCAGGTCTAGCCTATGCTCTGACACAAGCTTCCCTGGCAGGACATACCTGTGTACCGGAGGAGCTTTTAGTTAAGGAGGCTGGGCGTGCGCTAGTGGTGGATAGCAGTCTGATCCAGGAGGCTTTCAATAAGCTGCTGGAGGCGGATTTACTACGGACGGAAGAGATTAGCAGCATGCGCCTGATTTATCCCGAATATCTGTACCGGGCAGAGGTGGGAACCTGTAAAAGCCTGCTTGCTCTTAGAGATCAGGCTAAGCCTATTACCAGGGTTAATGCAGATCGGGTTATCCGCCAATGGGAGGACCAGGCGGGAATCACGCTGGCGAAGGAACAGAAAGAGGCGGTCTACGCTTCTCTTGAATATGGTATTTTTGTGTTAACCGGTGGCCCTGGTACAGGTAAGACCACTGTTGTTAAGGGGATTTTGAACGTGTTGGAAAAAGCAGGCTGCCGTATTCTTTTGGCAGCACCTACTGGACGTGCGGCAAGGCGTTTGGCAGAATCTGCTGGTCATCCTGCCTCTACCGTCCATCGTCTTTTAGAGTACCAGCCTCAGACCGGCGGTTTTAATTTTGGCAAGAACGCCAGTGAGCCTCTGGATGCAGAAGCGATTATTATTGATGAAGCCTCCATGCTGGATATTACCCTGATGTATCATTTATTGCAGGCCGTACCTGGCGGCTGTCGTCTGATTCTAGTAGGAGACGTGGACCAACTGCCTTCGGTGGGGGCAGGCTCCGTGCTGAAGGATATTATCCGTAGCCAGAAGATGCCCGTTGTCCGTCTGGAAAATGTTTTCCGCCAGGCAGAGGTTAGCCCCATTGTCCGTAATGCTCATAAAATTAATCATGGGCAGATGCCGGAATTTACTGAGGATAATGAGTTTAAGCTGGTAGAATTTACCAATGAAAATGCTGCTGCTGATTATGTGGCACAAACCTATGCGGCTTTAAGCCAGGCAAGTGATTGGCGCAGTGTACAGGTTTTGACACCCATGCATAAAAGCCCCTGTGGCGTACAGAATTTAAATAAGCTGCTACAGCAGTATCTTAATCCACCTGCACCGGGTAAGCTGGAGGTAAATATTCCCGGCAATGTCCTCAGAGTGGGTGATAAGGTTATGCAGATTCGTAATAATTATGAAAAAGAGGTCTTTAATGGTGATATCGGGCGCGTCGTCCGGCTTGAAGGTAAGACGGCAGTGGTTGCCTATCCGGAGCGGATGGAGGGCGACCTGGTCAGCTATACTCAGGGTGAGTTAGAGGAGCTGCAGTTAGCCTACGCCATGAGCGTGCATAAATCCCAGGGGAGTGAGTATCCCATCGTCATCCTGCTCATGGTGCCTAGCCATTATATAATGCTTCAGCGGAATTTGCTTTATACGGCCGTTACCAGAGCTAAGCAGCAGGTTTTGGTGGTAGGTACCAAGGCTTCCGTTTATACAGCGGTAACCAATGATAAAACTCGTCGTCGTTACTCCCTGCTGGCTGAGCGTTTACAGGAAAGTAGTGATGTTTTGTGAGGATATCGGCTAAGCTGCAGCAGTTACGCCTAGCTCTAGGGTATGAGGCCAGGCTGTTGGGGGAGATTTTCTTCCCCAGACGTTGCGCCGTCTGTAGGCGGATAATTGAAGAGGGGTGCTTTTGCGCCAGCTGACGCCAAAGCTTTTTATTAGCTAGGAAGCTGCCGGAGAAGGAGTCCGTGGATGGAATTATTCTTTTATATAAATATCAGAATCAGTTGCAACGGCTGTTGCAGGAAATAAAATTTGCCAAGCAGGCTGGTCTCCTACCGCTTTTACGAGAGGAGGTAATCTGGGCCTGGCAGGAATATTTTGCCGGTCAGGAACGGCACTATGATTATGTCAGCTGTATTCCCACCTCACCGGAGCGGCGTAGGCAGCGTGGCTTTGATATTCCCCAGGAAATATTTGTGGCTCTGGCTCCCGCACAATGGCGGCCGGAGCTTTTAACGAGAGTGCGCAGAACATTGCCGCTTTTTGAACTGGACCCCCAACTGCGGCGGGAGGAGGTGGCCGGCTGCTTTCGGGTGCAGGCGGACGTTGTCGGTAGAAAAATTCTTCTTTGTGATGATATTTATACCAGCGGCAGTACCATGGAGGAGGCTGCACAAACCCTGAAGGCAGCAGGAGCTGACCGGGTAGTAGCACTAGGCTTTACAGCCAGCAAGGATAACTGGTAGGGGAGTGGAAGGATTATAATGAAAATTGCACAGATAAAGGCCTTCCTGGCAAGGGAGGCTGTATTATGCGTAGCTCTTTTTCTAGGCTGCGCATCATCTTTTTTTCGACTGCCCAGCTGGAAGGATATAGATTGGGGTGTGTTGAGTGTTTTACTCTCACTCATGCTGGTGGTGGCAGGTCTAAAAAGTATTAAATTTTTGGATTATATAGCGTTGCAGCTGGTAAATAGCTGTACCAGCCAAAAGCAGCTGGTGCTGGCTCTGGTGGTACTTACCTTTGGCGCTTCCATGTTAGTGACAAATGATGTGGCTTTACTGACCTTTGTTCCTCTAACCCTGATTATTGGTAAAAAGCTAAGGATGGATATGCCCCAGGTAGTTATTATCCAAACTCTAGCCGCTAATTTAGGTAGTATGTTTACTCCCATGGGTAATCCTCAAAATTTATTTCTCTACGCTCATTATGGCTATACCCCGGAGCATTTCTTCCATCTGCTTTCCGTTCCTACGCTTTTGGCAGCCATATATCTTCTAGTGCTTATCGACCAGCGGAGAAACAAGTCTCTACGTCTGGCACTGCCTAGCTTGGCAAAGCCACGGCGGCAGCAGGTCTTGGTCTATGGTGGGCTTTTACTGTTGAATATCGGAGCGGTACTCCATCTGGTGGATAAATACTTGGCCCTGGCCCTTACCTGTGGTGTAATTCTGTGCCTGCAGCGTAAGCTTTTCCGGCAGGTGGATTATTCGCTGCTGGTGACTTTTATGGGCTTCTTTGTTTTTATTGCTAATATTAGTCATACCAGTTGGGTAAGACTGCTACAGGAATCAATTTTGGGTACGGCTACGGGAGCTTATGTGGCGGCACTTATTAGCAGCCAATTTATCAGCAATGTTCCAGCAGCCATGCTGTTGGCCGGTATGACAGAAGAAGGGGATGCCCTTCTTCTGGGTGTGAATATTGGTGGCCTGGGGACTTTAATCGCTTCCATGGCCAGTGTTATTTCCTATAAGCTGTTTGTGGGAGAGCATCCGGCACAAAATAAGGCTTATCTGAAAATGTTTGCCTTTTATAATTTTTTAGGCTTACTGCTCTTGGGTGTGGCTACCTATGTACTTGTTTTGTAAAAGATTATGTTAACTTGTAAATAAAATTAAGTTGACTAAAACTGGCTTTATGTTCTATAATAAACATAAAAGTTTTGAGTAAAGCTGGTGTAAAGATGAAGCAACGTCCTGTTAGTAAAGCCACAGAAATGACTAAGGTAGCGCTTTTGGTCGCTATGAACTGTATTTCTGCTTATATAATTATTCCACTACCTTTTTCCCTGTCACCTATTGCTATGCAGCCCTTTATCGTTAACCTGATCGGTTATCTGTTAACACCCAAGCAGGCCTTTATGTCCATGTTGGTATATATTCTGTTGGGCATGGCCGGTGTACCAGTTTTTACAGGCGGTACTAGTGGACCGGGCAAAATTTTAGGACCCACTGGTGGTTACATTATTGGTTTTATGGTAGCTGTAACCGTTATGGCTTACCTGAGAGGCAGTGGTTATAATTTTAAGCGCTATGTGCTGGTAGGACTTTTGATCGGCGTACCCATTATTTATGTGATGGGTATGGCGCAGCTGATGCTCTTGACCGGTATGGATGCCCAAAAGGCCTTTTTGACTGGCGTACTGCCCTTTATTCCTCTGGATATTGTGAAATGTGTGGGTGCGGCGGCTATTGCAGGTTCCATTCATAAAATTTTTAATCGTTAATATTGCTATGCATAAGAAAAGCAGGCTACCTGGTGGGTAGCCTGCTTTTTTGTGCTTGTAGCTTTTTATAATAAATTAGTCTTCAACTATGGAGTCTTTATGGGTCTTGGACATGTAGCCTGTATAACACGTTTCCCATTCTATAAAATCTACATAGCCTGTTATACGGTCTAATCTCATGAAAACGTAGATATTACTAGTGGGAATTAATTGAAAGCGCCCTATTTTGGGAACCTCATCAAATGAAAGACATGAAGTAAATGCTTCATAGTGAAAGCTTCGATTGTCTTCAAAGGACCATTGATATAATTCTATGGCACCGGTGGAACTATCTAACCTCAAATAGGTATACATATTGCGGGTAGGGTAGAGAATGTATTTAGCATCAGCACAGGGCAAAGGATCAATACAGGTACCATTGGCTTGTAACAACTCATTGGAATTGACCTCTGCATTACAAGTAGTGGAGCTCAAACCATAGAGACATATCAAAAGACAAAAAAACACTAAGCTCTTTTTCATAAAATCATCTCCTAAAAATAATACTATTGTTTTATTAAGTAAATATTGGGTAAAATGATTGCGGCTTCCTGTTCTTTCTTCTTGTCCATCCACGCTAGAATAAAGTTAATGGAGGCGCGATTAATTCGATATCCATATTGCTGATATTTGGCTAGCTCCTGCATAAATTCTTTGGACAGTAAACCTACACAGCTAGAGCGACCCTCAATGTTAGCCATGATTTTAGAGTCAATAATGGTTAGAGGATTGCCGCTACGCAATTTAAAAATATCCATTTTATGGGCAAGAAAGCTACCCAGGTTAACTTGTTTGTGAGAAAGTTGGAGAAAGAGTTCCTTGGGTTCAGGATACTGCTTGTTATCTACAATATTCTCCACATTAGGAAGCTGTACATCATCGAAGAGAGTATTATTGTAATGAATATAGAGCTCGCTTTTAGCACGAGTTATACCTACATAAAGCTTACGCCTATTTTTGGGGTCGCTTAGAGATTCATTATTCAAGAAGATGAAGACACGGTCAAATTCACGTCCCTTAGATTTATGAATGGTGGAAACGTAAATGGTGTTCTGCTCATGGGTATAAAAATCTTCGTAGTTGGATTCATGGATAAATTGTTCTAAGTCTGTCAAAAATTTTTGATTATTTACAGTACGATATTCATGTACTAGGTTTAAGCAATTTTCCAAGCATTCGCTGCCCTTATACTTGACAGTGAGCTTCTGCACTGCTTCGTCCAATTGCTGGTCTGTGATGACAGGACCATTGGAACTCTGTTTGAGATAGCCTAGGAGTAATCGAATTTCCACTAGATTGTAGAGTTTAAGTGTCTTGAGAGATTGAATCAGCTTAGCTGCTATCTGATGTTTTAATAGTAAGCTCATAATGCGTAAGGCTTCTTGATTAGTATTAGTGAGAATACAGGTAGATCCATGGAAGGGCTGTTCCTGAAGCTGTTTTAGAATAGCTTCTTCAAAATTCTTGCCCTGGTGCTTAATAAGCTGGACCTTGCCAGGTTCTTTTTGCACGGCCACAATGGGCTCGGTTTTTAAGCGATTAGGTAGTGGCTTAATAAAGGCGTTTGAGAGTTGGACAATATTTTCCTTACTGCGGTAATTGTCATTTAATTGGTAAAGCTTTCCACCAAAATCCTTGGCAAAGGAACTCAGATATTTAGAATCAGAACCACGGAATTCGTAAATATTCTGGTCATCATCACCGACCGCGATAATACGCATTTCATCGTTAGCGTTGATTAAGGCTTTAATGAGATTATATTCGTTTTCATCCATGTCCTGTGCTTCATCAATAACTAAAACGCTCTTGGCAATTTTGCTGGGTTCCACCTCGCCATTATTAATCATCTCAGTAGCATCGTGAACCACATTCTGAACCTTATCTAAATCGCCTACTTTGCCTAAAAGGTCAAAGCAATAGGAATGGAAAGTTTTGATTTCCACGAAATTAACGGCGTTGCCCACTAATTCTAAGAGACGCATTTTGAACTCGGTAGCTGCTGCACGGGAGAAAGTTAGC
This sequence comes from Phascolarctobacterium sp., assembly GCA_020024105.1. Classification (GTDB taxonomy): domain Bacteria; phylum Bacillota; class Negativicutes; order Acidaminococcales; family Acidaminococcaceae; genus JAHHUH01. The sequence goes on along the minus strand of JAHHUH010000016.1, from coordinate 21,707 downwards.
ATGAGTAATTGCTCGTGCTTTACATCTTCTAAAAGTAAAAGTGCGGCCAGCTTATGGACTAAAACTCTGGTTTTACCACTGCCAGGGCCTGCGACGACAGGAATATATTGTGAACTATGGTCATTGATAATGGCAGCTTGAGTGGGCGAAAGTGTACCGAAAAGTTCCTGATATTTTTTCTTGGTAATATTACGATTTATCTCCTGTTGTCGTCCGTTTTTAAAATATTTTTTTATGAATTTTTTATAGTTCATCCGAAAATAATCACTGACGAATTGGAGAGCCTCTCCATAATTACGCACCATCATATTAGCAAATTCACCGACAATATGGATTTGCTGGATTTTTTGTTGATAAAATTGATTCAAAGTAGCATAATCTTCTTTTTTATAGAGGATACGGTTATCTAAAATTAGACGGTGGATTTCCATACCATTATAGACAACTAGGAAGCCGCCTTCTAATTTCATAGCATTGATTTTATTCAGATAAAGGAGAGCATCCTTCACATCTTGGAGATAGACATCTTCTTGGGGAAAGGCTTTACGATAGTCACGACAAAGGCCAACTAGGGAGAAGGTTACAGCCTGATGATCGTTTTGTTGAATTCCCTGTTGCGCTGCCCTTTGATAGAGTTCCTTAATAATAAAGCGGCAGATGGAAATTCTTTTGTAATGCTTAGCCAGCATAGCATCTTTAGTTAAGAGTGGCTGGATAAGGACGGAAGTGCTAGCCTTATTGTCCTGCTTACGAATATAGTTTTTTATGGTGAGAAAATATAGTAAGGTGCTGATATTTTTGACGCTAGTCCTGGGAATATCGGCAGCGCTAGCACTTTCATTGACTACCTTGAGCGTCCAGCTAAATTCCTGTTCTTGAAAATTTTGTAGGAGAAAGTTTTCTAGTTTGGCAAACTGGTTCAAAATAATGTCCGTTCTTTTTTCCTTATCACTCTGAGTGAGATAGGCACACATATCTTGACTATCTTCCAATAGATTTATTTCTCTCATGGTGTTAATGCTGTCAATAACCTCTGGTTTGGGAATACCTAGAATATCACCTAAATAATCCACGCGACTTTCTGCATCCTCTCGCGGACCTTTAGTAGTGCTTCGACTGGAAATCAGGGATTTAATAATTCTCTTTGCCGTTAGTTTTTGAGAGGCATCAAATTTATTAGATTTATCAATTAGCTCACTGGCTTGAATCATGTTTTCTACGCAGATGCTAGTCGCATAAATACGAGGAACATTCTGACCACGTTTTACATAGCCAGCCTGCTCTAGGGCCGCAACAGCTGTTTTAACTCTGGTTTCAATATCCCTTATGCTATCGTCCCAGCCAGCAGCACGAGCCAACTCCAGGGAAGAACAACAAATTTGAGCTCGTTCTTTAGTCAACTGCTTAATACCACGCCAAATCTGTTGTATTTCACTCATAGTGAGCTTGGTTTGATTTTGGAGCAGGAAATGCTTATCTAAATCTTGATCGTTAAAAAGAACAAAGCAATTTGCTTCTAAAGAAGGATCGCGTCCTGCACGACCAGATTCCTGCATATAGTTTTCTAGGGAATCGGATATATCATAATGGACGATAAGACGAATATCCTTCTTGTCCACGCCCATACCAAAGGCAGAAGTAGCTACGATAACCTTGACCCTGCCTTCCATAAAGGTTTCCTGGTTAGTAATTTTATCAGCAGACTCCATCTGTCCGTTAAAGGGCAAGGCTGGAAAGCCATCACTGGTTAGCTGCTCTGCTAAAGCCCATGTTTTCTTAGTACGAGAAACATAGACTATGGTGGGACAGTTATATTGTTCAATTAAACTACGTAGGGTGATATATTTTTCTTTATCATTTTCTTGGAAGATAACTTTATAGGTTAAATTTTCGCGAGTAGTCTTAGCTGCAAAAATTTTTAAATCTAAATTGAGCTTAGCCTTAAAATAGTCACAAATATCGGCAATAACCTTGGGCTTTGCTGTTGCAGTAAAACAGGAGATAGGAATGGGCGAACAATGCTTTTTTTCCTGAAACTCACGTATAAAGTCACCTATATAGATGTAGTCCACGCGAAAGTCCTGACCCCAAGCAGAGAAGCAGTGGGCTTCATCTACTACTAGACGGATAATATTGCGAGAGAAGAGTAGGCGCTCAATGGTTTTAGAGCGGAGCATCTCCGGGGAAATATAGAGGAGACTGGCAGATCCATCCTGGACCATGCGAATACTATCTGCTCTTTCTACAGGACTAAGTAGGCCGTTAATGGTTACAGCGGAGGTAATACCCTGCTCTGTTAAATTATCCACCTGATCCTTCATCAAGGATTGCAGGGGAGAGATAACAATAGTTAAGCCATGGGCATTATCACCGGCCATGAGGGCGGGTAATTGGAAGGTGAGAGACTTACCACCACCTGTAGGGAAAACTGCTAAAAGTGATTCACCGTTAACGGAAGCCTGAGCAGCTCTTTCTTGTAAGGGCTCTCCGTTATAGGTACGGAACTGGTCGTAGCCGAAATAGTTTTGTAAGGCCTTATGAATATTTAATTTTTCTTGGCAATAGGGGCAACCCTGGGTACATGGGTGATTGCAAAGTAGTTGGATAATATTTTCTATATCTGGATACTTATGGAGTAGCCAGGGAGGTGTAGTGGAATAACTAGCACCAGTTTGGAGTAAGGAAAGAGCATAGGCAAGCTCCACAGGCTTATGTTCAATAAAGGCTACTATATCTGCATTGTGACATATAAACTCCTGAAAGGCCGCGCGGATAAGCACTATCAGCTGGTGGAGGGAATCTTTTGGAGTTTCACGGTGTAAAAGGCTAAAAAAACTTTTATGTACGGGCTTATAGTCTAGATATTGGAAAAAACCTGCGAATTCTTCCTGATCATGTAAAAGACGATAAAAAATTTCTTGTATTTGGTCACTTAGTTCATTAAAGGCCGTTACCTCGTCGGCGAATAAGGCTTTAGCCTTAACCGAGTCGTTAACTGGATTGTTCAGCTCCTCTACCTGAAGCTTATCGTCCTTTAATAAATGATGGTAGGGACGCTTAGGAAAAAGAAGGGGAGAAAGATAGAGAGTATCGATTACCTGGAGGGAAAGCCTACTGTTCCAGGCTTTTTCCAGATATACCAGATCATGATGTATTAAATTATGACCACAGACATAGTCTACATCTGCTAAAAAGTCCTTCAAAGCGTGGATATCTGCAGCATGGAAAATAGTATTATCACCTTTTACACCACCAATATCATGTATTTTTTGGTCTGCTATACCAACCTCTGTATCAATAAAAGCAATCTTTTTCATCTTTTCATCCCCAAAATAGTTTTATGGCGTCTTCTCATAATTATATCTATAAAAAAGATATTTACTTGGACTGAATAGAATATAATCAAGTAAAAAGAATAGAAGTATATTTACTGTAAATATAATTTTCTTTTTATTATAATTTTAGCATAATGTAGATAGGAACTCAATATAATCTTCTTTTATAGTAGTTTAAGGACATAAAAATAAGGACTATCCTCCTCATGAGTACATAGGGGATAGTCCTTGTGGGTGGATGAATATTTATTTTCTGCCCGTAAAGGCCAGGCTTAGCCAGCTACATTTTTGGAATAGCCGATTTAAGAACATACTAAAAAGTAGGGAGCCTATCAGCAGAATAAAATAGGAAAGACTGACCTTTTTGACAGTCATAACGATACCAAATTTCACATAGAAGGAGGTCATCCATTCCAATAGCAGGGGATGAACGAAGTAGATGAGCATGGAGTAGCTGGAAAGGAGGACAATGGCTTTATTAAGATAGCTGCTTTCCTTTAGCCTGGGCAGAGCAGCACAGAAGAAGAGGATGCTGCCCAGGGTGTAGCATAAGCCCTGGGGGCTGAGCTGATGGTAGGTATTGGCCAAGTCCAACAGGCTGTAGCTCCGATAATGAAAGGCGTAGTAGGCACTGCCTAAAATATAGATGGTGGAGGCTACGTAAAAAATACTGATGCCGGTAAAATACTTTTTCAGGAAGCTGAGCCATTGCTCGTGGCGTACTGCCGCCACAGCGCCCAGCATGAAAATAAAGATATAGTGAAAGGGCAGATAATTAAGTCTATAGTTGAAGAAATTTTGCCAGAGGGGGGACCAGCTGCTGATATTTACGCCGGGATGGGTGGTCCAGTAATTAAAGGCCAGCTGAAAGAGGAAAAGGGCTACCAGTCCCACGCCTAAGCCTACTCCTTCCAGCATCTGCAATAGCCGACGCCATAGGGGAAAGAAGAGATAGAACCATAGCAGAATGACCATAAAATACAGATGGTAGCAGGCTAGACCAAAGAAGAGTACGTAGGCCACGTGGAGGGGCTCCCAGCTAATATAGCCAGGTGGTAGAATACACCAGAAATACAATAGGTAGAACAGGGACCAGCTGACATAGGGAAGGCCTGCGCTTTGCAGGCGTTTCTTCAAAAAGCTGGTATAGCTGGTATATTTACCCAGACCGCAAAAGAGTCCGTAGCCGGAGATAAAGAAAAAGCTGGGGACGCTATAGCGGGAAAGAATTTCTAATAATGCATATAAAACGAAATTATTGGGCTCTAGAGCTAGGGAGCCGACGTGAATGGCCACCACGCCTAAAAGGCAGAGACCTCTTAAATTATCTACAATCTGATTGCGCATAGTCTACCTCGTGTACATGTCGTTAATATCCAAATTATACTATATTTCTGAGGAGATTTCTAATTAGTTTTCGTCGCCGCTGGTACTGCTATATAATTAGGGAGAGATTTGTACACTGGTCTTTCTGTGTCTGGGGGACTTGTAAAAAAAAATCAAAATAGGCGGAGAAAGCTCTTGTTTTTTTGCGAGATTTATTTGACGTAGGCTACAAACAGGTGTTAAAATATATGTATAAAATTTGTACCTTTAAATTAGTCCCGTGAGACTTCAAGGTAGACTTTTAGCGTAACTAAGGCCTTCTTGTACCCTCATGGGGGTGGAGAAGGCTTTTTATTTTATTATTTGTAATATATTTAGGAGGTAGAGTAGATGGCTAATGCAAACGTATCCCTGCTTGGCAGAGATATCCTCGACATTGAAAGCCTTAGCGTAGAAGAGATTGAACTCGTTCTGAAAACTGCTAAGCAAATGAAAAAAATTATGAAGAGTGGTATGAAAAAGGTGGATTTTTTAAAGGGTAAATCCATTATCAACCTTTTCTATGAACCCAGTACTCGTACCCGTACTTCTTTTGAGCTGGCAGGCAAATATCTGGGTGCAGATGTAGTTAATATTACTACCAGCAATTCCAGTGTAGTAAAGGGCGAATGCCTTCGTGATACTATTTTGACTGTTCAATCCATGGCTTGTGACGCCATCGTTATGCGCCATCCTATTGAAGGTGCTGCTGTATATGCCGCACAGGTTGCTGACCCCGTTATCATCAACGCAGGTGATGGTGCCCATGCGCATCCTTCCCAAGGCTTCTTGGATATGTTTACTCTGCGTGAGCAGGGCAAGGATTTGAAAGGCTTGAAAATGGCTATCTTAGGTGATATCCTGTACAGCCGTGTTGCCCGCACCAATATTGCTGCCTGGACTAAAATGGGTGCAGAGGTTCATCTTGCTGGTCCGATGACTCTCATTCCTCATGACATTGAAGCATTGGGTGTTAAGGTACATAAACGTATTGAAGACGCTATTGAAGGTGCCGATGTTATCGACGTATTGCGTATTCAGCTGGAACGTCAAAAGAGCGGCCTGTTCCCCTCTCCGCGTGAATATGCAAGAATTTTCGGCTTGAACGAAGATCGCTTGAAATTAGCTAAACCTGATGTAACCGTACTCCATCCCGGTCCGATGAACCGTGGCTTAGAAATTTCCTGGGAAGTTGGTTACTGCGATAATGCTGCAATTCGTACCGAAGTACAAAATGGTGTAGCTTGCCGTATGGCACTTTTACTTTTGACCTTGACTGGAGGTAAATACGTTGAAAACATTGATTAAAAACGGTAGGGTAGTGGACCCGAGCCAAAAATTAGACGCTGTAATGGACATCCTGGTAGAGGATGGTAAAATAAAAGCTTTGGCTGCACATATCGATGAAGCAGCTGACGAAGTATATGATGCTACCGGTCTGGTAGTAACTCCCGGTCTGATTGACGTACATACTCATTTACGTGAACCCGGTCTGGAAGCTAAGGAAGACCTGGTTAGCGGTACCATGGCTGCTGTTCATGGTGGTGTAACTACTATTGCCTGCATGCCTAATACCAAACCGGTAATTGATACCTCCATCGTAGTATCCGGTATCAAAAAACGTGCTGCTGAGGAAGGCTATGCTCACGTAGAAGTAATTGGTGCAATTACCAAGGGTGAAAATGGTCATGAATTGTCTGAAATGGGTGATATGGCTGCTAGAGGTGCTATGGCATTCTCCGATGACGGCTTCTTCGTAGAAAATCCCCGCGTTTTTGTTCTGGCAGCTAAATATGTAACTGCTTTCGACAAAGCCTTGATTTGCCATGCTATTGACCCCTCCATCGGTTCTGACGGCTATATGCATGAAGGGGCAGTTTCCGCACGTATCGGTGTACCAGGTATCCCTGCTATTTCTGAGGATATCGCAGTTGCTCGTGACTGCATTATTTCTGAATATACCGGCGCTCATGTACATATTGCTCACGTAGCAAGTAAGGGTGCTGTAGATATTATCCGTCAAGCTAAAAAGAGAGGTGCTAACGTTACCTGCGAAGTAACTGTACACCATTTAACCTTGACTGATGAAGCATGTGCTAGCTACAATCCTGCAACCCGTGTATCTCCTCCACTCCGCAGCTGGGACCACGTTCAGGCAATGCGTGAAGCTGTTCTGGACGGTACCGTTGATGCAATTGTTACCGACCATGCTCCCCACGCTCCTGAAGAAAAGGATGTGGAATTCAGAAAAGCTCCCTGTGGCTTCTGCGGCCTGGAAACTTCCTTGGGTGTAATGCTGACCGAGCTGTATCATAAGCATGTATTCGACCTGAATACCATTATCAGCAAAATGAGCTGCGAACCGGCAAAACTCTTCAACCTGAAGGGTGGTACCTTGAAGGAAGGTTCCGTAGCAGATATCACTATTATGGATTTGAATAAAGAATGGACTGTTGACAGCTCCGCTTTCTATACCCGCGGTAAGGTAACTCCTTTCGAAGGTAAGGATTTGAAGGGTCAAGCAGTTGCAACTATTGTAGACGGTAAATTTATGATGAGAGATGGTGTAGTATGCACAAGATAAATTATACTGGTAAATTAGTTTTGGCAGACGGCAGCGTTTATGAGGGCGAATTGCTTGGCAGACGTGATGCTGTAGGCGAGGTTGTCTTCACTACTGGTGTTGTCGGTTATCAGGAAGCTTTAACCGACCCCACCTTCTGCGGTCAGGTTGTAGTTATGACCTATCCTCTGATTGGTAACTACGGCGTTAACGAAATGTTCAACCAAGGTGCTAAATCCTATGTACAGGGTCTGGTAGTTGGCGAATTATGCGAGGTTCCTAGTAACTGGCGTTCTGAAAAGACCGTAGCTGAATTTTTGAATGAACAAAATGTTCCCACCCTGGTTGGTGTAGATACTCGTGCTATTACCAGAAAGCTGCGTAAACAAGGCGTTATGCGTGGCGTGATTGTACCTACTGGCACAGCTCAGGCAGAAATTGATGCGCTTTTGGCTGCTCCGGAGGCACATGACCAGGTTGCTCAGGTAACTACTCAGGAAATCTTTACCGTAGGTCAAGGTAAGAATCATGTAGCTGTTTTAGACATGGGCAATAAAAACTACCTCCTGGAGCATCTGGCAGGCTTGAATTGCCGTTGCACAGTGTTCCCTGCAACTGCTACCGCTGAAGAAATCCTGGCCTGCAATACTGCAGGTGTCTTCTTGACTGATGGCCCCGGCAATCCTAAGGATGCTGTTGAACAAATCGCTACTGTTAGAGAATTGTTGGGCAAGAAGCCTATTTTTGCAATTGGCTTAGGTCATCAGGTACTGGCTTTGGCAGCTGGTGCAGACACCTATAAATTGAAATTTGGTCACCGTGGCAGCAATCAGCCTGTAAAACGTCTGGCTAATGGTAGAATTGATATTACTAGCCAAAACCATGGCTATGCGGTGGACGAAAGATCCTTGGAGGGTAAAGACGCAGTCATCACCCATCTGTCCATGAACGATGGTTGTGTAGAAGGCGTGGAATATCCTGAACAAAAGGCATTCTCCGTACAATATATTCCTGATCTGGTAGCTGGTGAAGCTGGTCAAGAATATCTCTTTAAGCATTTTGTTGAATTGATGGAGGAGTGCTAATCATGCCGAAACTTACAGATGTAAAAAAGGTTCTCGTTATCGGTTCTGGCCCGATTATTATCGGCCAGGCAGCTGAGTTTGACTACGCTGGTACCCAGGCTTGCCGTGCTTTGAAGGAAGAGGGCTATGAGGTAGTACTGGTAAATAGTAACCCGGCAACCATTATGACCGATGTTAATATTGCAGACCGTGTTTATGTAGAGCCTGTTAACGTACAATTTTTAGAGAGCATTATTAAACGTGAAAAACCCGATTCCCTTTTGGCAACCCTGGGTGGTCAGGTGGGCTTGAACCTGGCTATGGCTTTGGATGAAAAGGGTATTTTGGCAGCAAATAATATTAGGCTTCTGGGTACTCCCATCAGCGCCATCAAACGTGGCGAAGACCGTGAGCTCTTTAAAGAGGCTATGGAAAGAATCCATCAACCCGTGCCCCAAAGCACCATCGTAGAAACTGTGGAAGCAGCCTGCGATTTTGCTAAGGAAATAGGCTATCCCTTAATCGTACGCCCTGCATATACCCTGGGCGGTACCGGTGGCGGTATTGCTGAGGACGATGAAACCCTGACTGACATTGTACAAAAGGGCTTGGGCTACAGCCCCATCGGCCAATGCCTGATTGAACGTAGCATTGCCGGCTGGAAGGAAATTGAATTTGAGGTTATCCGTGATGCTGCAGACAACTGCATTACCGTCTGCTCCATGGAAAACGTAGACCCTGTAGGTGTACATACCGGTGACTCCGTTGTAGTAGCACCTGCACAAACCTTGAATGTACGAGAGATGAACATGCTTCGTCAGGCATCCATTGATATTGTTCGTGAATTAGGCGTTTGCGGCGGTTGTAACGTACAATTGGCTTTGGACCCATTCTCCGAAAACTACTGCGTTATCGAGGTTAACCCCCGTGTCAGCCGTAGCTCCGCTTTGGCTTCCAAGGCTACCGGCTATCCCATTGCTAAGGTAACCAGTAAAATTGCTATCGGCTATACTCTGGATGAAATTGAAAACGCTGTTACTAAGACTACCAAGGCCTGCTTCGAGCCTACTATTGACTACATCGTTTTGAAATTCCCCCGTTGGCCCTTTGATAAATTTGTTACCGCAGACCGTACCCTGGGTACCCAGATGAAGGCAACCGGTGAGGTTATGGCTATCGAACGCAGCTTTGAGGCTTCCCTCCTGAAAGCTATCCGTTCCTTGGAAATTGGTCTGATCCATTTGGAAATGCCCGAGCTGAAGGAATTGAGCGATGCAGAAATTAAAGAGCGTATTGCCCGCACTGATGACGAACGTCTTTTTGTACTGACTGAAGCTCTCCGTCGTGGTATTTCCATCGACTACATTTATTCCATTACCAAAATGGATAAATGGTTCTTAGAAAAATTGCAGAATATCGTAGACATGGAAAATGCTCTGAAAACTGAAGAGCTGACTCCTGCTTTACTGCTGCAGGCTAAACGCATGGGCTTTGCTGATAGCGTTATTGGCGGCTATGTTGGCAAGACCATGTTTGAAGTACGCAACCTGCGTAAAGCTAACAGCATTCTGCCTACTTATAAAATGGTAGATACCTGTGCTGCTGAATTTGAAGCAGTAACTCCTTACTACTATTCCACCTATGCTACTGAGGATGAGGTTGTCCGCAGTGAGCGTAAGAAGGTTGTTGTTTTGGGTTCCGGTCCTATCCGTATCGGCCAGGGCGTAGAATTTGACTACTGCTCCGTACATTCCGTATGGGCTCTGCGTGAGCTGGGTTACGAAACCATTATTATTAACAATAACCCGGAAACAGTTTCCACCGACTTTGACATTTCCGACAAGCTGTACTTTGAACCTCTGACCTTGGAGGACGTTCTGAACGTTATCGACAAGGAACAACCGGAGGGCGTTATCGTCCAATTTGGTGGTCAGACCGCTATTAACCTGGCAGGCCCCTTGGCTGAAGCCGGCGTTAAGATTTTGGGCAGCAGTGTGGACAGCATTGACCGTGCTGAAGACCGTGAACGCTTTGAACAGCTGTTGACCGATTGCAATATTCCCCGTCCTCAAGGTCACACCGTATTTGATACCGAGGGTGCCCTGAAAGCTGCCGCTAGTGTCAGCTATCCGGTAATGGTACGTCCCTCCTATGTTTTAGGCGGCCGTGCTATGGAAATTGTATATAATGACGACGAATTGAAGAATTACATGACCTATGCGGTTAAGGCTTCCCACGAGCATCCTGTTCTGGTTGACCATTATCTGCAGGGTACCGAGGTTGAGGTTGATGCTATCTGTGATGGTAAGGACGTCTTAATCCCCGGTATTATGGAGCACGTAGAAAGAGCCGGTGTCCATTCTGGTGACTCCATCGCTGTTTATCCACCGCGTAGCTTGAGTGAATTCGTAATTCAGACCATTATCGACTATACTAATAAGATGGCTCTGGGCCTGGAAGTACATGGTATGATTAACATTCAGTACATCGTTCGCGGTGAAGAGGTGTACGTAATTGAGGTTAACCCCCGTTCCTCCAGAACAGTACCTTTCTTGAGCAAGACCACCGGTGTACCCATGGTAAATGTAGCTACTAAGGCTGCTATGGGTCATAGCATTGTAGAGCAGGGCTTCAAACCGGGTCTGCGCCTCTTCCCTGACTACTATGCAGTTAAGGCACCTGTATTCTCCTTTAACAAAATGAGTAATGTTGATATTACCTTAGGTCCTGAAATGAAGTCCACCGGTGAGGTTATGGCTGCTGACTACAAGTTCAGCCGTGCTCTCTACAAGGCCTGCATTGCTTCCGGTATTAATGTACCGAAGGAAGGCTCCATTTTAATGACTGTAGCAGACTTGGATAAGCCGGAGGCTATTGAAGTAGCTCGTGGCTTTGAAGAATTGGGCTACCGCGTTATTGCAACCGAAGGTACCGCTAGGTATCTGGAAGAGCATGGCGTACATGTAGAGGTTGCTACTAAGGTTAGTCAAGGCTCTCCTAACATCCTGGATGATATTAAGGCCGGCCGCATCGGCATGGTTATCAATACCACTAACCAGGGTAGGGACGCTGAACGTGACGGCTTCAAGATTAGACGCTCCACTGTTGAGCATGCCATTGCCTGCCTGACCTCCATGGATACCGCACGTGCTTTGCTGCGCACCATGAATGCAATGCGTCGCCGTCGTGTTATCTCCGTAATTGCTCTGCAGGATCTTGCTTGGGAGGATTGATTTAGGAATGCCAAAAACCATTGCTACTGCAAAAGTTATTGGACAAAAGGTACTGAACAGTACCACGAATTTGATAGAAGTTTATGCACCTGAGATTGCACAACAGGCAGGCCCCGGACAGTTTGTTAATGTACAGGTGTGCAAAAATACCGCTCCTCTGCTGCGTCGTCCCTTCGGCGTAGCGGGAGTGAATAAAGCTAAGGGCTCCTTTACCATGATTTATCGTATCATTGGTGAGGGTACCCATATCCTGGCTAATGTACGGCCTGAGGATGAATTAAGTATTGTTGGTCCCCTGGGACATGGCTTTGACATGGGTGCGCAAAAGCCTATTCTGGTCGGAGGTGGCCTAGGTCTAGCACCCCTGCTGTATTTGGCAGAGGGCTTTGGTCAGGGCAGGACTGATATCTTGATGGGTGGTCGTTGTCAGGAGGATTTGTTCTGGACAGAAATGTATGCTCCGCTGAGCCAACAGGTTTATACCACTACTGATGACGGCAGCATGGGTACCAAGGGTACCGTTATGGCGCTTTTTCCTCAGCTTTTGGCCGAGGGTGGCTATGACTGCGTTTACGTGTGTGGTCCTGTACCCATGATGAAGGCTGTAGCTGCTGCCTGCCAGGAGGCAGGTGTGAAATGCCAGGTTTCCTTGGAAAAATATATGGCCTGCGGTCTGGGTGCCTGCTTGTCCTGCTCCTGTCAGGGAATTGGCAAGCGCTTAAAGGTGTGCACTGATGGTCCTGTATTTTGGGCTGAGGAGGTAGGAGAATGGTAAAAGGTTTATATGATGGCCGTTTAGCTGTAGATATTGCCGGTCTGAAAATGCAGACCCCCGTTACCACCGGCTCCGGTACCTTTGGCTTTGGCTTAGAATTTCGTGATTTCTTAGATTTGGAAAAGGTGGGTGCTGTTACCGTCAAGGGTACCTCCTTATTACCTGCCTATGGTAATAAGGGCCAACGTGCCATTGAAACTCCCTCCGGTATGCTGAACTGCATTGGTCTGGAAAATCCTGGTAGTGATTACTTCCTGGAGCATACCCTGCCGGAGCTGCGTAAGTATGATGTACCCGTTATTGTTAATATTTATGGCCATTCTCCGGAGGAATACGGTGAGGTAGCTAAAAAGGTGGACGTGGAAGGCGTAGATGCAGTGGAAATTAATATTTCCTGCCCCAATGTCAAGGAGGGCGGAATCGTTTTTGGTACCTGTCCTGAGGCTGCCGCTTCCGTAGTAGAGGCTGTTAAGGCTAATACCTCTAAAATGGTTATTACCAAGCTGTCTCCTAACGTTACCGATATCGTAAGCATGGCTAAGGCTGTTGAGGCAGCTGGCACCGATGCTATTTCCATGATTAATACCCTTTTGGGTACCGTCATCGATATCGAGCGTCAAAGACCGGTACTGGGTAATATTACCGGTGGTCTGAGTGGTCCTGCCGTACGTCCCGTTGCTGTTCGTCTGGTATACCAGGTAGCACAGGCTGTCAACGTGCCCATTATCGGTCAGGGTGGTATTATGTGTGCTGAGGATGCTATTGAATTTATGCTGGCTGGTGCTAGTGCAATATCCGTAGGTACTGCTAATTTCATCCATCCTGATATTGCTGAAACCATTGCTCATGGTATGTTGGTATATCTGGAGCGTCACAACGTACAAAATATTTCAGAAATCGTGGGCCTGGCTTTACCCAACGGCAGAGCCAGCATGCCCTACTTAAATAAATAATTTGAGTAAGTTAGTGAGGAGGTAGATTCCAATGGAACATGATGATCGTTTAATAGTAGCATTGGATTTCCCTACTTTGGCACAGGCCAAGGCTTGCGTACTGGAATTAGGGGACGCAGTAAGCTACTACAAGGTAGGTATGGAGCTGTACTATGCAGTAGGCAGTGAAATTATCAGCTTTTTGAAAGAGCGTAACAAGCATGTCTTCTTAGATTTGAAGCTGCAGGATATTCCAAATACTGTAGCTCATGCTCTGACCGTACTCAGTGATTTGGGCGCGGATATGATGAACGTGCATGCAGTAGGCGGCAAAAAGATGATGTCCGAGGCTGTGAAGGCAGTACATGAAGCAGCAGCGAAGGCTGGTAAGCCGGCTCCGAAACTGATTGCAGTAACTATTCTGACCAGCATGGATGATGAACAGTTTGCCGGTCTGAACTATAAGAATACTATTGCAGAGCAGGTTATTGCTTTGGCTAAATTGGCTAAGGAAGCAGGTATGGATGGCGTTGTTGCTTCTCCTCGTGAGGCAGCCGGCATTCGTGAAGCCTGTGGTCCGGATTTCTTAATCGTTACTCCCGGTGTCCGTCCGGCAGGTGCATCCCTGGATGACCAGAGTCGCGTAGCAACTCCGGCAGGTGCTTTTAAGAATGGCTCCAGCCATATTGTAGTTGGTCGTCCTATTACTAAAGCAGAAGATAGAAAAGCAGCTGCGGCTGCCATTGTAGCAGAAATTAAAGGAGTGTAAGCTAATGTTGGAAGAAAAAGACGTCTTAAAAATGTTGGAAGAAACCCAAGCTGTGCTGCATGGTCACTTTTTGTTGACTAGCGGTTTGCATAGCCCCATGTATGTTGAAAAATTCAATGTACTGCAACATCCCAAATATACTGAAAAGCTGTGCCAGGAAATTGCTCGTCGTTATAAGGATGACAATGTAGAAATCGTTGTTGGTCCTGTAACCGGTGGTATTCTGTTGGCTCATGAAGTAGGTAAGGCTTTGGGCACCCGTGCTATCTTCACTGAACGTGAAAATGGTAAAATGACCTTTAGACGTGGCTTCCATGTTGAACCCGGTATGCGTGTTCTGGTAGTAGAAGATATTGTTACTACCGGTGGTAGCGTTAAGGAAGTAATGGAAGTTGTTAAAGAACAAGGCGCTGAAATCGTTGGTGTAGGCTTATTGGTAGACCGTAGCGGTGGCAAGGTTGACTTTGGCGTTCGTACCGAAGCTTTGCTCCATTTGAACGTTGAAACCTATGAACCTAATTCCTGCCCTCTGTGCGCTAAGGGTATTGAATTTACCAAACGCGGCAGAACTGGTAAATAATTGGTTCGTACAATTGCATAAAGAAAATGCACCCCTAATGGGGTGCATTTTTTATGTCTAGAAATAGTTAAGAAATCTTAAGTCCATCATTCTGAACAAGGTGAAGAATCTCCATGCCATCTGTAGTTAGATATATTAGTATGTAAATAGCGAAGCTCTACAGCCACCTTGGGGGAGTTGGCAGTGCAGAGTATTGACTGAAGGGAGTACGATAACCGACCTTTTTTAACTTTTCTTTGGTGGGAGTTCCTGACGTAGGAGGGCGAGTGGGTGATGAGCATACCGACTGAAAAATCATAGTCAAACAAAAAAAACAGCGGAACATGCCCCACTGACTACCATACATATAAATAAAAAGGTAGCAAGCTGATGCTTACTACCTGTATTTACTGGGGTATTATAAAAACTGGTCGGAGCGGCGGGATTCGAACCCACGACCTCTTCCACCCCAAGGAAGCGCTCTACCAAGCTGAGCCACGCCCCGATAGAGATTATTATATTACAAAGACCTAAAAAGTGCAAGGGATTTTATAAAATTTTTTATAAAATTTTATAATAAATTATATTGCTTTTTATTTTAGGCTGAGAAAAGGAAGAGTGGAGAAGAATTTGGTGGAATAAGTTATTATAAATAGATAATCATTTTTGAAATTCCTATGAACAATTAATGATTTTCTTGACTGTCCGTCCATTTGTGTTATACTGAAAGAGTAAGTTTATAGATAACCTTTGGGGCAGGGTGGAACTCCCTACCGGCAGTATAGTCTGCGAGCCTTTGGGCACGAACCGGTGTAATTCCGGTACCGACAGTATAGTCTGGATGAGAGAAGGAAACGCTGGGAATAGTTGCGCACAGGCCTCAAGGGTTTGTGCGTTTTTTATTTTCAGTAAAAATTGAGGTTTTGCTATGTGTACAGATGAAGAATATATGCAGCGTGCCCTGGAGCTGGCAGTCCTGGCTGAGGGTAATACGAGTCCTAATCCCATGGTGGGCTGCGTAATTGTTAATGACGAGGGTGTTGTCGTCGGTGAGGGCTACCACCATAAGGCTGGTGAAGCCCATGCAGAGGTTAATGCTCTGCAGGTTGCTGGTAGTGAGGCTAAGGGTGCTACTGCCTATGTAACCTTGGAGCCCTGCGCCCATTACGGCCGTACCGGTCCCTGCTGCGTGGCTCTGGCTAAGGCAGGTATCAGAAAGGTGGTTGTGGCCTGCACGGACCCCAATCCCCAGGTAGCAGGCGAGGGTATTAAATATCTGCGCCTACAGGGAATCGAGGTAGTAGTTGGCGTCTGTGAACGGGAGGCGTTGCGCTTAAACGAGAAGTTCTTTTGCTGGATTAGTAAGCAGCGGCCCTTTATCAGTCTGAAATACGCAATGACCCTGGATGGTAAGCTTGCCGCCCGTACTGGCGACAGTAAGTGGATTACCGGTGAAGCAGCCCGTACCTATGCTCACCGCCTGCGCAAGCAGCATGATGCTATTTTAGTAGGTATCGGTACTGTCCTGGAGGATGATCCGGAGCTGACCACCCGTATGGTGCAGGGAAAGAACCCCATCCGGATTATTTTGGATAGCCGTCTGCGTATTTCCTTGATGGCCAATGTGCTGAATCCAGCGGCCCGGACTATTATTTTTACTGGTCTGGAGGCGGATGCCTTTAAGGTGGAGGCTCTTAATGCCTTCCCCAACGTGGAGGTTATTCGTCTGCCCCTGGCAGAAGGACATATACCCTTGGATTTAATGCTTATCCAGCTACAGCAGCGGGAAATTACCAGCCTGCTGGTGGAGGGTGGTAGCCAGATTCATGGTGCCTTTAAGGATGCTGGTCTGGCTGACCGTGTCTATGCCTTTATTGCTCCTAAAATAGTAGGTGGCGCTCAGGGCTATACGCCCATTGGCGGTGAGGGCAGCTCCACTATTGAGGAGGGCTGGCAGCTGACAGCGGTAGAAACAAAGCTTTTAGGCCAGGATCTTTTAGTGACTGGTAAGATAAAGGAGGATTGTGCATGTTTACAGGCCTAGTAGCAGAGCTGGGAACGGTGCAGAATTTGGCACGTCAGGGTGCATCCTACCATTTAACAGTGTCTGCTAAGAAAGTAATGCATAATTTAAAGATTGGTGACAGCGTGGCAGTAAATGGTGCCTGCTTAACCGTAGTGAGATTGACGGAGGACAGCTTTAC
This sequence comes from Phascolarctobacterium sp., assembly GCA_020024105.1. Lineage (GTDB taxonomy): Bacteria > Bacillota > Negativicutes > Acidaminococcales > Acidaminococcaceae > JAHHUH01. Next base: position 4,908 of record JAHHUH010000016.1, on the reverse strand, counting down.
TGCCGATGTAATGCCGGAAACAGTGCGTCTGACCAATATTGGTCTCCTGTCCCAGGGCTCCCGTGTAAATCTGGAGCGTACCCTGCGCCTGTGTGATGGCCTGGACGGACATATCGTCAGCGGTCACGTGGAGGGCTTGGGCACCATCAGTGGACAGCGGCCGGAGGGGATTGCTATGGTAGTAACTATTACTACGGAGCCCCGTCTGCTCAGATACATTATACCCAAGGGCAGTATTGCCATTGATGGTATCAGCCTGACGGTTACTCAGGTAACGGACAGCAGCTTTTCTGTTTCCTTAATTCCTCATACAGCCAAGGAAACTACCCTGGGCTTTAAAAAGATGGGGGACAAGGTTAATTTGGAAACGGATATTATTGGCAAGTATGTGGAGCGGATGCTGACAACACAGCCCCAGGCTGGTGACGCAGCACCCCTGGATAAAAATATATTATTTGAAAATGGTTTTATTTGAGGAGGAACGAGATGAAGGAAGATTTCCAGTATAATACAGTAGAGGAAGCCATTGCCGCTATTAAGGCAGGTAAGATGGTTTTAGTAACCGATGATGAGGACCGTGAAAACGAAGGCGACTTGATTATGTCCGCTGAGCTTTGTACCCCCGAGACTATTAATTTTATGGCCAAAGAAGCTCGCGGCTTAATCTGCATGCCTGCTGCCGGTGAGATTATGGATAAGCTGCAGTTTGGCGCCATGGTTTCCAAAAATACGGATAATCATGAAACTGCTTTTTCCGTATCCATCGACCATGTGGATACTACTACCGGTATTTCCGCCTATGAGCGCGCTTACACTATGAAAAAATGTACGGAGGAAGGGGCACAGCCCAATGATTTCCGCCGGCCAGGTCATGTTTTCCCCCTGCGTGCTCGCGAGGGTGGTGTTCTAGTGCGCATCGGTCATACCGAGGCAACTGTTGATTTATGTAAATTAGCAGGCTTAAAGCCCGTGGGCATCTGCTGCGAGATTATGAAGGACGATGGCCATATGGCCCGTACTCCTGATTTAATTGAATTTGCCCGTCAGCATGACCTGGTATTTATTACCGTGGCCAGCCTGGTTGCCTATCGTAAGAAGACTGAAAAGATGGTGCATCGCGTAGCGGAGGCTGCTCTGCCCACTAAATACGGCAATTTCCGCATTATCGCCTATGAAAACGATCTGGATAAGCTCTGCCATGTTGCCATTGTTAAGGGCGAGGTTGCCGGTAAGGAAAACGTTCTGGTACGCGTTCATTCCGAATGCCTGACCGGTGATGCCCTGGGCAGCCTGCGGTGTGACTGTGGTGACCAGTTGGCCGGTGCTCTGCGCATGATTGAAAAGGAAGGCTGTGGTGCCGTTATTTATATGCGTCAGGAGGGCCGTGGTATTGGTCTGGCAAATAAAATCAGAGCCTATGCCCTACAGGACCAGGGCTTGGACACCGTTGAGGCCAATGTCCGCCTGGGCTTTGCTCCCGACCTGCGCGATTATGGCATGGGCGCCCAGATTCTCAGTGATCTAGGCCTGTCCAGCATTCGTCTTATTACTAATAATCCGGCTAAGCGTACAGGCCTGTCCGGCTACGGCATTACAATTACCGAGCGTGTGCCCCTGATTATTGAAGCTAACCAGTACAATGAATTTTATTTAGACATCAAGGAAGAAAAAATGGGTCATGAGCTGCACCACCAGCATCACTGCGGTTGTGGCTGCCATAAAGCATAAGGAGGATTTAACAATGCACGTATTAGAAGGTAAATTAACTGCTAAAGGAATGAAGGTGGCTATTGTTGTAGCCCGTTTTAACGAATTTATTACCAGCAAATTATTAAGTGGCGCGGTGGACTGCCTGGTACGCCATGAAGCTGATGAGGATAATCTGACCACTGTTTGGGTTCCCGGTGCCTTTGAGGTTCCTCTGGCTGCTAAAAAATTGGCAGCAACCGGTAAATATGATGCGATTATCTGCCTGGGTGCCGTTATCCGTGGTGCTACTCCCCACTTTGATTATGTGTGTGCAGAGGCTTCCAAGGGTATTGCCCACGTAAGCCTGGAATATGGTCTGCCTGTTGCCTTCGGCATCCTGACCACTGAAAATATACAGCAGGCTGTAGAGCGTGCTGGCACTAAGGCTGGTAATAAGGGCGTGGATGCAGCCATGACCGCTATGGAAATGGTTAACCTGTTCAAAGAAATTAACTAAGAGATTTAAGGTGAAATAATGGAAAAGGAAGAAGATATTTTAACGAAAGCCACTATTGAAGGCGTGCGTATTTTTGCCTTGCGTACTACCAATTTAGTACGTGAGGCAGCTGAACAGCATAATTGCTCCCATCTGGCCAGTGCAGCCTTGGGCAGAGCTATGAACGGTGCCCTGCTTTTGGCGGCTACCATGAAGGATAATGAACGGATTACCCTGCGTTTAAAGGGTGACGGACCCATAGGCGAGGTTGTTGCTGATGCAGAAGGCAACCATGTACGTGGTTATGTGGAAAATCCTGATGTTTTCCTGCCTCTGAAGGATGGCAAGCTGGATGTAGGTGGTGCCATCGGTCAGGGCAATATTATTGTAACCCGCTATTTACAGAACGCAGAGCCCTTTACCGGCTACTGTGAGCTGGAAAATGGTGAAATTGCTACGGATATTACCCGTTATCTGTATGAGTCCGAGCAGACTCCCTCCAGTGTAGCTCTGGGCGTCCTGGTTAATAAGGAGGGTGAGGTAACTGCTTCCGGCGGCTACTTTATCCAGGCGATGCCCGGTTGTACTGACGAGGTGCTGGCTCAGCTGGAGCATAATGTTAACTATACTCCCTATGTAAGCGACCTGCTGGATATGGGTTATTCCCCTCAGCGTATCATTGAAGCTTTGGGCAAGGGCTTGGAGGTTAAGTTTATGGGCGCTACTCCTGTGGACTTTAAATGCCGTTGCAGCAGGGAAAGAATTGCTGATGCCATCGCCGGTCTGGATAAGAAGGCCTTGGAGGAGATAAGCCAGGACGAGATTACGGAGGCTCATTGCCAATATTGTAATACCACCTATCAATTTACCGCTGATGAAATTAAAGCTATGTTAAAAAACAAATAGTTGCTTGACAAAGCGAACTACTGTTTGTATAATTAGAATAGAAAATTTATTTGAAGTGATGTAAAGGTTAGGAGGAGTGGCAATGGATGCAGATAAAACTAAAGCTTTAGATGCAGCATTAAGACAGATTGAAAAGGATTTTGGCAAGGGCTCCATCATGCGTTTGGGTGAAGCAAGTGCTAAAATGAATATTGAAGTAATTCCTACCGGTGCTTTGTCCTTGGATATTGCTCTTGGTGTAGGTGGTATTCCCCGCGGCCGTGTAATCGAAATCTATGGTCCGGAATCTTCCGGTAAGACTACCGTAGCCCTGCATATGATTGCAGAAGCACAAAAAATGGGCGGTTTTGCAGCCTTCATTGATGCGGAGCACGCTCTGGACCCTGAATATGCTAGAAAATTAGGCGTTAACATTGATGACCTTTTGATTTCTCAACCGGATAATGGTGAACAGGCTTTGGAAATTGCTGATGCCCTGGTACGTAGTGGTGCTATTGATATTATCGTTATCGACTCCGTAGCGGCTCTGGTTCCCCGTGCTGAAATTGAAGGCGAGATGGGCGATTCCCATGTGGGTCTGCAGGCACGTCTGATGAGTCAGGCCTTACGTAAATTGACCGGTTTGATTGCTAAGTCCAAATGTGCAACTGTTTTCATTAACCAGATTCGTGAAAAGGTTGGCGTGATGTTTGGTAATCCGGAAACCACTACCGGTGGTCGTGCACTGAAATTCTACTCTACCATCCGTCTGGATGTGCGTCGTGTGGATACCCTGAAGAATGGTAACGAGATGATCGGCAGTCGTACCCGCGTCAAGGTTGTTAAAAATAAGGTTGCACCTCCCTTTAAGCAGGCTGAATTTGATATCATGTATGGTGAAGGCATTTCCCATGAGGGCTGCCTGGTGGATCTGGGCTCCGATCTGGATATTGTAAGTAAGAGTGGTGCCTGGTACTCCTATGGTGATATCCGCTTGGGCCAGGGTAAGGAAAAGGTTAAGGAATACCTTCGTGATAACCCTGAGGTGGCTAAAGAAATCGAAGCAAAGATTCGCAGCATAACCATCGCTAAGGTAAACGAAGCCGAAGTACCGGAAGAAGCTGTAGATGGCGAAAGCATTTTCAAAGAATAAGCTCGAAACAGAGATGCAGGTTTATGACTATGCTCTAAACTTGCTTACTTTTCGTGATTACAGTGCTAGTGATATGCTTTTGAAGCTGGAGCGGAAGGGTGCAGATAAGCTTGCAGCAGAAAAGGCAGTAGCTAAGCTGAAGGAATACGATTTTATAAATGAAGAACGCTATGCCCAGCGGGTCTATGAGGCCTGGCTGAGTAAAAGATACTATGGACGTCAGCATTTGGAGGCTGAGCTCCATAAAAAGCATGTCCTTGCGGAATATATTCCCCTGATTATGGAGGGCTTTACAGAAGAGGAAGAAGCGGCACGGGCTGAGCTGGCCTGTCAGCAGTTCCTACAGAAGAATGCCCGTAAGCTCCAGCAGGTGGACCAGAAGCTCCAGGCGGCAGCGGTACGTTTTATGGCTGCAAGGGGCTTTTCTGGCAGGCAGGCCTATATAATTTTAGATAAATTGCGAATTAGTAACGAGGGATAGAGAACTAAGACTAACTTGACTTTTTAGTTAAGTTTATTTAAAATATATATATCCAATCGTGTTAAAATTCTCAAGTCATTCTGAGGCAACACATTGTGTTGCCTCATTTTTTGCCCTTTTTCAGAATTTAATAATACGTATCGTTTTAATATAGATTAATTATTAGAGAATTCAATGGAATAAGGACATGAAGCAGGCGCAGAT
>JAHHUH010000015.1 GCA_020024105.1 Phascolarctobacterium sp. | reverse complement strand
GTCCATCCACTAAAGTAATCAGCTGGTAACCGGCTGCCTTACGCATCCGGTTCATTACTGCCAGGCCGATGCCCTGCTCGGCAATACCCTCAGCTAAAATCAGCTGGGGCTGGGTACGATCAAAGTCACGGAGCAGGTAGAAGAGGTCGGCTGCCAGAGCCTCCGGGCTGGAGTCCCAGGAGGAAACCAGCAGCTGCTCAGCAACGGGCAGACGGGCTGCAGTTGCCTCACTACATAGTACGCCCAGCTTCAGACCTGCCGCCAGGCCCTGAGCCACATACTGGGGCAGCTGCTCCGCAGCCTCCCCCTCCAGCAGGTACACAGGGGCCTTGGGGGCATAATGACGATATTTCATACCCGGAGCCTTGGGCTTAAAGTTTTTGTCGCCCTGCAGAGCCGGATCAATCTCGACCACACCCAAAACATCGGACAGCATTTCGTAGGTAATGCCACCGGGACGCAGAATAATAGGAACAGGCTCCGTAGTATCCACTACCGTGGATTCCAGACCAATGCCACAGTGTCCGCCATCAATAACACCGGCAACCTTGCCCTGCATATCCTCCAGCACGTCCTGGGCATTAGTAGGACTGGGCTTACCGGAAATATTAGCAGATGGTGCCGCAATGGGACAGCCGCAGGCCTTGATAAAGGCCTGCGCGTCAGGATTTACCGGAAAGCGTACCGCTACCGTTGGCAGACCGGCACTGACAGCATCGGGAACAATGGCGGATTTATTAACAATGAGGGTCAGGGGTCCGGGCCAGAAATGCTCCATGAGCAGCTTGGCATTAGCATTGACTCCGGTGGTCAGCTGGTCCAGATCCTCCAGACGAGCGATGTGTAAAATTAGGGGATTATCGTTGGGACGACCCTTCGCCTGAAAAATTTTCGCCACAGCCTCACTATTCAGGCCATCAGCACCCAGTCCGTAAACGGTTTCCGTAGGAAAGGATACCACCTCACCCTTTTTAATCAAAGCTGCTGCCTGCTGAAAAATTTCCTGGTCAGCTGCATTATTTTGTAATTTCCAATAACAAGTCTGCATATTTTCCACCCTCTTTGGCCCCAAAGACCATTCTATCTAATTCTGCATAATCCTTTAAAACAATGGTACGGCTAAAGCCAGCCTCACGACATAGCGCAGCCACAGCTTCACCCTGGTCATAACCGATTTCAAAGGCCAGCAGTCCATCCTCCACCAGATGGTCCGCCGCCTCCGCCGTAATCCGGCGGTAAAAGTCCAGGCCGTCCACGCCTCCATCCAGGGCCCCACGGGGCTCCTGCTGTACGTCCTGGGCCAGGCCTGCAATGTCAGCCGCGGGAATATAAGGCGGATTGGAGACGATAATGTCAAATTTCTTATCCATGGGTACCTTGCTGAAGACGTCGGAGCGGATAAAGCCGCAGCGGTCCAATACGCCGATGCGCTGGGCATTGTCCCGAGCCACCGTCAAGGCCTCCAGGGAGATATCCACCCCCACGCCCTTAGCCTGGGGTAAATAGTCCAAAAGTGAGACGATGATGGCACCACTACCAGTACCAATATCCAAGATTTTTACATCGCCCCCCACCTGCTCAGCCAAATGGATAATATTCTCCACCAACAGCTCCGTTTCCGGACGAGGTACCAGCGTAGCCCTGTTCACCTTAAAGCTGTTACGCATAAAGCCCTTCTCTCCCAGAATATAGGCCAGGGGCTCCTGATCGCCACGACGGAGCACATAGCCTCTGAACCGGGCCAGCTCTTCATCACTTAAGGGCCTTTCAAAATCAACGTAAAGATTAATTCTTTCACAAGCTAAAACAGCACAAAGCAGTATTTCAGCATCCAGGCGTGGATTTTCCACGCCCTTCTTTGCGAAATACTGCTTTGTCCAATTTAGTACTTTCATAATTGTCCAAACAAGTTTGCTTTCCATTTATTTCACCTGACGCAATTGTTCGCTTTGTTTTGCTGTAATCAAAGCATCTAAAAGCTCATCCATATCGCCATCGACGATGGTGTCCAATTTATGGAGAGTTAAGCCGATACGATGGTCCGTTACACGACCCTGGGGATAATTGTAGGTACGAATCCTTTCACTACGGTCGCCGGTACCAACCTGGCTCTTTCTATCCTCGGCAGTAGCAGCACGCTGCTCCTCCTGAGCCTTTTCCAAAATACGGGCACGCAGTACGCGCATACATTTTTCACGGTTCTTTAATTGGGATTTTTCATCCTGGCACTGGGCCACGATACCAGTAGGAATGTGGGTCATACGTACGGCAGATTCAGTTTTATTAACGTATTGTCCGCCTGCACCACCGGCGCGGTAGGTATCTATACGCAAATCTGCCGGATTGATTTCCACATCCACATCCTCAGCCTCCGGCAGCACTGCTACGGTAACAGTGGATGTATGGACACGACCCTGGGATTCGGTTTCCGGAACACGTTGAACACGGTGTACGCCGCTTTCAAACTTCATCCGACTATAAACGCTGTCACCACTCACCTGGAAGACCACTTCCTTGAAGCCGCCCAGCTCGGTGGGACTAGAGTCCATGATCTCTATTTTCCAGCCCTTGGTTTCAGCATAACGCACATACATGCGGAAGAGGACGCCGGCAAAGAGAGCCGCTTCCTCGCCACCTGCACCACCACGGATTTCTACGATAACGTTCTTGTCATCATTGGGGTCGGAGGGAAGCAGTAAAATAGTCAACTTTTCCTCATATTCCACCAGCTGAGGCTTAATCTCCTTCAGCTCCTCCTTAGCCATTCCAACCAGTTCTTCGTCCTCGTTGGCTGTTAAGATTTCCTCAGCCTCCTCCTTGGCCTTGACCAGGTCACGATACTCCCTGTAGGCAGTAACGACATCAGTCAATTTGGCATGGGCCTTGGTACATTTTAACCATTCCGCCTGGTTAGCAATCACGTCCGGGTCACTAATCCGGGCTTCCAGGTCCAGATATTTGTCTTCTAAAGCTTGTAATTTATCAATCATGCACAACTTCTCCTGCTTTAATAATTTCTTCCTCCGGCAGAACAGCCTTTAAGGAAGCCATAGCTACCTCCAGCTGCTCATCATCCGGCTCCCTAGTAGTCAGCTTCTGCAGTAAAAGACCGGGCAGAATAGCAAAATGGACCACGGAATTTTCGGCATGATTACCGGCAAAACGGATTATTTCGTAGCTGACACCGGCAATAATGGGCATCATCAGCACACGGGAGGCAATTCTTTCCAGCAGATTAGGCCAACCCAGGAAGGTAAAGATAAAAATGCTGATGAGCATGACGATCATCAGGAAATTAGTACCACAGCGTGGGTGTAGGGTACTAAAGCCATGGGCATTTTTAGGCTCCAGGGGCAAACCTGCTTCATAGGTATAGATAGTTTTATGTTCAGCACCATGGTACTGAAATACGCGCTGAATATCTTCCATGGAGGATATTGCAGCTATATAGGCTAGGAAAATCCCCATCCGTAAAAAGCCCTCGGCCAGATTCAGCAGTACCGGATCATTAGTCAGGTTATGCAGAAAGCGCATGGACCAGGTGGGAATGACAATAAAAAGACCAATCGCCAGCAGAGCGGAAACGAGCATCGTCATGGCCATATCCGTCTTGGACAGCTGTTCCTCATCCTCGCCAGATACCTGGGCAGAATGAGCTAAAGCCTTCATACCATCACATAGGGATTCAACAAGCACCACAACGCCACGAAGTAGCGGTTTTTTCAGAATTGGATATTTGTCACGAATAGTGCTGACGGGTTTAACGTCAACGGAAATTTCACCATCAGGCTGACGTACCGCTACGGCTACTTTATCCTTGCCGCGCATCATAACGCCTTCAATAACAGCCTGACCACCAACTTTATATTTTTCTTTTTCCATAAAGGTTCCCTCAAAATTTAAAAGCATTAGATACAAACACAGCAGAGCCTGTTATGAGCTCTGCTGTGAAGTAAATTATTTTTCTGTGTTGTAACGTTTGTTGAATTTTTCAATACGGCCGCGAGCAGCTGCTTGGCGTTGTTGGCCGGTGAAGAACGGATGGCATTTGGAGCAAACGTCAACGCGCAATTCATCTTTTACGCTACCGGTCATAAAGCTAGCACCGCAAGCGCAGGTTGCTTTTACTTCATGATATTTCGGTTGGATTTTTTCTTGCATTATCTTGTGCACCTCACTTTACTGTTAACATGTTTATGTTTATTCGATATTAACGCTAAATAATTGTATCACATAGCCGTTAGATACGCAAGCTGTTTTTATACTTCTAAAAATTATTTTTCCAGAATACCCAACTCAGTAAGCAAGGAGCAGAGGCCACCCCCATGGGATACCGGCCCCAATAGCCTCTTATTGCATTTTTTCCTTCAGCATTTTTTGAACCATGCCGGGGTTTGCCTTACCTCTGGATTTTTTCATGATCTGACCTACCAGGAAGCCGATGGCACGGTCCTTACCTGCCTTGTAATCGGCTACGGATTGGGGATTTTCTGCCAGGGTTTCTTCAACCAGCTTCAGAATAGCGCCCTCATCACTAACCTGTTCCAGACCTAATTCCTTAACCAGAGCTTTCGGAGATTTATCCTCCTTCAGCATTTCGGCAAAGACCTTCTTAGCCAGCTTGCTGGAAAGCACACCGTCCTTAGTCAGGTTAACTAATTCAGCCAGATGAGCAGGAGTTACCTTAAAGTCAGCAATGGTAATGCCTTCGTTGTTCATGTAAGCGGAAACATCGCCAAGGAGCCAGTTGGAAACACCCTTAGCGTCCTTAGCGGTCTTAACAGCTTCATCATAGTATTCAGCCATAGCCTTGCTGGCTACGATCTGGGAAGCATCATATTCGGGCAGGCCATGCTCTGCTACCAGACGAGCCTGACGTTGGGTCGGCAGTTCGGGCAATTCTGCACGAACGCGTTCAATCCAGGCATCATCCAATTGTACAGGAACCAGGTCAGGTTCAGGGAAGTAGCGATAATCATGAGCTTCTTCCTTGGAACGCATGGAAAGGGTTACGCCGTTAGCATCATCCCAGGTACGGGTTTCTTGTACGACATGACCGCCATCTTCCAGAATCTCTTTTTGACGTTCAACTTCATATTCAACGGCACGAACCAAAGCACGGAAGGAGTTCAGGTTTTTGATTTCGGCACGAGTACCAAATTCCTTAGCGCCTTCGGGCATGATGGAAATGTTAGCGTCGCAGCGCAGGCTGCCTTCCTGCATCTTGCAGTCACAGACATCGGTATATTCCAAAATTGCCTTCAGGTTTTCCAGATAAGCACGAGCTTCTTCAGCAGAACGCATATCAGGTTCGGAAACAATTTCAATCAAGGGTACGCCAGCGCGGTTGTAGTCAACTGCGGAGGAATCGGAGGTGCTGATGGTAGCACCACTGTGTACCAGCTTACCAGCATCCTCTTCCATGTGGATACGGGTTACGCCAATGCATTTTTTCTGACCATCAACATTGATATCGATGTGACCACCTAAGCAGATAGGTTCTTCCCATTGAGAAATCTGATAACTTTTAGCCAAGTCAGGATAGAAATAGTTTTTACGGTCAAATTTATTGTATTTTTGAATATCGCAGTTCAGAGCCAAACCGGCACGAATAGCGAATTCAACTACTTGTTTGTTCAAAACAGGCAAAGCACCGGGCATGCCCAGGCATACGGGGCAGACATGGGTGTTAGGAGCGCTACCAAATTCAGTAGAGCAGGAGCAGAATGCTTTAGATTTAGTCTTCAGTTCGGCATGTACTTCCAAACCAATAACGGTAATATATTTAGTCATTATTTTTTACCTCCCAGCGGTGCGAATACTTTATGATATTCGGTAGCTTGTTCAAAGGTATATGCAGCGCGCAAAATAGTTTCTTCGTCCAAGACATTACCAATCAATTGCATACCAACGGGCATACCATCAACAAAGCCGCAGGGAATGGAAATACCGGGCAGGCCTGCCATATTAACGGGGATGGTGGTTACGTCCAACATGTAAATGGAGAGCGGGTCCATCTTACCATCAATGGGATATGCAATAACCGGAGAGGTCGGAGTCAGAAGCACGTCGCATTTTTGGAAAGCTTCCTGGAAGTCACAACGGATCAGAGTACGAATCTTCATTGCTTTATTATAGTAAGCATCGTAGTAGCCGCTGCTCAATACATAGTTGCCCAGCATGATACGACGACGAACTTCAGGACCAAAGCCTTCAGTACGGCTCAGGGTAGTCATTTCCGGAGCAGATTTTGCTTCGGGGTTACGATAGCCGTAGCGTACGCCATCATAACGGCCTAAGTTTGCAGAAGCCTCTGCCGGAGCGATGATATAGTAGGTAATAACGGCATATTCAGTATGGGGCAGGGAAACCTCGACGATTTCAGCACCCAATTCCTGATATTTCTTGACAGCCTTATCGATTTCGGCTTTAACGCGGGCATCAACGCCTTCACCAAAGTATTCCTTCGGCAGACCGATGCGCAGGCCCTTAACGTCCTGAACCAGAGCCTTGGTAAAATCAGGTACGGATTCGTTCAAGGAGGTGGAATCCATTTCATCCTTGCCACAGATGGTGTTCAAAACGATGGCGGCATCGGTTACGTCCTGGGTGATAGGTCCAATCTGGTCCAGGGAGGAAGCGAAGGCAACACAGCCGGAACGGGATACACGGCCATAGGTGGGTTTAATACCTACGCAGCCGTTGAAGGATGCCGGTTGACGGATGGAACCGCCGGTATCACTACCCAGGGTCCAGATAGCTTCGCCTGCAGCAATAGCAGCAGCACTACCGCCGGAGGAGCCGCCAGGTACGCGGGTCAAATCCCAGGGGTTATGAGTAGGACCGAAGAAGGAGTTTTCAGTGGAAGAGCCCATGGCAAATTCATCCATGTTGGTCTTGCCCAAAAAAATGGTTTCATCGGCACGTAAGTTTTTGATAACATGTGCATCATAAATAGGGATGAAGTTGCTCAACATTTTGGAGGAGCAGGTGGTACGCAGGCCCAGGGTAGAAATATTATCCTTAATAGCGCCAGGAATACCGGCCAAGGTAGCAATTTCTTCGCCTGCAGCGATTTTAGCGTCAACCTTAGCAGCCTGTGCCAAAGCGTTTTCCTTATCCAGGGTAACATATGCTTTTACCTGGTCTTCAACTTCGTCAATTCTTTCGTATAAAGCATTGGTCAGCTCTACAGAGCTTAACTCTTTATTCACGAGCTTTTCATGCAGCTCATGTGCTGTAATTCTATACAGTTCCACAGTAGTGCCTCCTTAAATTATTCAATTACGCGCGGTACTTTAAAGCCGTCATTATGAACAGCAGGTGCGTTCATCATAGCAGCCTCATGAGTTACGCCCGGTTTAGCAACGTCCTCACGGAATGCGTTGCAAATAGGTAAAACATAAGGAGTCGGCTCGATACCTTCGGTATCAACCTTTTGCAGAATATCAGCATAGCCGAGAATCTGGTTAAATTGTTCCGTAAATAATTCCAATTCGGATTCAGGAACGTTCAAACGGGAAAGTGTTGCAATGTGTTGTACATCTTCAGCAGTTACTTTCATTTTTTCACCATCCTAAATATATTAATTTTATTTTTATCGACAACCTGTTTTATTATATCACAAAAGTAGGGAATATGTTTAAGATTTTCTTTACAATTAGGACTAATTAGCCACAATTAACTGTATACATAACAATATCGTGCTACTAACAGGTCACTACTAGGGGCGGGACGGTTTTCCATGCCGATCTCGTCAGAGGTAGTTGCTTTGCCACTGTCCACGCATAACCGTGGTACTCTCTCTGAAAAGGACAAAACACCACAAGATTGTTCAAAAAGCGGCGTTGTCAACCATAGTCAGAAGCCCTTGAACCGCTACAGCTGCTACATTTTTCAACTATATATTACAGCTGGTAATAGATTTCTGCTCAGCTGACATGCAGGATACTACTGAGTAAAGACAAATGTATTTTATTACTCGACAATAAATTACGTTGTTTTTTGTTAACTATATTACATTTTCATTGTTTTTAAAAAATTTTTAAAGAAAATCGTAAATTTTGCTTGCATTACCCCTTGCCCTGTGCTATAAATACTGTCAAAGAAAAACAACAAATTCCGAGAGGGGAACAAGTAGTTACCAGTAAATCCTTACAGAGAGACGGTGGTGGGTGTGAACCGTCAGGCTAACTGAGTAAACGAAATCGTCCCTGAGAAGCAAGCTGAAACTGGAGTAAGCGAGACGGAGTCAAGCCCCGTTACAGGTGAGTCGTATTGTTGGATACGAATAAGTGCTGGAGATTCTCCGGAAGCAAGGTGGTACCGCGGTTAATAATCGCCCTTCAAAAATTTTTTTGAAGGGCGTTTTTTTATTGCCTAGTAAAGCCCAAAATAAAATGTAACGTATGACAAAAGCCGTGCCAACACACGAATCGTCACCCAAGGAGGAATTTATTATGAAACTTAGTAAGAAAGAAATGTTGTTGGTCAGCTTTATGCTCTTCTCCCTATTCTTCGGAGCAGGCAACCTCATCTTCCCGCCGTTCTTAGGACAAAGTGCTGGTGCACAAACTCCCGTAGCTCTGGCAGGCTTCCTGATCACAGCAGTTGTGCTCCCCGTTTTAGGCGTTATCGCCGTAGCCGAATTTAACGGCATGGATAAACTGGCCGGTCGTGTTAACAAATACTTCGCCCTTGTCTTTACCTTATTAATCTACTTATCCATCGGCCCCGGCCTGGGCATCCCCAGAGCAGCTTCCGTTCCCTTCGAAATGGCTATTGCTCCCTACCTGCCCGATCAATCTTCCTTCTCCCTCTACATGTTAGCTTATTCTTCTGTTTTCTTTGCCACTGCCTGCTGGCTGGCACTGACCCCCAATAAGCTGATCACCCGTATCGGTAAGGTTTTAACTCCTAGTCTCTTAACCCTTTTGGCCGTACTCTTCTTCAGCTTCCTGATGAATGGTAATGCCGAGGTAGCAGCTCCTCAGCCGGCTTATGCCGAAGGCGCTTTTGTTACCGGCTTTTTGGAAGGCTATAACACCATGGACGCCATCGCCGCTTTAAACTTCGGTCTGGTTATCGCTACTACTTTGAAGGCTTTGAATGTTACTGATAAATCCGCTATGATGAACTATACCGTACGTGCCGGCATCGCAGCTGGTAGTGTTTTGACCCTTATCTATGCAGCACTTTCCTATTTAGGTATGCAAAGCTCCGCTGTTTATGAATTAGAAAATGGCGCCTGGACCCTCCGTTGCATCACTCACCAATTATTTGGTAACACCGGTGCAGTCTTCCTGGCTTCCACCTTTACCCTGGCCTGCCTTACTACATGTGTTGGTCTTATCACCTCTATCTCCCAATTCTTTACCACTTTGACCCACAGATTAAGCTATCGTCAATTAGTACTCGGCATCAGCGGTTTTTCCTTCGTAGTCTGCAACCAAGGTCTGAACACCATCCTAAGCATCTCCGTACCTGTATTAAATGCTATCTATCCCACCGCTATCGTGCTCATCCTTTTGGGTATTTGCGACAAATGGCTCAAAAACAACAGCTATGTTTATCCCCTGGTAGTTTGGAGCGTTAGTGCTGTCAGCGTAGTTTATGCAGCTGATGCCATCGTTCCCCTAGGCTTCCTGAGTGAAGTATGCAACCATCTTCCCTTCTACAGCATAGGCATGGGCTGGGTAACCGTAGCCGTAGCTATGCTGGCTTTAAGCCTAGCATTTCCCAAGCTCTTAGTCAAAGCAGAAAAAGAAGAGGAAGCTACCTCCTGCTAAGCAGAACAATAAATAAATACTAAAACAAAAATCCCGCCACTTTGAAAGTGACGGGATTTTTCTATTTTCAGAGCAGCAGATAGTACTCTTTCCAGCCTAGATGCTATCACCAATAGCCCCAGCTATTACTTTTCTTCCATTATAGAAAGGAACTGGGCCTCATCCAACACAGTAACGCCCAGCTGCTGAGCCTTTTCCAGCTTGGACCCTGCCTCAGCACCGGCGATGACGTAATCAGTTTTTCTGCTTACGCTACCACTAACCTTGGCACCCACATCCTGAGCCATGGTCTTCGCCTCCGCACGTCCCAGGGTGGGCAGAGTACCAGTGAAGACCAGGGTCTTGCCAAAGAAGGGATGGTTGGTCTGCTCCTCACGGGTGGCAAATTCCATTTTTAGGCCGTCCTGACGAAAACGCTCCAGAAGATCAATATTAGCCGGTACGGAAAACCAAGTTACCACGCTTTCCGCAATCTTGTCACCAATATCCTTAATAGCCGCCAGCTCCTCCGTTTCCGCCTGAAGCAGACGGTCCACGGTACCAAATTCACTGGCCAGGATACGGGCCACCTTCGCCCCTACATGACGGATGCCCAGGGCAAACAACAGCTTGTCCAGTTCATTTTCCTTGCTGGCCTCCAGCGCCTGGAGCAGATTATCCGCAGATTTGGCACCCATCCTGTCCATGGTCAGCAGTTCCTCCCTGGTCAGGCTGTACAAATCGGCCGCATCCCGGACCAGTCCCTTATCCAGCAGTTGGTTAATTACAGAGGGTCCACAGCCATCAATATTCATGGCCTCCCGGCTGACAAAATGCACCAGTCCCTCACGTCCCAATGCCGGACAATGGGGATTAGTGCAGCGGATGGCCGCTTCACTCCCCTTACGTGCTACCTCCCAACCACATTCAGGGCAGTTAGCCGGAATCACGACGGGCTGCTCGTCACCGGTACGCTTTTCCAGAACCACCCGCAAAACCTCGGGAATAATCTCGCCGGCCTTATTAATAATTACCCGGTCCCCGATACGGATATCCTTTTCACGAATAAAATCTTCATTATGTAGGGTGGCACGACTAATCACGCTACCGGATAATTTGACAGGTGTCAGCACTGCCGTCGGGGTCAGAACCCCTGTACGTCCCACGCGCCAGTCAATATCCTCCAAAGTTGTTTCTGCCTGCTCCGGGGGAAATTTATAGGCAATGGCCCAGCGGGGGTCCTTGCCGGTCGCACCTAAAATACGCTGCTGATAGACTGCGTTAACCTTAATTACCGCACCATCCGTATCATAGGCCAGTGCATTCCTGGTGGTTGCAAAGGCTTTAATATAATCAATAGCCTCAACAATATTCTGCACCAGCTTATAGCCCTCACTGACCTTAAAGCCGTAACGGGTCAGCATGGCCATGGATTCGCTATGCTTGTCCTGGGCACCATCCCCCACCAGATAAGCAAAAAAGCTGAGGGAACGGGCAGCGGTAACAGCCGGGTCCAGTTGGCGCAGGCTACCGGCCGCAGCATTACGGGGATTGGCAAATTCACTTTCACCACGTTCTGCTCTGGCCTCGTTCAGGCGCATGAAGGCATGCCGGGGCATGTAAACCTCCCCGCGGACATCCAGCAACTCCGGCACCTCTTCCCCCTCAGGTACCTTGAGAACCAGGGGAATGCTGCGGATGGTTCGTACATTGGCGGTAACGTTTTCTCCCACTGTACCATCACCACGGGTAGCCGCCCTGACCAGCCTGCCATTTTCATAAATCAGACTGCAGGCCAGGCCGTCAATCTTGGGCTCCACCACGTATTCCAGCTCCGCTCCTGCCGGCAGACCGCTGCGTACACGCTCGTCAAAGGCCTGCAGCTCCTCCGCCGAAAAGGCATTGCCCAGACTAAGGAGGGGGGTCAGATGCTTGACCTCGCCAAATTCCGGAGCTACCTTACCGCCCACCCGCTGGGTAGGTGAATCAGCCGGCACGGTATCCGGATACTTGGCCTCCAGCTCCCGTAGGCGGACCATCATCCGGTCATATTCAGCATCAGTAATTTCCGGTGCATCCTGTACATAATATAAATATTCGTGATGTCTCAGCTCATTGCGCAGCCGTTCAGCCTCCTCCAGGTCTTCCTTTCTTTCTGCGGCAAATAAATCTTCTTCGGACATTAGCCTCACCTCTATCTCAAATCTAGCTCAAAGGCCTTTACACCTTTTTCAAAACTGCATATTTGGTCAGCAGGCTACGAATGCCTGCTCCAGGAAAGGCCACCTTGACCTCCTGACCGTCACCGGTATTGTTAACGCTGACTACGGTACCAATACCCCATTTACTATGGCTGACCTTTTCACCGGCCACAAAACTGGCCGTAGTGCCACCCACGCTTTCCTGGGGAATAAAGCGGCTGCTGCTCTGCTCCAACCAGCTGCTATGTCTTTCCCTGACCGGAGCCGTGCTCTGGTAGCTCGGCCGCTGGGGCTGAAGACGCTTAAAGGCGTGAATCAGGCGACGGGGTACCTCCTGCAGAAAGCGGGATGGTGGATAGCAGACCGTATGGCCAAAGACCGTACGTATTCTGGCATGACTAAGGAAGAGATGCTTTTCCGCGCGGGTAATACCCACGTAGCAGAGCCGCCGCTCCTCCTCTATCTGCTCCTCGTCCATCAGGGTGCGGGCATGGGGGAAAAGGCCCTCCTCCATGCCGACCAGGAAGACAACGGGGAATTCCAGGCCCTTAGCAGAATGAATGGTCATCAGGGTCAAGGATTCCTCACCCATTTCTGCGGCATCAATATCGGACACCAGAGCGACATGAGCCAGGAAGTTTTCCAAGGTATCCTCCTCACCACTTTTGGCAAAATCCTCCGCCGTGGACAATAATTCCATCAGATTCTCTATCCGGCTCTGGTCCTGAGCGTTTTTACTTAGCTCCAGCTCCTCCAGATAACCGGTTTTCTTCATTACATCATCAATTAAGGTCTTGACGGTTACCTCTTCGGCCTCAGCCATCAATTCAAAAATTACTCCGGCCAGCTCCTCCAGCTTACCGACAAAACGACTGCTGAGCCCGGGTACGACACCAGCATTGGAGACTACCTCAAAAAGATTCATATCGTTTTCATTAGCATAGAACCGCAGCTTAGCCAGGGTCGCCTCGCCAATACCACGACGGGGTACATTGATAATCCGCAGTAGACTTAAGGAATCATTGGGATTAAAAATCAGCCGTAGATAGGAAATAATATCCTTGATTTCCTTACGCTCATAGAACTTAGTCCCGCCCACCAGGCTGTAATTGATACCACTCTTAACTAAGATCTCCTCAAATACACGGGACTGGGTATTAGTACGGTATAAGATGGCCGCATCTCCCAGGGTAATACCCTCACTTGCCTGCAGCTGCTGCAGCTGCTCCACCACAAAGCGGGCCTCGTCCCTTTCATCCACAGCTTGATAATAAACAATCTCCTGACCATTCCTATTATCCGTCCACAGGCTCTTAGGCTTACGGCCGGTATTATTTTCAATAACCGCATTAGCAGCATCCAGGATAACCTGGGTGCTGCGGTAGTTCTGTTCCAGCTTTACCAGCTTGGCATTGGGATAATCCTTTTCAAAATCCAGGATATTCTGTATATCCGCACCACGCCAGCCGTAAATGCTCTGGTCGGCATCACCTACGACGCAGATGTTCTGATGTTTGGCCGCAAGCAACTTTGTCAACAGATACTGGGCATGGTTGGTATCCTGATATTCGTCCACCATCAGATAAGCAAAGCGCTCCTGGTATTTAGTACGAACCGCTTCATTTTCCTGTAAAAGACGAAGCGTCAGTAAAAGAAGGTCATCAAAATCCAGAGCATTATTTTTCAACAGCCTGCTCTGGTAAAGCTCATAAACCTGGGCTACCTTGCCTTCATAAAAGTCATTAGCGGCCTGGGCATATTCTGCCGGACCCTGTAAATTATTTTTGGCGTTACTAATACGATTAAGAATGGCCGTGGGCTCATAGCGCTTATCATCCAGATCCAGCTCCTTCAAAACCTGCTTCAGCAGATTTTTCGTATCAGTAGTATCATAAATGGCAAAATTATTATTATAGCCCAGCTCCAGCTTATCTATATCGTAGCGCAACAGCCGTGCACAAAAAGCATGGAAGGTAAACAGCCATACGTCCTGGGCCTGCTCCCCTGCCATCCTATCCACACGCTCACGCATTTCTGCCGCCGCCTTGTTGGTAAAGGTGATAGCCAAAATTCTATAGGGACGTACACCCTGCTGTAACAAATGGGCCACGCGGCAGGTCAAAACCTTAGTTTTACCACTACCTGCACCTGCTAAAATCAGCATGGGACCCTCGGTCGTGCGTACGGCCTCCGCCTGCTGACTATTTAACCCTGCAATTATATCACTCATAGGAACCTCCCTTATCAAACTTTCATTGGAAACTTAATTATACCATAAATCCTCTCTGCTTCCTACCTTGGGAAGGACTGCTTTAGCCGGAGCTGGTTAATTTAGCATCTTTGGCTATTGTATATTTTTTAGCTTAATATTTATTTTTCATCCTTGTGTTTTGCTATGACTCTCCATTTTTACAATAATTAACTATTTTTACCATAGTATTTGTTATTCCGCCGTCGCATGTGATATAATGTTACACGATAATTTTGAGTACTATATCCACTACACCTGCTTTGCCTTGGATAGGGCCTACAGGCGTAGCCGTTACAGTATTTACAAGAGGTTTTTAATGTGACCACCAATCAAATTAAGCGTTACTCACTCTCACAGCAGGTAGCCGACCAATTGGAGAGTCGTATCGCTGACGGTGTCTATGCCGTCGGAGAAAAAATTCCCACAGAAACAGAACTGGCGGAAATGTTTGACGTCAGCCGCAACACCCTACGTGAGGTCATCCAATGCCTTACCTCCGTCGGCATACTGGAGGTACGGTAGGGCAACGGCACCTATGTACGCGCCACAAACAGATTTCATGTCTATATGAAAAAAATATGAAAAGGTTTCCTTGGAAAATATCCTGGAGGTCCGCAATGCTCTGGAAATAACCATTGCCCAGCTGGCAGCCAAGTGCCGCACGGAAGAGGATTTAACGGCCATCCGTCAAGCCCTTTTCCAAAGACAACAGAATCTTTCTCCTATCAGGGAAAATACCCAGGCAGATGTCAATTTCCACATGGCTATTGCCCAGGCCTGCCACAACGGCATCCTGCTGAACCTGTATCTTTCAATTTCTTCCTATCTGGAGGACCATATCAGCAAGCGTCAGAAGGCAACTACCATGGAGCCCCTGCAAATTGACCAGCTGCATGAGGAGCTGTACCAGTCCATTGTCCAGCAGAACGATCACCAGGCCCTGCTCTGTGTCCAGAACATCTTGAAAATCTAATTTTTTCACATTACTATTGACAATCAAGTTAGCATAGGCTATCCCGTAATTTAAAAGGTAGGATGATTGGTTCATGGTTTCTTCCTATCAAAAGGGTTGCTGGTTATTGAAGGACGTACAAACGTCCTTTATTTTTCCCTTTTTGGTTAGCTGACGCTAACAAAATTCTGTTTTTTATTTATTTTTGCAGTTAATATTTAGAAGGGCTTACAATGTCGATTTCCATGGCTAATCCCGGCGACAGCTTGACAATCATAAGAATTAGCGGCTCCGAAAAAATTAAGGCTCATTTACAGAACCTTGGTTTTATCGAAGGCGAACCAGTACTAATCATCAATAAGATTAGTGAGAACATCATTGTCAAGATTAAGGGTGTTTTCCTGGCCATCACCTATGACCTGGCCAGAAAAATTCTTGTTTAATTTTTTTGTATTTTTTTATAGTGCATGCTTACATGCACCTTAGGAGAGGAAAGACAAATGTACACACTAAAAGATTTACGTATTGGTGAAGCTGGCATTATCAGCCGTGTAAGAACTACCGACGCTTTAAAACAACGCTTCATGGACATGGATATCACTAAAGGTACCGGAATCATGTCGGCAACTGGCCCGGCGTAACCGTAGAGAAAAAAGAAGGTAAAGCTACCATTGGTAAAAACGAAGTAAAGATGATGGATACCCCGGGTATCTATTCTCTGTCCCCCTATTCCAATGAAGAAGTTATTACCCGTGACTATATCTTAAATGAACATTCCGATGCTATTATTAACATCGTAGATGCTACCAACCTGGAACATAACCTGTATTTGACCACCCAACTGATGAATCTGGGTATTCCTGTTATCGTTGCTCTGAACATGATTGACGTGCTGAAAAGCAAGGACGATGTTGTTTCTGTGGAAACACTTTCCAAGATGCTGCACTGCCCCGTTTGTGAAATTTCCGCTGTCAGCAACGAGTGTATTGACAATTTGAAGCAAACCCTGGCTGATACTCTGGAGCAGGAGGTTAAGGTTGACCATCCCTTCATCTTCACCGGCGGCGTAGAAACTGCTGTTAAGGAAGTAACCGAGCTGATGCACAAGGAAGGCTTTAAGGCTGAGGGTGCAACCGATACCTTCTATGCTATTAAGGCTTTAAGCAAGGATACCGGCATCATTCCCGAAGACAAGCTTTCCCAACATATCTGGGATAGAGTTGATGCTTTGGGTGACGCACTAGATAAGGAATATGATGACGATGTGGAATCCATCATTGCCGAACAGCGTTATTCCTGGATTAAAACCTTTATCAACAAGGTTATCGTAAAAAGACGTAAGCATGTCTTAACCACCTCCGATAAAATTGACCGTATCCTGACTAACAAAATTTTAGCATTACCTTTATTCTTCGCTATCATTTACGTTATCTACTGGATCTGCCTGAATCCCTCCGGTATCGGCAAGAAATTAGTTAGTATTACCTTCGGTTGGGTTATCAGTGCGATGATCTGGGCTAGCACCACTCTGACCGAGCTTGGCTGTGCTCCCTGGTTAGTTTCCCTGGTTTCTGAAGGCGTTATCTTTGGTGTTGGTATCGTTCCTATCTGATGATGCTCTTCATCTGCCTGGCTATTTTGGAGGAATGCGGCTATATGGCCCGCGTAACCTTTATCATGGACCGTGTTTTCCATCGTTTCAATATGTCCGGTCAACCCTTCATTCCCATGCTTCTGGGTACCGGCTGTACCGTACAGGCAGTTGCTTCCGTACGTACTCTGGAAACTGAAACCGACCGTAAAATGACTATTTTCCTGACCCCGTTCATGCCCTGTGCTACCAAAATGCCCGTCATCCTTCTGGTAGTAAGCATCCTAGCAGGCGATAGTGCTTACATTGCGCCTTTAGCTTATCTGATTGCTATCCTCTTCATCATTTTGGGTGGTATCTTCCTGAAGCATACCCTCTTTAAAGGTGAACCGGCTCCCTTCGTAATGGAATTACCGGAATACAAAATGCCCCATATCAAAAATATTACGCATTTTGTCTGGAATCGTTCTGTTTCCTTCTTCCGTAAAATTACTTCCATTATCTTCCTGTCCACCGTTGTTATCTGGTTCCTGAAATACTTTACCTTCTCCCTGGTTCCCGCTGCTACCATCGACCAAAGTATTTTGGCTGACATCGGTCGTGCCCTAGTTCCTGTTTTTGCTCCCCTTTGCTTTGGTACCTGGGAATTAATCTCCGCTATGATTACCGGCTATGTTGCTAAGGATAACGTTTTAGCTACCCTGGGTATCATCCATGGTGCTGATGCCGTTAACGGTGCTTTAGCTGCCAGCATGCCTGCTGCTGCCGCTATTCCCTTCTTGATTTTCTTCATTCTGTCCTCCCCATGCTTTGCTTCCATGGGTGCAATCTACAAGGAATTGGGCAGTGCAAAATTAACCTGGTTGGCAGTACTTTTCCAATGCGGCTCCGCTTACATTTTTTCCTTACCGATTTATCAGATTCTTATCCGTATCATGTAATCCACACTCCCTACCACAGTAATTAATTCCTTGAAATGCAGTAGTAAATATGTTAACATACGTACTAGGTGATGCTTATGATGAAGATACAAACGTCTAGAGAATACTACCTCAAGGCCCTACTCGTTTTAGAGAAACGCGGTGGCTATATCCGCTCCGTAGACCTGGCCAGGTATCAAAACGTTTCTAAACCAAGTGTTTCCCATGCTGTTGCTTTATTAAAGGAAGAAGGCTATATCACAGTTGATGATGATTTTTTCCTCCATCTTACTGAGACCGGTCGTGAAATTGCTGAGAAGGTTTACGAACGTCATTGCTTCTTCACTAAGCACTTGATGGAAGCCGGTGTCGATAAGGATGTAGCTGCCCGTGAGGCCTGCTTAATGGAGCACGTTATTAGTGATCAGTCCTTCGAGAAACTCAAAGAAAAGTTGGACTCCGATAAGTAAAAATTCCTATGAATACTTCAGAAACAGAAGAAGACCCGGCGGTCTTCTTCTGTTTCTTTTTATATTCTTATCCCCCGTAGCTTCACAAAGGTAAGCTCTCTTCTGCCCCTAGGAATATGCTATAATATAAATACTAAGAACAAAGGAGCCTATTATGAATAAGACCCAACCCTTCGTCCCAGCTGATGATTTAAGCAAGCTGTGGCGTGCTATTATTGAATTTGATATGCTGCAGCCGGGTGACCGCATCCTCATCGGCCTTAGCGGTGGTAAGGATAGTATGTTCCTGACAGCGGCACTTGCCGAAATAAAAAAATATTCGCCCATCCCCTTCGACCTGGCCTGCTATACGGTTAATGCCATGTTTGCCCCTAATTTCCCCAAGCAGGAGCTGGTGGATTTCTGCCACCACTATGGTCTGGAGCATTATAGTGATGACGTGAACGTAAACGAAGCCTGGTCAAAGAAGGGTGGCAACACCCCCTGCTTCACCTGTGCCTACTTCCGCCGGGCCGCCACTAACCGGAAGGCCCTGGAGTTGGGCTTTAATAAGGTAGCCCTGGCCCACCATCATGACGATGCCGTAGAAACCTTTTTCATGAATATTTTTACCAGTGGCCAGCTGCGCAGCTTTTTACCCGTCACCCCTCTTTCCCGCACGGGGCTGACTGTTTTACGTCCCCTGCTCTATTACCGGGAAAGCGAAATTATCCAGCTGGTCGAAAAGCTCCAGCTCCAGCCTCTAAAGAATCCCTGTCCCTATGACGGCTACACCACCCGCCAGGATGTTAAAAAGCATATTACCGCACTGGATGCCCAATATCCCGGCGTTTACGAGCATCTGGCTGCTGCCATGCGCTGTCAGGAGGCACAGGAGCTATGGCCTGATAAACTGGGGCAAAAGGCTTTAGCTGCTAAATTCCGTGCTTTTTGGAAGAATAAAAACAAGTAAAGGAGAATGTATTATGACCTGGGAAGAATTTCAAAGTAATTTTTTAGATTTTGAAGGAAGAATCAACCGTTTACCCTTTTTCTGGAAGCCCATTGCCGTAGGCCTGATAATCAGCTGCCTACTCATGCTCTGCGATATGGTCCTGCCTCATTCCATCATGGATATCCTCTTCCGTATTGCGCCTATTTTAAACGTCATTATCAACGCCTCTTTCATAGTCCGCCGTTGTCATGACATTGAACTCAACTCCTGGTGGGCCCTCCTCATGCTGGTCCCCTTGGTAAACTTCGTCTTCTATCTTTATCTGCTCTTCAAGGAGGGTACCCCCGGCTACAATGCCTATGGTCCCAACCCTCTGGACTAGGCTTAAAAGCAAAGAAATAAAAAAAAGACCTCGCAACTGCGTGGTCTTTTTTGTCTTTAAGCAGGCTTAATTAAAAAGCTTAGTAAGATAAAATTTCCGGTCCGTCTTCAGTAATCAGCACCGTATGCTCCCATTGAGCGGACAGGCTGCCATCTGCGGTATAAACACAATCATCATTATCTTCCCAGTAAATGTCCTTACGACCGGCATTAATCATGGGCTCAATGGCAATAACCATGCCCGGTACCAAAAGCATACCTGTTTTCTTTTTACCTACATGGCAGACGAAGGGGTCCTCGTGGAGCTCGTTACCCACACCATGTCCACCATATTCCTCAACAACACTATAGCCATGCTTTCTAGCATAGGGAGCAATGGCCGCACCGATATCACCTACGCAGCTCCAGGCTTGGGCTGCCTTAATGCCTCTGTTTAAGCATTCCTTGGTAATACCGACTAAGTCCTTGGCATCCTTTTTAACATGACCCAGCATGAACATACGAGAGGCATCACCATAATAACCGTCCAGAATGGTGGATACGTCTATGTTTACAATATCACCGCTATGCAGGATAACATGCTCACTGGGCACGCCATGACAAACCTGGTCATTGACAGAGGTGCAGACGCTCTTGGGGAAGCCGTCATAATTCAGAGGTGCAGGAATACCGCCGTGAGCGGTAGTAAAATCATAAACGATTCTATCAATATCTTCAGTGGACATACCTACTTTAATATGTTTAGCTACCTCATCCAGAATAGCAGTATTCAGGTCACAAGCCTTACGAATGCCTACCAGCTGCTCCGGAGTTTTAATCAGACTACGGTCAGGTACCTCATAGCCTGCTGCTTTAAAAAGGGCAATTTTTTCATCAATAGATTTATGGCATTCAGCATAGCTTTTGCCGCTGCCACACCAGCATAATTCTTCCATAATCAATCTCCTTCAAACACTTTTCTGGTTAGTATTATAGCACAAATAATTTTCCCTGGATAAATTTATTATGACAGATTTCCGGCTTTTATGGTAGAATATTCCTATATTATTTTATAAGGAAGGAATTTTGCATGGAAGCCTATATTTTACCATTCATAGATTTAGTTCTACATTTAGACCGCCATCTTCCTGATATCATGGCAGCCTATGGTCATTTTATTTACGCAATCCTATTCATCGTAGTTTTTTGTGAAACCGGTCTGGTCGTAACTCCCTTCCTGCCTGGCGATTCCCTGCTTTTTGCCTGCGGTGCCTTGGCTGCTACTGCTCCTGAAGGCATGGACATTATCACCATAGCCCTTATCTTTCTGGTAGCCTCCGTCCTGGGCGACGCCTGCAATTATTATATTGGTGAAAAGCTGGGGCTGGAGCTGATTAAATCGGAACGTAGCTTTATCAAGCCCTCCCATATTCAGAAGGCTGCTGATTTTTATGCCAAGCACGGTCATAAGGCCATCTTTTTAGCCCGCTTCGTCCCCATCGTCCGTACCTTCGCCCCCTTCGTGGCCGGTATCGGTAAAATGCATTATCTGACCTTTGCCCACTACAATGTTATCGGCGCCCTGGTCTGGGTAGCCCTCTTTGTCGGTGGTGGTTATTTCTTTGGTAATATCCCCATTATTAAACAAAATTTCCCCCTGGTTACCCTGGGTATCATCGTCTTCTCCCTATTACCCATCATGGTGGAATTTATTAAGCATCATCTAAAAAAATGAAGAAGCATGTGAAAGGAAGCTGGTTGTATGTATTGTTTGAATAGTGATTACACGGAGGGCTGCCATCCTCTGATTTTGGAGAAGTTGCAGGCCACCAATATGGAACAGACCACCGGTTATGGTCTGGACCCCTACTGTGACGAGGCTAGAGAGCTAATTAAGGCTGCCTGCCAACGTCCCGATGCCGATGTCAATCTTTTAGTAGGTGGTACCCAAACTAATCTAACCGTGATTTGTGCCGCTCTCCGCCCCCATCAAGCAGTACTGGGCGCAGTTACCAGCCACGTTAACACCCATGAGGCCGGTGCCATCGAGCAAACCGGTCATAAGGTTATCGAAATTCCCACTCCGGAGGGTAAGCTGACCGCAGCCCAAATTCAGGCTGCCTGGACTAAATACGCTACCGACCCCAGCCGTGAGCACTGGGCACAGCCTAAAATGGTCTATATTTCCCAGCCCACCGAAACCGGCAGTATGTACAGCAAGGCAGAGCTGGAGGAAATTTACCAATGCTGCCAGGCTAATAACCTCTACCTCTATGTGGACGGTGCCCGTTTGGCCTATGCACTGGGTGCTCCCAGCTGCGATATGACCATGGCCGATTTAGCTCATAATTGTGACGTCTTTTATATTGGTGGTACTAAATGCGGCCTGCTCTTTGGCGAAGCAGTCGTAATCCTAACCCCGGCCCTCAAGGAGGATTTTCGTACCATTGCCAAGCAGCATGGCTCCATATTGGCCAAGGGCCGTCTGCTGGGCATCCAGTTCGCTACCATTATGAAGGATAATCTTTATCTAGAATTAGGCCGTAAGGCTACCCTACAGGCCTTAAAAATTCATGATGCCCTGGCTACACATGGTTTTAAATTTGTAGCCGAGTCCCCCACCAACCAACAGTTCGTCATCCTTACTCCAGCACAATATGACAAGCTGAGTGAGGAATACGTGCTCAGCCTGGATGCTTACCGCTCCGATGGTAATTACAACGTCCGTATCTGCACCTGTTGGGCTACCCTGGACGAGCAGGTGGAAAAGCTCATTGCTATGATTCCCCAGCTCTAGAAAAATTTACAAGCAAAAACTCCGTCAGTACAGCACTGACGGAGTTTTTTATTTATTATCAAAAAAACAACATAGCCTAAGCAGACAGAACTAGGCCTTCAGGAAAGCCTCCACTACCTGCTGAAGCCTTTCCTGCCAATCCTCACAGTAGGGAGCACCACCTTGGACGGAGCTCGGCTTACCGCCGCCACGTCCACCCAAGGCCTCATTTATCAGCCTGCCGTAGCTACGGCAGTCCCCTGCGGTATTTTTACCCAGAGCCACCAGATAGCTGATCCGCTGAGGTGTCACGTTAAGCACTAAGGTAACAGCCTGCTCTAGATTTTCAATGGCCGTAGCCAACAGCTTGGCCGCCTGGGGTTCGGAGGCCACTAGTGTCACTACCCTGACACCATCAGCGCGTAGGGCCGCCTGCTGGTAGCTTTCCTGCAGCTGGGCCGTTAACAACTCCAACGTCCGCCCCTTCAGCTGCTCCTTCAATCCCTGAACCTCTCTAGTCAGCTTTTCCACGTGCTCCGGCACTTTTTCGACCTGCGTAGAAAATTTATTACTCAGCTCCAGAAGCAGCTGGTTCTGCCTTCTAGCTGTTAAAAGAGCCCTTCGGCCGCAGAGGAATTCCACCCTGATGCCCTGCTTATGCTTTTCAGCCTTTACCAGCTGGACGGAGCCTACCATGCCCGTGGCAGGAGGATGGGTTCCGCAGCAGGTGCAGACATCTGCGCCCTCCACGGCAACAATACGCAGCTGTCCCTCCAGCTTAGTGTTACACTTGCGCATGCCCGGCAGGACCGCAGCTTCCCTACTATCCACATAACGGACGTGGATGGGGCGATTTTCCCAAATTACCTGGTTTGTTAATAATTCTGCCTCATAGAGCTGCTCTCTGCTCAGAACCTTGTCCAGGTCAATGGCCACCCAGTCCTCATGCATATGGAAGCCTACGTTATTAGCAGCAAAAAGCTTCCAGCAGGCCCAGGACAGCAGGTGCTCCCCACAGTGCTGCTGCATCCGGTCCAGGCGCAAGGGCCAGTCCAGCTGGGCCATAACCCTACTGCCCCCCTCCAGGGGCTGGGTGCAGTGATGGTAAATATGCCCCTCCTTCGTAGAAACATGGTGCACAGCCACCTCGTCCAAAAAGCCCCGGTCGCTCAGCTGACCACCGCCTTCAGGAAAGAAGACCGTCCGGTCCAGCTCTATTAAATACTCACCTGCCACCTCCGTGCAGGCCATAACCTGCGCCGTACACATCCGGAGCAGGGAATTAGCTTCAAATAATTTTTCCGTCATTTTCATTCTCCTTCATCCAGTCATTCTGACAACATTGTATCACTTTTTCCACCACTATGTTATAATAAAGTTTACTGAAACTAAATTTTCCTGGAGATAAATGATATGTGGCAAAACTTACTTTTTGATTTAGACGGTACCCTAACTAATTCCGCCGAGGGTATCACCAAATGCGTCCAATACGGACTCCGTTCCCTTAAAATTGAAGAACCGGATATCAAAAAGCTGGAGGTCTTTATCGGACCACCCCTGCGGGCCTCCTATATGAAATACTACGGTCTGACCAGAGCCGAGGCAGAAAGGGCGGTAGCAGCCTACCGCAGCCGTTTTGAAAAGGTGGGCTGGAAAGAAAATATGGCCTATCCCGACATGGTGGAGCTTTTACGTGACCTACAGCAGCAGGGCTACCGTACCGGCATCTGCACTGGCAAGCCGGAATACTTTGCCGTTCCCATTGCCAAGCGCTTCGGCTTCCAGCCCTATCTGCATACGATTACTGGCAGCACCCTGGACGGCAAGATGGACGACAAGGCCCAGGTGGTGAAGCTGGCCCTGGACCGCTGGCAGCTGCATACCAGCACCGCCAAGGCGAAAACCCTGCTTATTGGTGACCGCCGGGAGGACGTGCTGGCAGCCCATGCCAACGGTATCGCCTGCCTCGGCGTAGGCTACGGCTTCGGCTCCCGCAAAGAGCTGGAGGAGGTTGGTGCCGACGGCTATGTAGCCACCGTCGCAGAATTAAGAAGCTACTTTTTCAAATAAACGAAAAAACAAAGGACCTACTCTAAACTAGAGTAGGTCCTTCTTTTATTGGCGACTGCTTATTCAGCCTGTTCCTGCTGTGCCGCTTTTTCCTTTTTAGCCTTGGCAGGCTTCTTGTTATAGGCCTGCATGACCAGGTCCATATCCTCCTTCAGCCAATGCTCCAGTGCATCCGCCATCTGTTGGACGGCAGCCTCTACAGCCAGCTTTTCTTCACCGGCAAAGCCGTGGAGTACATGGTTGATAACCGCCTTATTATTGCGGGCCGGATGACCGATACCGATTTTAAAGCGGGGAAAATCACTGGTGCCCAAATGCTCCTGAATGGATTTAATACCATTATGTCCACCAGCACTGCCCTTACGACGAATACGCAGCTGACCACAGGGTAAATCCATATCATCCTGGATCACGGCAATATCATCGGGTGCTACGTTAAAAAAGTGGGCATAGGCACCTACGGCCACACCGCTTAAATTCATATATGTGGTAGGCTTCAAAAGCAGTACCTTTTCCGGTGCCCTGTATTCGGCATACATGGCCTGGCGGTCGGTCTTATCAAAGCTGACGTTCCAGCGCTTAGCCAGCTCCTCCACTACCATGAAGCCGATATTATGACGGGTATTTTCATATTCCTTACCAATATTTCCTAAACCAACAATAAGTTTCATGTTAATCTCCTTGGATAAATTTTCTTACTTAGCCGCAGCTAATAATTCACTAATCGTAACAAAGGTATAGCCCTCAGCCCGTAGACGCTGGATAATCTGAGCGGTCGCCGCAATAGTCTGCTGACGGGAGGCACTGCCTGCCGGACTATCCCCATCATGGAGCAGGACGATGGCTCCCGGCTCTACACCGGCACAAACACGCTCGGTAATTACCTCTGTACCGGGATTGGTCCAGTCCCTGGGAATGACGGACCAATTGACCACCCTCAGGCCGGCTGCCTGGATTTTTTCCTGTACCAGCCAATCACGAAAGCCATGGGGTGGACGCATATACTGCAGCTTCTGACCGCTAAGCTGCTCCACAGTCAGCTTGCCCTGGGTAATATTAGCCGTCAGAGCCTGCTCCTCCAGCTTTAACAAATCCTGATGGACGTTGGCGTGAAGGGCTATTTCGTGCCCCTGTTCTGCCTCCCTGCGGACCAGCTCAGGATAGCGGGCGGCATTTTCGCCTACCAGGAAAAAAGTTACCTTGACCTGCTCCCTTTGCAGAAGCTGCAAAAGCTCCACCGTAGCCTCACCATAGGGTCCATCATCAAAGGTCAGAGCTACCAGCTTCCGTCCGCCGGTATCCACCTTGGCCAGGGTGGGGCCATAAAAGCTGTTGCCAGGTAATACGGCACATAAAATCAGCACTCCGGCTGTTACAAGGGCCAGCACCGCTCCCAAGGCACCCTTGAGCCTACCCCAGGCAGTAAACCTTCCCAGCCAGAGGGAAAGCATGGCTACCAGGCCTGCTAGTGTAATAATTGTAAAAATACGCATGTTAACCTCTTAACCTAAAAGAAAGGGCCTGCCTGAAGGCAAGCCCTTTTTCCAGCCCTATGTAAGCTTATTTGTGAGTGTCGAACAATTGGCTAACGGACCAGTCGTTATAAATACGCAGTACGGTCTCTGCCAAAATCGGAGCAATAGTCAACACTTTAATTTTTTCATGCTGTTTTTCCGGCGGCAGAGGAATGGTGTTGGTAACAACCAATTCGGTGATGTCGGAATTTGCGATACGTTCCAAAGCAGGATCGGTCAGAATGGGGTGGGTGCAGCATGCATAAATTTCTTTAGCGCCCATCTTCTTCAAGGCACGAGCAGCTTCGGTCAAGGAACCAGCGGTATCTACCATATCGTCAACGATGATGGCATTTTTGCCGGATACGTCACCAATCAGGTTCATAACCTCGGCAACACCGGGTTCAGGACGGCGTTTATCAATAATAGCCAAGGGGCATTGGAGCATTTCTGCAAAATTGCGGGCACGGCTCACGCCACCTAAGTCAGGAGATACAACAACACGGTTGTCTAAGTTTTTACTCTTAATATATTCTGCCAGAGTAGGACCGCCAGGCATATGGTCAAAAGGAATATTAAAGAAGCCCTGAATCTGTGCAGCATGCAGGTCAATGGTAACTACACGGGTAATACCTGCAGTTTCCAGCAGATCAGCCATCAGCTTAGCAGTGATAGGTTCACGGCCACGAGCTTTACGGTCTTGACGAGCATAACCATAGTAAGGAATTACAGCAGTGATATGCTTAGCAGAAGCGCGTTTGAAAGCATCAGCCATAATCAATAATTCCATAACATTATCATTAACAACAGGACCGCAGGTGGGTTGTACGATGAAAACGTCCTTACCGCGTACGCTCTCATTAATCATTACCTGTACCTCACCATTGTTGAAACGGTTGATAACGGCATCACCAACAGTAGTACCTAAATAAGCTGCAATTTCGCGCGCTAATGCCGGATTTGCATTACCAGTAAAAATTCTAAATTTGTTCACATCAGACAACATGTCATAATCCCTCCAAGTAGTTTGGCTATATTTATCCATTTAATTATACCCCAATGGCCTGACTTCCACAAGGTACATAATTTTTTTACTTACACAATTATTTTTGACGCTGCTTTTCAGCCCAGCCTTCAATATTTATCTGTTTAGCACGGCCGATACCCAAAGCATTCTCAGGCACTTCCTTAGTAATGGTGGAGCCGGCACCAATATAGGAGCCCTTACGTACGGTTACAGGTGCTACCAGGTTGGTATTGCAGCCTACAAAGGCATCATCCTCGATAACGGTACGGTACTTTTTCTTGCCGTCGTAATTTACTGTAATACAGCCACAGCCCATGTTAACACCAGAACCGATATCACTATCGCCAATATAGAGCAGATGGGGCAGCTTGGTACCCTCGCCCACATTGGAATTCTTTACCTCAACAAAGTTGCCGATCTTGACGCGGTTGCTGAGAACGGTATCCGGACGCAGATGTACGTAGGGACCTGCGGTAACGGCGTCACATACGCGGCAGTCGTGACCATAGATGAACTGTAAATGGCAGGCGTTACCGATTTTGACATTTGTAAAGCGGGCATTAGGTCCGATTTCACAATCCTCGCCAATTTCCGTAGAGCCCTCTAACCAGGTGTAGGGATAGATAATAGTATCCGCACCAATTTTTACACTTGCTTCAATAAAGGTGCTAGCCGGATCCATAATGGTAACACCGGCATCCATCAGCTTCGCCAAAACTCTCTGGCGCATAACGCTCTCTGCAACAGCTAGCTGTTGACGGGAATTAATACCCATTACCATATCGCTGTCTGCGGTTACTACGCCACCAACCTTCTGTCCAGCTGCGTTCAATTTAGAAAGTACGTCGGTCAGATAATATTCACCCTGGGCATTGTCACAGGTCAAGGTTGCCAGAACATCAAAGAGCAAAGGACATTCGATGCAATAAATACCGGTGTTGATTTCCTTAATCAGCTTCTGCTCGGCGGTAGCATCCTTCTCTTCTACTATGCCCTGCACGTTACCAGCGGCATCACGGATAATACGGCCATAGCCGAAGGGATTGTCCATCATGGCGGTCAAAACGGTAGCAGCTGCACCGGAGGTCTTATGCTCAGCATAGAATTTAGCTAATTCCTCGCCCTCCAGCAGAGGAGTATCGCCGCAGAGAATCATCGCAGTACCGTGAAAATCCTTCAGGACCTCCTTAGTCTGCATTACAGCATGGCCGGTACCTAACTGCTCTGCCTGCAGGGCAATTTTACCCTGGTCAGCAACCATGGTCTCTACCAGCTCTGCCTCATGGCCGACGATAACGACCTTTTTTTCAGCACCGGCAGCAGTAGCAGCATCAATAACATGCTGCAGCATAGCCTTGCCGCCCACCTTATGTAAAACCTTGGGCATTTTGCTACGCATACGGGTACCTTTACCAGCAGCTAAAATTACAGCAACTAAATCACTCATGTTCTCGTCTCCTTACTTATTTTCAATAACTTCAATCAAAATTTTTCTTGCTTCCTCATCCACGTCCTTCAGACGAAAGAAGGCGGTATAATCATCAACCATTTTATGCTCAGGAACAGCGGTTTCTACCAGGAAGGCCTTACCAACTACGACGGCACCTACCTCCTCCACCAGGTCAACCATACCTCGGGCAGTGCCGCCACCCTTCATAACGTCATCCACAATCAACACCTTGTTGCCGGGATGGAGGGCACGCTTAGGCATGGCCATAGTGCGGATAACCTTGGTAGAGCTACTGACGTAGTTAATATTTACCGTAGAGCCCTCAGTAATGTAATTATCATGACGGGCAATAACTAAGGGAACGTTAAAGGCTCTGGCGACAAAAAGGGCCAGAGGAATACCTCGAGTTTCTACGGTCATAACGCAGTCCGGCTCCAAATGTTTAAAACGGCTCATGAAAACCTCGCCTAGGCGGACGGCTACCTCCGGATTACAGAGTAAATCCGTAGTATAAAGCATGCCCCCCGGCAGAATACGATCAGCAGAGGACAGCTTAAGCGCCAGATCCCGCAAAAAGTCCTCGTCGTCCTTCGCAGAATGGCCCGGTATGAAACGCACGCCACCGGCAGCACCGGCCAAAGTTTCCACCCGGCCCAGGCCAAATAATTCCAAGCCAGATTTTACTGCTAAGACGTCTTCGCTTAGGGTTGATTTGGCAACCTCAAATTTTTTACAAAAATAGGAAAATGAAAATAGCTGTTGCGGGTGATCAACCAATAATTTAGTTAGCGCCACCACACGCTCCATTCTTTTAGCTCTTCCCATATCCACCCTCTTTTCTCGATTCATCCTCCTGACCACCGGCCAAATATTTTTCTGCCAGCCGCCAATCGGTAATTTTATCTATATCCATACCTATCGCCGGATAGGTACTAATAATCCCCTTACAAGGAAATTCCAACAGGGTACTTACCCTATGCTCCACCTCGGCCATGGTCAGCCGATGCAGCAGGAATTTAAAAATAAAGCTAAAGCCCAGCCAACGACAAAGGGCTAACGGATTCTTTCTTCTAACAAAGATCTCCCTTGCCTTTGCTTCCACACGGGCAATGACGGAGCCATCTATCAGCATCATATTACCACCGGTAAAAATGCCCTCCACAATGCGGGCATAGGTGCGCTGCCCCTCAGGATACTGCCCTTGGCATTCTTCCTTCCTGATGATGGGATAATAAAGCGCCGCCCCCGGCTGGGCCTCACACTGCTGGAGGAAGTCAACCACGTCCTCTCCCCGCAGCAGGGGAATATCATCACAAACAAAAAGGATTTTTCCCTGGTCGCCCAGCGCCGCCACAGCACGACTGGCAGTGGAGGGTAAATCGTCATCAGCAGCGCAATAGCTAACGCCCTCCGGCCACTGGTCCTCCAGCCCATGGGGAGCCGCCACCAGAATGCGCTCCACCCTACCACTCTTCCACAGAGCCGCCACCAGATAATCAATTATCCGCCGACCCTGCAGCCGGGCCAGACAACGGATATCCGTACCAGCTACCTGCTCCAGCCAGGGAGCACGCCCTCCGGCCAAAATAATTACATTATATTTCTGCATACTATTCACCCATGGTCATGGATTTCATCAGTGTATGCTCTGCATTTTCCATATGGTTACGAGCTGCCATCTGGGCGCTTTCCACATCACGGGCGGCAATGCAGTCCACCAGGATACGGTGCTCGTTCATAGTTTCCAGCAGACGTCCCGGATAGCTCATGGAACGGCTGCGGATACCAGTAACCTGCTCCCGCAGATTATTGATAATCATGCGCAGACGCTCATTACGGCTTGCCATATAGAGCACGTCATGGAAGGCAGTATCCACCTCGACAATTTTTTCCATATTACCATCATTTGCATGCTGTCCAAATTCTACCAGGAGACGGTTCAGGGTTTCCAGCTCCTCATCGGTAATGCGTTCAGCGGCCAGACCTGCAGCCAACACGTCCAGGGAGGTACGAATTTCATAAATCTCTGTAATATCCTTAATGGAAATATCGGCTACATAGGTGCCGCGGCGGGGAATCATTACCACAACGCCTTCCAGCTCCAGCTTACGAATTGCTTCCCGGACGGGAGTACGGCTAACACCCATTTCGTCAGCCAGCTGAATTTCCATCAGACGCTCACCGGGACTAAAAGTACCGTCAATAATTGCCTGACGGATATTTTCACAAACCAGCTCACGTAGGGGTTTGTAGCTATCTAATTTTATTGGTTGCAAATGTCCTGCCATTATATTTCCTTCCTTCCCACTGTAGTGGTAACTGCTACCTCTACATCAAATTTTGTTAAAGCATCGGCTATCTGCTGAGCAATGATGGCATTATCAGCCAGGGCAAAAACAGTAGGACCGCTACCACTCATCATAGCATAATAGGCACCAGCCTCCAGCATGGCTACCTTGATGAAGGCGATAACCGGATGTGCCGGTATCGTTACGGTCTCTAAAACATTGCCCATATAGGGTACCAGCTGTCTACTCCCCTGGGGTAAATGCTCGGCCAGCTGCCAAATTTGCGGATTATTAACCACCCGCGCACGACAGAAATTCTTATAAGTCCATGCAGTGGAAACAGCTATATTTCTTGGTTTCGCTACCACCACATGGGTCACAGGCAAATCCGGCAAGGGTAAAACGACCTCACCCCTGCCCTTGGCGATGGCGGAGCCACCATGAATACAGAAGGGCACGTCACTACCTAATTCCGCTGCCAGGGCCTCTAATTTGTCATCCAACAGCTTCAGATTCCAGAAGCGGTTCAGGCCACGTAGAACGGCGGCTGCGTCACTACTGCCACCGGCCAGGCCTGCGGCAATAAAGATGGCTTTGTTCAAAATGATGTGAACGTTCGGTTTTACATTAAAGCGTTCTGCCAACAGCACCGCTGCCTTGTAAGCTAAATTATCAGGGCCACAGCTCAGCCCTGGAACGTTGGTCGTAATCTGAATGCCCTCTCCCGGCATGATTTCCACTACGTCCTGCAGACCAATGCTCTGCATAATCATATTTACCTCGTGGTAACCATCCTGACGCTTACCCAAGATTTTTAGGCCCATATTAATTTTTGCATGAGCTATTTCAACGATTTTCTTTTCCATCACACACACCTTATCCAAAATGTATACAGTATTATTTTATCTTGCTTTACTCTGAACCGCAAGTACATTATCGAACATTATTACCAATATTACTTCTTTTATTTGCCTTTTCCTCCGCAAAGTCCATTTTCCTGTAGGAGTATTGCTTTTTTTGTCCAAAATGTTACAATGTATGTGCTATTAATCACTATCAAAGGAGTTCTTATGGATACTAAAGTCTCTCAAAAGAAAAAATATCAGAGTATTACCTATAAATATTTTATGACAACCTTAGCCTGCTGCATCATGGGTATTGCCCTCAACACCTTTTACGTACCTAATAAACTGCTAAGTGGCGGTATCGGTGGCGTATCCGTTTTAGTTTATTACGTCACCCAGATTCCCATGGGCATTACCAGTATCGTCTGCAATATTCCCCTTTTCGTGCTGGCCTATAAATATATGGACAGGGAATATACCATCAGTGCCCTGTATGGCATGCTGGTCTTTTCCTTTTCCCTGGACTTTTTCCGCTTCATGTCCGCCTACCAGCCTGTCCATGATACCATGCTGGCCTGCATTGCTGGTGGCGTCCTGTACGGTATCGGCTCCGCCTGTATGTACCGTGTAGGCGGTAGCAGTGGTGGTACGGATATCATCGGTGCCATCATCCATAAAAATTACTCCATCAATATCAGCACCACAGGTTTTATCTTCAACCTAATGCTTCTGGCTGCCAGCACTACCCTCTTTGGTCTGGAGCCGGTGCTCTACACCCTTCTGACCTTCTTCGTCATGACGAAAACCTGTAATGCCTTTACCATTGGTTTTGACTTTAAGAAAAATATTATCATCATCAGTGAGCATTCCGAGGAAATTGCTGAAGCCATTATCAAGGTAGTCGGTCGTGGCGTTACCTATTTACATGGTGAGGGTGCCTATACCCACTGTAACCGCGAGGTACTGTTCGTCGTAGCCAAGCTGACCCAAACAGCGAAAATCCGCTCCCTGGTCAAGGAAATAGACCCTCAAGCCTTTATGATCCTGCATGACGTTAATGACGTTTTCGGCCGTGGCTTTACCTCTAAGCCATCCGCCCCCAACACGCCCCGCAATATTGCGCCTGCGGACGAGCATAACACAAGTAAACATTCCTTCTAAAGCAAAAGGTCATCTGTACAAACAGATGACCTTTTCTAAAATAAATATCAATTGTTAAATTCTGGCTACCAAAATACCCATGGCTACGGCGATCAAACCACAGCCCAGACTACTGCCAATATAGGTAAGTGATTCCAGCAGACGTCCCTCCGCCAGCAGCATAAAGCCTTCAAAGCCGAAGGAGGAAAAGGTGGTGAAGCCACCTAAAAGACCAACACAGAGAAACATACGCCAGATGGGTGGTAGCAGGCCACGCTCCACAATAACCGTCATCAGGACACCCATAAAAAAGCAGCCTGCCAAATTAATCACAAAGGTTCCATAGGGCCAGTTGCCTCCCAGAATCCTGGTCAGAGTATTACCTAAAACAAAGCGTAAAATAGCACCAAGAGCACCGCCCAATCCAATTACACATAGCTCAAACATCACACAACCTCCTCTAAGCTACAGCTGTAGCCATTATCGCCAGTGGCGGGCCCTTACTAACAGCAGCCTTCCCACCAGGCCTGGTGGAAAGAAAAACAAAAAAAGCTGATACCCCCACCGTAGAAGTCATCAGTTTAAGCAACAGCTTGAAACATTCAGGAAATGCCTCATTTTCTTGTTATAAAATACCATATCCATGGACACGAGTCAATCTCAGAAGGAGGAAATTATGATACTTGTCAGCTCCTGTTTATTGAATAATCCCGTCCGTTATAGCGGGGACGGCAATCCCTGTCCCCTCATCATCCAGTACCGGGACTGTAAGCATTTCATCCCCATCTGCCCCGAATGCGCCGGTGGCCTACCCACACCCCGTCCCCCCTCAGAAATAAGTGGTGGTACGGGCCGGGAGGTTTGGCAAAACCAGGCACGGGTCATCAATAACGTCGGTCAGGACGTAACAGAAAATTTTAAAGCAGGCGCTCTCGCCTATCTCCACTACGTCCAGGAGGGAAGAATTACCGCCGCCATTTTAAAGGAACGTAGCCCTTCCTGTGGCAGCAGCCTTATTTATGACGGCAGGTTCCAGGGACACCGCATTCCCGGTCAGGGCGTCACTGCCGCCCTGCTCCAGCAGTATGGTATTCCCATATATTCCGAGGAAAGCTTAACCGAGGAATTATTGCAGGAGCTACTCAAAAATGACCATTGAGCAGCCCCGTATCCAGCCAGCTGAAAAAGACTGGTCTGGATTGTATCCGGACCGGAGCAACAAAAAGGGTTAGCACCCAGAAAAGGTGCTAACCCTTAATTTTTTACAAAGCGAGCTTAATGACGGTCTACGACAGCCAGCTCCCTCTTTTCCCAGGGAGCATAGCTAATGGTAGTGCATTTATGATAGGCCTCATAGCGTTTTTCCGCTATTTCCAGCTTGGCAGCTTCAGCCAGGGCCTTCTGGCAGTCCGCACTTTCAGGATAATATTGGTAGGCTGCCTCCAGCAGTAATACAGCCTTATTATAATCACCCTTAGCCGCTAGTTGTTCAGCCAGGAATTTAGCCGCATAAAAGGCATAGGGATTAACCTTAACCTCTTGTTTAGCCTCAGCCCAGGTCTTTTCAGCCTCTTCCATGGCTCTTTCCTGCTGACCATCGGCAAGCAGCAGCTCCTGACGACGGTACCAGATAGCGCCACGGTCAGCACCACGGAAGGGATGCTTATAGGCACGGCACCAGTGGTTAGCTTCATCAAGATATACGATGGGAGCAGCGGTAGTACCGGTCAGCTTGTACACGATTTCAGCAATATCACGGAGGCACAGTACCTTATGCTCTGCTTCACTTAGGCCATTTTCCGGTACGTCCTCCAGATTAGGCTTAATATCCTTTACGGTGCTTAAAATAGCAATAGCGCCTTCCACATCGTCCAGCACCAGCAGCATTCTGCCTACAATGCTACGGCAGCGCCAATCATCATAATCATTAATCAATTCCATGGGTACGGGAAACTGGCATTTAGCCACCTTTTCCACATACGCTTGCCATTCTTTCTGATCCATATTATGACCTCCCTTAAATTTTAATTACCTCTTACGTATTGACGGGGTACGCGGGGGCTGACAGCGCAAACGACCTCGTAGCAGATGGTATCCGCCCATTCTGCCACCAGCTCCATGGGGAGCTCCTGTCCACCAAAAACCAGTACCTCGTCCCCCACCTGCACCTGGGGAATATCCGTTACATCCAGCATGACCTGGTCCATACATACCTTTCCTACAATGGGAGCCTTTTCTCCATGGACCAGCATATAGCCCCTATTGGACAGACGACGGTTAACCCCGTCCGCATAGCCGATGGGCACAGTAGCAATAATACTGGGCCTGGTCAGGGTACAGGTCCTGCCATAGCCGATGGTCGCCCCTACGGGCAGGCTCTTGACAAAGGAAACCTTGGTCTTGACCGTCATAACCGGTTCAAAATCCTTATAGCAGTCCAGCATATGGGCCGGGTGCAGACCGTAGAGGGTTATTCCCTGGCGCACCATATCCAGCTGGTATTCCTGCAGCTCCGTTAAAGCAGCACTATTAGCGATATGGCGCAGAGGAATGTGGATGCCCTCCGCCTCAATCAGCGCCAGCGCCTCCTGGAAACGGGCAAACTGATAGGCCGCGTATTCCTTATCGTCACCATCCGCCGTAGCGAAATGGGAGAAGACGCCTTCAATACTAATGCCAGGCAGGCTGGCCGCCAATTTGGCAAAACGACCGGCATCCTGGACGTGAACACCGATACGGTGCATGCCCGTATCAATTTTCAAATGAATCTTTGCCTTTGTGTGCTGCTTTAAGGCTACTTCATTTAACGCATACAGGCGCTCCTCATCAAAAACAGCCTGATTAATATCGTAACGGACCACTAAATCCGCCACCTCCGGCAGCATGGAGCCTAAAATTAAAATAGGTATTTCCAGACCAGCCTCACGCAGCTCCACGGCCTCCTGCAGGATGGCTACCGCCAGATAATCGGCACCATTACGGGCAGCCTCCTGGGCCACACGTACTGCGCCGTGACCATAGGCATCAGCCTTAACCACCGCACAAAGCTTGGTAGTAGGCTTTAAATTCGCCTTGGCCACCTGTACGTTATGAGCTACGGCATCTAAATTAATTTCTGCCCACGCACCTCTTTGGATATGCATTTGACAGACCTCCAACCACTTAAAAATTAAACCGCAACTAAACGAATGGTTGCGGTTCGTACTAAATATCTGCGCAATTTTATTCGCGCTAAAAGCATATAACTATTCTTAGTCTTTGTCAACTTCTGTTATTTTTTGCAGTCACATTTTTTATTAGCAGAGCATGCGGAGCAGCCGCAGCAGAGCTCGCCCTTGGCCTTTCTGCCAAAGTAACTACGAATAGCCAAAATCACCAATATCAGAAGAATACCACCAACTACGTATGTAGCCATATTTAACACCTACCTTACAAAACGCGTATTTGCTGTTTCCCAACGCTTAAACTGGCAGTAACCCCAAGGGATATAAATACCAAAGGTCAGCGTGGACAGCACCATAATAAATAACCATTGGAAAAAGAAGCCCATACCCGTGCCGGTAAATTCTAATTGTCGGCCCTCGACATAAGTATTGCTGCAAATCCAACGCTGTTGGGCGGAATAGGCCCAGGGAAAGAAGAGCCCACAGGTAATAATGCTCAGCACAGAGGTCCATAGCATAAGCCAGATATAGCCAAAGCCACTACCTGTAAATTCAAAGGTCTTCATCTATTTCACTTCCTTAATCTAAACACGACGCTCACTATATTAAGCATAGGGCATCTTCAACAATTTTGCAAACGAAAATTTTGTGAAGCTCCAGTTTCTACTCTATAAAATTAAATTTTTCTACATCAAAAACCCCCATATCCGTAATTCTTAATTTAGGAATAACGGGCAGGGCCATAAAGCTGAGGGTAATAAAGGCATCAATATCCTGGGAAACACCCAGAGCCCAGGCCTTATGGGAGATAGCCTCCAGATGGGGTATCAGCTCCTCCGGAGCAGCTGAGCTCATCAGACCACAAATATCCAACGGCAGAGTATCCACTACCTGCCCCCGGCTGACCAGGGTATAGCCCCCCTGGACACGAATAATCTCCTGAGCCGCCACATACATATCATGGGGACAGGTACCGGCTACAATCAGATTATGGGAATCATGGGCTACAGTGGTAGCCACCGCACCCTGACGCAGGCCATAGCCTCTTAAAAGGCCCACACCGATACAGCCCGTAGCATGATGGCGCTCCAGCACGGCAATCTGGCACAGCTCGCCGCTGTCCAGCAGCTCCGCTACCCTCTCGCCTGGCACGGAGCCATGCTCTGTAATAATTTCTCCGGGCAGAATTTCAATAACGGGATAAGTCCTGCCTGCTTCGTAACGGTCCAAGGCAAAGCTATCCTCGCTAAAGGGAGCTACCTGGACGCTGCCCCGCAAAGCCGCGGCAGGCTCCCTCATCGGCAATGCTTCTCCGAGGGCCTCCCTGCCCTTGTAGAAGACGTGGCTGGGACGTAAATTCTCCAGACTATCCACCAGCAGTAAATCCGCCTGCCAGCCTGGAACGATGGCGCCCAGCTGGGGCAGCCCCATAATGCGGGCCGCATTAATAGTAGCCATGCTCAGCGCCTGTAGGAGGGGCAACCCTAATTGGACCGCCTTCTGGATACAATGACGGATAGTACCCTCCCTACGGATATCTGCCAGATGCTTGTCATCGGTACAAAAAGCCATCCAGCTGGAAGGAAAGTTCTCCGCTACAATCCCCTTGACCAGTGCCTCCAGATTTTTAGAAGCGCTGCCCTCACGAATCAGTACCGCCAAACCGAGGCGGGCCTTTTCCCTGGCCTCCTCCCAGGTAACGGATTCATGGTCCGTATTAATACCATGGACCACGTAAGCATTAAGCGGGCGGCCACCCACACCGGGGGCATGACCATCAATATTATGTAAGCCGGGCAGCCGCAGCTTAGCCAACAGGTCTTCGTCCCCCTGCAGGATACCGGGTACGTTCATCACCTCGCCCAGTCCCCATACACCGGGAATACCGGCCAGAGTTCCCAGGGCCTCCGCATCCAAAATACTGCCAGAATGCTCAAAAGGAGTAGCAGGTACGCAACTGGGTAACTGGACATAATAATTAATGGGCAGCTCCCTCGTCGCCTGTAGCATATAACGAATGCCGGGCAAACCGGCCACATTTGCAATTTCGTGCGGATCCGTTACCAGAGTAGTCACACCCCAGCGCAGCTCCTCAGCACAATAATAGGCAGGTGCGGCCATGGAGCTTTCCACATGGCAGTGGGTATTAATCAGGCCGGGGACAACATACTTACCGGTGGCATCTAGCAGCCTTTTGCCCTCCGTATAGCGTCCTACTCCGGCAATACGTTCACCTGCCAGCGCCACATCCGCCTGATAAATTTCCTGAGTCAGTACATTGACCACCATACCATTCTTAATCAGGACGTCAGCCGGCTCCTCGCCCAAAGCTACCTTGCGTAAATGCTCGTACATCTGCGTTACCTCCTCTACATTACACTAAAATATATTT
The DNA here is from genome assembly GCA_020024105.1 of Phascolarctobacterium sp. Taxonomy (GTDB): domain Bacteria; phylum Bacillota; class Negativicutes; order Acidaminococcales; family Acidaminococcaceae; genus JAHHUH01. Next base: position 8,397 of record JAHHUH010000015.1, on the reverse strand, counting down.
CAACAGGAAAATAACCGCCAAAACATAAACTACACCGCTAATGCTCTTCCCCTTACGACGGGCAAAAATATTCAACAGCACGTAGGAAATAATACCTGCGGCAATACCCTCACAGATGGAATAGGTAAAGGGCATAAAAATCATTGCCAGAAAGGCAGGAATTGCTTCCGTATAATCACTAAAATCAACATTCATAATGCAGCTCAGCATCATAAAGCCGACCACGATTAGAGCCGGAGCTGTAGCAAAAGCAGGAATTGCCAGGAAGATGGGCGCAAAGAACATGCTTAAAACAAAAAGGAAGGCGGACACGATGGCCGTTAAGCCTGTACGGCCGCCAACAGCCACACCGGCAGAGCTTTCTACGAAGGTAGTTACCGTAGTCGTACCTAAAAGGGAGCCGATGATGGTAGCAAAGGAGTCTGCCAGGAAGGCCTTTTCAATCTTAGGCAGCTTGCCATTTTCATCCAGCATATTAGCCTTGGAGGCTACACCAATCAGGGTACCGATGGTATTAAACAAATCGGCAAACATAACCGCCATCAGCACGGTCAGGAAATTAAAGGTCAGCAGGGCGCTAAAATCCAGCTGCATAAAGGTCGGTGCCAGGCTGGGAATGCTCACGCCCTGGGAAAAGTCGGGCATTACGCTGTACATACCCATTTCCGGATTAGGAATATAAATTCCGGTCAGCTCACAAATCATACCCAACCCCCAGGTAAAGACGATACCCCATAAAATACCGCCGGTAACCTTTTTCTCCAATAGAATGGCAGTCACAACTACACCGACAAGAGCCAGCATGGCACCAATACCAGTAGTGTAAAAGGAACCATCAGCCAGGGAGGAGCCAAAGGGATATAAACGGACCAGAGTAACGCCATCCACTACAAGCTTAGCATTCTGCAAGCCGATAAAGGTAATAAAAAGACCGATACCACTGGTAACGCCAAACTTTAAGGCTGGCGGGATACAGTTAAAGATTGTCGTCCTCAGCTTGGTCATAGACATGATGACGAATAAAACACCTTCAATAAAAACAGCTACCAAGCCCACCTGCCAGGGATAGCCCATTTGACCGACAATAGTATAGGTAAAGAAAGCATTAATGCCCATACCGGGTGCCAAAACAAAGGGGCAGTTGGCTAACAGGCCCATCAGCAGCGTACCCAAGCAGGCAGAAAGAGCGGTAGCGGTAAACACCGCTCCCGGGTCCATGCCCGCATTCCCTAAAATACTAGGGTTAACAGCTAAAATATAAGCCATGGTCATGAAAGTAGTTAGGCCTGCCAAAAGCTCTGTTTTGACAGTGGTACCATTTTCTCGTAACTTAAAAAAACTCTCCAAAAAATTCATCTTACAAATACTCCTACTCTTTATTTTTCTGTAAAGCCAATTCTCCATAAATTCTATACAAAGAAAGGCCCAACCTGTTTTTCTTAGAAATAGCATCCAAGAAAATTACTATATTCTATGTAACCAGCTACTTCTCCTGCCAAGATCGCAGATATTTCTCCCTTTAAGGTACTTCTGGGCTGTTTGTTCTAGCTATCCCTAATGTGTTATAATGTTAGCAAATATTTTATTAAGAGAGAGATAGGATGCATATTTACGCTATTGGAGATTTACATTTATCCGGTGATCCCCCTACCAAGCCCATGGAAATATTTGGGGAGCATTGGGCCAACCATAAGGCCAAGGTAGCCGCCAACTGGTTAGCTACGATAACGGAGGATGACACCGTCATTATCTGTGGCGACATTTCCTGGGCCCTACAGCTACCGGAGGCTGACCCGGACCTGAACTGGATTGCCCAATTACCGGGCCACAAAATTTTACTTAGGGGCAACCACGACTACTGGTGGACGACCCTCAAAAAAATGCAGAACCGCTGGGGTGAGCGGTATCAGTTTTTGCAGAATAACTGCATTATGGTAGAGGATATCGCCATTTGCGGTACTAGGGGCTGGGTCCTCCCCTCTGCGGAAAAGTTCACAGCAGAGGATGAAAAAATTTATCAAAGGGAAGGAATCAGGCTGGAGCTATCCCTAAAGGAGGCGCTCAAGCACAACCCTAGACAGATTATTGTCGCCCTCCATTATCCGCCCCTCTTTGCAGCAGAGGAGGAAACGGTCTTTACCCAGCTGTTGGAAAAATACCAGGTTCAAGACTGCATTTATGGGCACATCCATGGAGGAGCTAACCATATTCCTGTTTTTGAAGAAACGAGAAAAGGAGTGCGCTATAAGCTCACCTCCTGCGATACCCAGGAATTTAAGCTCTACCAGATTGTGTAAGCATACAAAAAGCAGACTACTTCGGAAGAAGCAGCCTGCTTTTTTTATGGAAGGTTTTAATTTAAAATAATGAAAACACCGACGCAAACATCGCTACATTGCTCGCATCATTCTTACATATCTAAGAAAAAGATAAAAAAATCATCCATATAATGAGCTTTTCTCTTAAATTAAACGATTGAAAATCACCCATATAATGAGCTTTTCCCTAAATCAAACGATTGAAAATCACCCATATAATGAGCTTTTCCCCAAATCAAACGATTGATAAAGCCTTATATAAAAAGCCCCTGTAACTATACTTACCGAAATATAGTTGCAGGGGTTTATAAAAAGGAGGATATTTAGTGAGTAATTTTAACTTATCTTGCTTTGCATTTTAATACTTTGGGATAGCTCTTGGATATTGGCAGACAAGGTATCCAGCTTGCGTTCCATCCGTATGAGCAAATACCAACTAAGTATTATGGGAAAACCATAATTAGTCACAGCAGCAAGAAGTTCTTTCATTTCCATAAGGAACAGTTTATTCCAAAACAGTTACATCAGTAGTGCGGATACGTGCTTCTACAGGAGATTTCAGGGCAGCACCTTGGACACCAAATGCATGACTATCAAGAACAGCTTGCATAGCTTGGTCAGCTTTTTCCTTATTCACATCATCACGAGGATTAGCCACAACCAATGTTTTTTTAGCACCAGAAACAGTAGCAAATACTAATTCCAATTTCTTTTCCATCTTCTATACTTCCTTTCTTACCAAATCGCACTCTCCATTAACAGTGATTAGTTATTACGCAGCTGCATTTAATTCTTTCTTTTCAGTATAGCAGATGCTATCTACATCTTCGGTCATAAGTCCACCCAAAGCTTGACCAGCTGCATGGAGTTGATCCAGAGTGGCTTCTGGATTGATATTATTATAGCTACGAGCCTTAGTTTTAGCTTCGCCACTATCATCCACACCACTTACCACATTAATGTTTAAAGCTCTTTTCAATACTTTTTCAGATACAGCCATTTTTCATGCTCCTTTCATTTCAATAACAACAGGTTTTGCACTGTCCCAACATAAGGACAATTACTAATAATAAAAGAAATTATCGCAATACCATAGTGCATACTCCACAACAGCATACCGCCTAGGTGCAGCTAATATTAACTACCGGTATCTGATGATGGCATTAGTACCAACATATGTATCACATTCTTTCACCCTATAATTGGGATTATCTTAATAAAACACGACATAATTTTTTTGTTTTAGGCTCAAAAGTTATCCACAGAGTTATCAACAGTTTATCCACAGATATTTTTGTAATCACCTACTACTAACTTTTCTATATTTATTGGCTCATTATATGGGTGTGGATTTTTTACTTGACGTGGTGGTACACTATGACCATCTTCTCTTTCACTTTTTCTTTTTTAAATTTTTTCTTTTTCACTTTCCTCTTCTCGCCATAATCAAGATAACGCGTAGCGTTATCCTCCTTGTTCTCAAAGTATAGTAATATAACACTACTAACACAGCCTTAATGCTAACTTAGTAAAAACTCTTAATCGTCCTCAAAAAAAATATTTTAATAATCTATGTTGCAACTAAATTTCAATACTGACTATTGAATTATATCTGGAGTAGTTAACTCTTTATAGTAGAGTAAGGCAGTAATATATAATTCATTCATCACTACGAACTATAATCTTATTTTTCTATTTGACTAGATAACAATGAATACACCTTAAAGTAAAATTTTCTAGTATCAATTTACAAAACATTTTAACTATATATAATATCAAAATGCACCTACACAATTCGCAAAATTTAATTATTAATATTTTATATTTTAGCAAATTCTTTTAATATTAACTTCATAGAAAAATATAAGCGTTGACGTTGACGTTGACGTTGACGTTTTTTTTATATATAATGTTGCCTATGAAGGAGGTTGACCCAATGAATGAATTTGTAAATTGGTTAATGACAGAAAAAAAACTTTCTAACCGTTCTGCTAGGGATGTTTTGTCTAGAACTAAAAGAATTAAAAGATTGCTTGATATAGATATCATAACAAACACTACACAAAAAGCCTTGGAAGAAGAAGAAGCCTATCACAACTATTCTGCCAGCATTAAATCCCAACTGAAACGAGCTGCATTGTTAAATTTAGAATTTGAGGAAAAATTTAATGGTAGAGACAAATAATACCTATACTGTTGCCAGTATGTTTTCTGGCATAGGTGGCATAGATTTAGCTTTTGAGCAAGCAGGCTTCAAAGTAATTTGGGCTAACGAAATAGATAAATACGCTTGCAGGACCTACCGTTTAAATTTTGGAGAAGAGTATCTAGTCGAAGGAGATATTCAAACAATATCAGTTGATACTATTCCCGATTTTGATATATTAATTGCTGGTTTTCCCTGCCAGGCATTTTCTTCCGTTGGTTTAAAAAAGGGGTTTGAAGACCCTCGCGGTAATTTATTTTTTGAAACAGCACGTGTTATTGCAAGTAAAAAACCTAAGATTATTTTCTTTGAAAATGTCGCAAATCTACTTAAACACGATCATGGTAATACCTTTGAAACTATCTGCAATACCATGCAGGAATTAGGTTACTATATTACTTATAAAGTAATGAACGCTAGTGATTATGGTATTCCGCAACAAAGAAATAGAATATATATCATTGCTTCAACTGACAAAAATATTAGTGATAAATTTGAATTTCCTTTGGAAAGACCCCTAGAAAAAGATGCTTTTGCATTTTTCGATAAAGAAAAACAAGATGATAAATATTATATGGACAACCATAAAAAATGGGACGAAATGATGGAATATATGACTGATAAACATAGAATCTATCGTTTTACAGACTGGGGCATGTCAAAAGGTAGAGATGGTATCTGTCCAACCTTACTTGCCGCAATGGGTAGTCCATATGAAAGAATACCATTTTTCTTTGATGATTACTCTGTTCGTAAAATTACACAAATAGAAGCAGCTAGGTTGCAAGGATTTCCTAGTTCCTTCATCTTTCCAATCAAAAAGACACCAAAACAAGTTTACAAACAAATAGGTAACTCTGTTTGTGTTCCCATAGTAAAAGAAATTGCCGATAAGATAAGAATTTATTTACAGGAGGAAAAATGAAGCAGTACAAAATTATGGATTTATTTGCCGGTGTCGGTGGTTTAAGCTATGGTTTTTCAATTTTAGATGATTTTAAAATTGTTGCAGCAAATGAAATCGAAGAAGATATTGCTACAGCATACAGTATGAACCACCCAGGTGTATCGGTGTTGAATGTCGATATCAATGACATCACTGAAGAATATTTAAAAGAGCATATAGGGGAAACTAAAATAGATTTGGTGGTAGGCGGTCCCCCTTGTCAATCATACTCTACTTTGGGAAAACGAAAAATGGATAGTAGAGCTAATTTATTTATGCAATATAAAAGAGTTCTGTCCTTCGTAAAACCAAAAGCTTTTGTATTTGAAAATGTTGTTGGCATTTTAAGTATGGACAAAGGTAATTTGTTCAAAAATGTACAAAGAGAATTTGAAGAATTAGGGTATGTTTTAAAATATCAAGTTCTTAATGCTGTGAACTACGGTGTTCCTCAGCAAAGAGAAAGGGTTATACTTGTCGGCTTTCAAAAGTTTAATCCTTTTACATATCCAACTCCAACTCATGGGAAAAAATTACTTCCTTATGTGACTTTAGAAGATGCTATAGGCGATTTGCCGGAACTAAAAAGTGGTCAAGAACGCAATAGATATACTAAAGAAGCTACTAATGATTTTCTAAAATTTGTTAGAAAAAACAATACCACTTACCTTTCTGAACATTTAGCTCCTAAAAATGGAGCTCATCTTATAAAAATTATGGAAGCCTTAAAAGATGGCGAAGGAAAAGATGATTTACCGGAAGAAATCCGTCCAAAAAGTGGTTATGGCAATACATATGCTAAATTGTGGTGGAAAAAACCGTCTACAACTATAACTAGAAATTTTGCTTGTCCATCATCTTCTAGGTGTATACATCCTCGTGATTCACGAGCTATGTCAATTAGAGAAGGCGCTAGATTACAAAGCTTTCCTGACGACTACAAATTTTATGGTCCAGCTGGAATGAAGAGATTAGAAATAGGTAATGCTGTTCCTCCGTTGCTTTCTGTAGCTATCGCAAAAGAAGTACTGAAAGCTCTAAATATATGGACTGAAACTGAAAACAATTCAAAATAAAAATTAGGCGCAGCAAAGATCATTAACATCTGTTGTTGCGCCTTTTTTATAAATTTAAATCTATTCAATTAACTCTCGTTTTAATGCATCTACAATATTTTCTTGTGTTGCCTTTTTTAACATATCTTCTCTAATCGCTAACTCATACGCAGGTTTACCGCCATAAAACCTATGAGAGCGTAAATATTTAAAATTAATATCTTTCTTAAAATTAAATATTGTAAATTCTTCTGTAGCTAAGGAAACTGCCAAAAGCAATGATTTTTCTGATTTCATTTTTAAATATTTAAAATCCCTTAAATGTAAAGTATGGCTCCATTTCCAAAATCCACCGTAATCATTCATCAATTCTAATTTTTGTGTTTTTCCATCAAATATAGCTTCAAAATCACTACTAGAAGAAACATTAACAGTAGATAAAAGTTTTCTATTTTTATCTGCTCCATTTAATTTAACAACTAGGCCATCTTTGTTTAAAATCATTTTAAAATAATCTTCTACAAGCCAAGAAGCTACTAAATCTTGTCCATATTTTAAATATGTTCTTCTATCTTTATTATGTCCACAGGAAATGAGATTTCTTAATGTATCTGGAAAACATTCTTTCAATTTCATTTCGTCACCTGACAAAATACAAATATTTTCTTCACTATATTCTAATGTCCGGGCAACATCAACCAAAGGCTTTTTGAAAAATTTTTCTGCTCCGTTAAATGCTCCTTTCATAAAAACTACTCCTATCCCATTAAATCACTTATTTTGCTATAATCATGATGAAATTGTAATTTTTTCTGATGCCATTGTACAAAACCAAAAGGCAACTGTATCGTAGTACCACCGTTAGAACTTCCATACATAGTCGTTTCAGATGCTACCTTACTACATTTTTTGCACAATTTTCTTATATCAAAAACATCATCTATTTTATTTTCTCCTATAAGATTTTTATACCATATATAATCTGACCATTCATCAGCATTTTTAGCAGCACCAGATGCAAAGGAAAGAAAAGCGACTTCATAGGCATTTTCAATAAACCATTTCAGCAATGCTTCATATAAATTTTTATCATATACTTTCAATATGTTAGCATTTAAACTTTTATGTTTTACCTGTAATTTATAATTCTTTTCGTTATCATATTGTTTATATTTTTCAATAATATCTAACGCATCATCAGCAGAAGCCCAAAATAATTTTATAGCCCTCTTTACATCTTCTGGTATCTGCTTATCAAAGTGTTTCTCGAAACATTCTATGAATATTTCAGCACTTACAAAATATACCTGTCCGCTCAAACTTTTTTTAATAGAAATATTAGTTTGAGTATTATCATCATAAAATATTTTCATGTCTGTTTTTGATTTAGTTTTCCTTGCACCAGGGATTATATTCTCAACATCAGTTTCGTGTAATCCACCAATGGTAATATTCTTAACTTTCTTATCCTTGCAATTTATCCTTTTCAAAAACTCTTTTCTGTACTTCTTATCTTCATCTAAAAAATTCTTCAACAATTCTTCGTTTTTATGACCAGAAAGTTTTGCATGCTTCCAACCGCTTGCTCTGTCTCGATGTTCCATTTTATTCCTCCTTAAATAATTTATATGTCTCTATTTCTAACGCGTCAGCTATTCTTTGAATGTTTTCTAGCGATATACTTCTCCTGTATCTTTCAATATCACTAATATAAGTTCTGTGTAATCCACATTTTTCTGCAAATTTTTCTTGGGATAAACCCTTTTCCGTTCTATATCTCCTAAGATTAGAACCAAAAACTCTAACTATATCCATATAAAATTCCCCCATATATCTAAAAACATTATGAAATTTATAATACAATAAGTCTAC
>JAHHUH010000014.1 GCA_020024105.1 Phascolarctobacterium sp. | reverse complement strand
AGGCTGACATCATGCAGGATTTCTGTTTCCTGATTGTAGCTGAAGGTAACGTGGTCAAATACGATTTCTCCCCGAAGCTGCTTACAGGGCAGGGCATCCGGCGCATCTATAATCGTCTCCGGCTCCTGCATTATTTCCTGAAAGCGGTGAAAACCCGCCATTCCCTTCTGATACATTTCCGTGAACATTGTTAAACGAAAAAGCGGTTTCATAAAAATATTCACATATAGGAGAAAAGCAACAAAATCACTTAGGGTCAAACTACCTCGGGTAATCAGCACCGCACCACAGCCCAAAAGCACCAGATTAGTAAAGTGGGTAAAAAAGGTGATGCTGCTGGTATAATAGGCAAAAATCTTATAGGAATCCCTACGGGAACGAAAAAGGGCATTGCTTTTTTCCATAAAACGCTCCAGCTCTAAATGCTCTTTGGCAAAGGCCTTAACCAAACGAATACCACTCAAGGCCTCATCAGCTTGGGCTGCTACCTCACCGGAACGACTTCTATTAGCTCTAAAAGCCCGCTTCATCCTGCTGTTAACAATAACAGTGTGAATGGTTTTAAAAATTAACAGGAAACAAATTACTCCAGCCAAAGGCGGATTCATCCAAAACATTATCAGGATGGTACCTACCATGGTAATAGAGCAGGTCATCACGTCATTTAAACCACGAAAGGTTAATTCACTAATTTCTACAATATCCCCAATCAGACGGGAAAGCAGCTGCCCTTTCTTACTATTATCAAAAAAGGTAAAGGACATATTTTCTAAATGGGTAAAAAGGGCACGACGCATATCATTTTCAATAGAAGCACTCATAACCCTACCATAATAATTTACCAGGCACATAAGTAGAAAATCTCCACAGTATAACAGCAGGAGCAGTCCCAACCAGGAAAATAAAGTTCCCAACTCCCCCTGTGGCAGCTCCACAGACATAACATGACGTACCAGGTACGGGAATAGTAAATCCAGCAGTGCCACCGTCATGGAGCCCAAGACAACACCCATAGCTGTCAGCTTGTAGGGACGATAATAGGCAAAATAGGCCTTAAGCATCATTTATCTCCTCCAATCTGCCAAATATGTAAACGATGGGAACCTAATAGTCTACCCTCAGGCAAAACTGCCGGTACTTCTACAGCTGCCAGCTTACTGCCATCCGTGGATAAAGCAATGGCCTGTACCGGGCCTTCCGTAGAAAAGGAAGCTCTGGGCTTCCCCTCGGCTAAGTCAAAAACCAGTGCTCCATGGGCAGCGTAATTGTGAGTTCTGACATTCCTACCAATGGCACAGGCTACATACTGCTGCGCAAAATCCAAATATTCCATCGTCCCCAGGCTTTGATACTGATAAGCATATCTACCAGCCAAGTCAAAAAGATAGATACTATTACTACTGGGATGCTCCACCGGTGTAGGTAATTGCCAATTTTCCCGATTAAAGGTATTTATTGTCGTAAAAAGTACACCATAGGGAGTTACATAGGCATCCCTGCCAGAAGCATTAATCCAGGCTCCATCCACCTGCGTGGGCTTGGAAACAGCCCTGCTCCACAGCATTTTTCCCTGATTATCAAAGAGCATACCACGGCCATCACTGCTGGCAGCAGCTAAATATTGCCCATCAGGAGAAAAATTAGGACTGCCACGCATAACCGTATTATTATAGGGTTCTACCACCGGTACCAATACCGAATTAAGGAGAGAACCATTCTGCTTATCAATAAAATACAGGGTGTCCTTATATTTCATCTCTTCCCTATATTCATAGGCAGAAGAGGAAATAACTACTCTACCATTAGCATCATTCACATCGCACCAGTTAATCCAGCTGTCAATAACCTCATCTTGAGGAAATTGCCACAATAACTGTCCCGTTCTACTGATGGCCAGCATTTTAGCCCGATAACCGCGACTACCGTCCTGAAGCGTAACAAAGCGGTACATATTAGCATAAATATTATCGTCACGGTCATGAACGATATGCACGACAGAGGGATGGGAGCGGACGGAAGCATCAGAACCGATAAAGTCAGCCGCCTTGTATTGCCAGAGAATATCACCACTATGGACATCAACTGCGTAAAGATTGCCCTCTGGACTAGCCTCACCAAGGAAGGCCAGCCTGCCGTCACCACTAACACAGGCAGTGGTAATACTGCCAATACCTAAAGAGCGCTTCCATAGCTGATGTCCCGTATTATCATAAAGACTAAGCTCTCCCCGTTCCGTACCTACCAGCCAGGTATCCTCACGGCTGATATATTTCACAATAGCCTTGGTAAAGCCCATACGGTCATAATTAACAGCTGGAATATCGCCTAGATAAACGCTGATTCCATCTTCATTTTTAAGAATGCTTAAATCTGCCCAGGGAGTCCTGCTACCAGTAATCCAATAGAGTGCCACCCAGGAAACAGCTAAGATAATCAAGGCTAAGGAGCCCTTTATTTTATTCATAAGTACATTTTCGTCCAATCATAAATTTGTCGTAGAGCACCAAAGTAAAGACCCTGCTCGGACAATAAATAAACCAGCTTACTGCTGACAACAATGGTAATTACCATAATAAGGCTATAGCAGAAAAATTTTTCCCTCCCTCGCCAGAGCATAGCACGTCCCTTTCCGTTAGCCAGAAAAAAGCCCCTGCTGACTACTGAAAGAGCCAGTGTCTGAGATCTACGCAGGCAACGGGCTAAAAGCGGCTTGATAATATACGGTAAATGCCGTAAAATAGCGGTTCTGCCCTGTTGGCTATCACTACGTAGCTGTAAGGCCGTAATGACCTCGCCCGTTTCTGCAGCTAAAACTGGTAAAAACCTGATGGCCGTTACCAGCATAAAAGCTACCTGAGGAGACAGGTGCCAAGACATTAGCGCCTGCAGCAGCTGACGTGGGTCGGAGCTCCAGCAGACTAATAAACCCAAAGAAAGCATGGTCACTGAGCGCATGCCCTGGATAGCACCGTAAAGAATGCCCTCCTGATAAATATAAAGCCCCCCTGTTAAGGGTCCAAAGAAGGATACCTCCGGACTGATAAGCAGTAAAAGCGGCGTGCGAGGATTCTGTGCATAAAAAAGAGCCTGGCTGACCATGGATCCCCAAAGTCCTAAAAGTAACAAGACCGCCAAAACCCTCCATTTGTGAATGGTTGTTCCAGCTAGACCATGAAGGATAAGGCTGACTGTAAAAAGTAAAAAAAGGCTACGTGGATTATCAATGGTTATACTCAGTACAGCAAATAAAAATAATGTCAGCAGCTTAGTCCGCCCATCTAATTGCTGTATCCAGGGTGCAGAATCAGCACCCTCCCATAACTGACGCACTGACATAATGGCCCACCTCCTCCGCCGTAATACAGGGTGGCAGTCCCAATGCCTCGCACACCCGTACCAGTGAGGGTACTACCAGACCTCCCCGCTGTAAAAGCTCCTTCTGTCCCAGAACCTGCCTGGTTGGTCCGTCAGCAATAAACCGTCCCTGCTGTAGCAGCAGTACTCTAGAAGAAATTTCGGCGGCCAGCTCTACATCATGGGTACAGATAAACACGCTGCCCCCCTGCTTTTGAAAATCCAGCAGTAAGTTTTTTATTTCAGTCAGGCTTGCTTCATCCTGACCAGTAGTTGGTTCATCCAACAAGATAAGACGGGGCCTTTTGGCCAGCATAGCCCCCAGCACTAGGCGCAGCCTTTGTCCTTTGCTGAGCCCTAAGGGGAAATCCTCCGCATATTCCTGTAAGTTCAAACGCTGCAGTAAGCTTTCCGCCTCCGACCTACTTAAAGACTTATTTTTCCAAGCAATTTCTTCAAGTACCGTATCCGCCAATAGCATCAAATCCGGCTCCTGACGCAGATAACCAACCTGTCCTAAACAATCATGCAGGGGCTTACCGCCCAAAAATATTTGTCCCTGTTGAAGCTTATTTAGACCACCCAATAAGTCCAACAGCGTGCTTTTACCTGCGCCATTAAAGCCCATCAATGCCGTAATCTGTCCTGCGTATAAACTAAAGCTCAATCCTCGCAGCGTAGGAGCAGCAGCACCGGGATAGGTATAAACCAGGTCCTTTGCCTCTACCAGCACCTCTTGCCGAGTACTAGTTTGCAAGTGGAAAGCTTTAGTTTGAGGCTTCAGCTGACACTCCCTCCGCACCAGCTCCTCTACCACCTGCTCCTGAAAGCTAAGTCTGGACAAGCCTAATAGACGGCATAATTTAACATTTTGAGGTTCACGTAAACCACTGAGCGCTACATCCTCTACCGGGGACCAGGCCTCCTCCATGGGGCCATCATAAACTATTCTTCCCTCCTGCATTACTGCTAAACGTTGAAAATAGCCGGCCAGTTCGTTAACACGATGCTCAATCATAAGAATCCCCAGCTGCTCCTGCTGATTCAAACGTAATAGCAGCTGCATAAACTGCTGTACTCCCTGAGGATTCATCTGACTAACAGGCTCGTCCAAAATTAACAGCTTCGGCTTTGTGATTAAAATGGAAGCCAAGGCTAATCTTTGCCTTTGTCCACCGGAAAGCTGGTGAATACCGTAGCCCTCCATACCTGCCAGTCCCACTAATGCCAAGGTTTCCCGCACCTGCTGCTGAATAAAGTCTGGTGCAAGTCCTTGATTTTCCAACGCAAAGCCTACTTCATCTGCCACATTCATCGCAAAAAGCTGATCATCCGGTGATTGGTAGACCGTACCTACTAATATGCCTATTTTTTCAGGTGACTCCCTGGTAATCTCCTCTCCCTGCAGGTAAATATGGCCATGCAGCTCTCCCCCCCCCTGTTCGCTTAAAAGACCACTAATAGCCTTAATCAGGGTTGATTTGCCACAGCCGCTCCTACCTGCCAGAAGTAGCATGCCTCCAGGCTCCAGCTCTAAATTAATCCGGTGCAGGGTAAACTGCTGCCTACTTTGATAACGATAGGATAAATCTGTAATTTTCAGCATGCTCATTCCCCCATAACCTGACGTAGCTTCAAACCGGTACGGCAGCCGAGCCAGGCTCCGATACTACTGTACACCACACCATTAATCAGCATATATAAAGCCAAATACCAGTCTGCATAATACAAACGGTAAAAAAACATCATCTGCTCCAGGTTAACAAAGGTAATGAAGGCATCTGCTATGCCCATAACCAGCGCTACCCACAGAAGCAGCTGCGATTTTAATTTTTCCTGGGCATAAAAGCCACTACAATATAGCGCAGTCTCTAAAACTACTATGTATACGCAACAGCTCAAAATGCCCAATGGTGAAAAGTTACCAAACATCAGGCAGGACAGCATAAACTTAACCAGGTACATTAGGCTGAGGGTACCCGGTGTCCGATACAGAGTAAGCAGAGCCATAATTAAAAGATACTGCAGAATTCCGCTCAGAATACCCGTTACCAGGCCCGAAAAAGGACCCAAAAAAGCATGAAGCAGGTCTCCCATAATTGTGGTAGGCAAGGTAATTCCACCAAAGGCCAAAGCAGCAAAAAGCGCCACTGAAATAGCTCCCTTAGCACCAATCTTATAAATACACCGCTTTATCCTGCCACAGGCCAAAATAACTATCAGCAGACAAACAAAGGCAAAGGCCACGGCCATAAGTCCCATACTATGCTTTTTAGCAATCGTCAGAGGAACCTCCTGAACCTTTTCCTGTCCATTCCCGCTCACGGTAACCCGCATGCTGTAATCGCCCTCCAAAACTTTAAAATAGTCAATATAAAGTGGAAGAACCACATTTTGGTTAGTTGTTCCATCCAGAGAAATTAATGCCGTAGTCTCCTCAGTGCTTTCTGCTGCCTCCCCCCAGCCTTCGCCGGCATTATCATCAGCAACCTTACCTGCAGTACATAAGCCAGGCACCTTTTCACCAGTAAAACGGTCCACCAGCTCTGCCTTAAAGCGCAAAACACGCACATCCTTTTTAGGATTACGCAGCTCTAGAAGGATGTAGGTGGCAGGATGGTTGAAAACAGCTGACCAGCTGGTAGCTCCTTCACCTGTCATCCGGTTACGAAAGCTTTCTAAAGAAGTATCTCTTACATAAACTACACCGGCAGCGGACCTATCGTCTCGGATGCCATAGCTATCTACCGGAAGCAGTACATTCTGGATATACCAGTTAAAATCCCCCTTGCCCCGTTGCTTTTTCTTAGTGGGCAGTGCCTTAACCTCTGTGCCGGGAGCATAAATAAAATCAACATTTCTACTAGTCTGCCATTTTTCACCTATCACCTGCAGCTGTAGCTGCTGTGACCCTAAAGAAGCAGTTTCTTCAGCTTTAATATAAACCAGATCAAAATTACGACCGTAATCAGCCGCCAATGTCCAACTTGTTACCAGCTGGCCCTGCTCATTCAGTCGCCAATGTGCATCTGGTAAAGGAGTAAAGCCCTTGGGTAAGGTCAGTATTACCTGTGCGTTTTCCTCTCGTTCCAGGTTATAGCTGGTCAGATTTACATAAAGTGGTACCGTACTACCAACCTGAACGACATTATGCTGTTTCTTATCCAAATTGTAGGGATAAACAACTTCTAGGTCATAACCTGCCAAGGCCGTCTGCATATAACAGCAGAGCAGCATAACAATTATTAAAAAACGCATTCTCTTACTCCATAAAAAAAGCCCTCTACTCCCAACAGGTGTGTAGAAGGCATAATATCCCCTTAAAAGCTTAGCTCTCCACCAACTGTCCCGCGCAGTAGTAGTTTATTATTTAATAGGCTGTTATTCTGACTTCAGTTCATCATAGCAATAGGTCTTCCCAGAAAATCCAGTGACATTTTTTATTGCTACTCCCTTTTACAGCGACGCGATCGTGTGGGATTTACACCCAACTTCTCATTTAAGCACGGCACCTATTAATTCATTTCTTTATTATCCTTGTGTTTGTGCAGCAGCTGCGTGTGCTACATCCTGAGCGTACTTCTGGCAAATCTCGTAAAGCGCTTCGGCAAAGCTGCCTTCTGGAACAGAAGCAAAGTTGCCCTGCTTTTCCTGTACATCAATCTCACGCTTAGAATCAGCAAAGACACGCATTATTTTTACGGTATAAAGGCCCTCCTGCAGCTTATACTGCATTTCCATAGTACAATACTTAGCCTTTTCCTTGCCGACTAATTTACCAGCATAGCTATTTTGTAAATTTTTCAACATATCCTTATTGGTAAAAATAGTTTTTACCAAGACATTGACAGTGTTAGTATCTACTTGTCCGTCTTTATCATAAGCAAAACCAAGAGAATCCATATCATAGGCGTAAACACCTAAATCATTTTCCAAAATAACAGACCATCTAGCCGCCTCAATTTCCTCAGCAGTAGGTTTGGGCATCATGCTAGCCTCCCAGTTCATAGGGCTGTCCACAACTACAGCTTTCTGAGCCTGAGCTACGTTCAGCCAGCTGGTTAAACCGATTACACAAGCTAAAAGCAAATTTTTAAACATAGCTTTCTCCTTATTCTTCTCATTGAATATTTGCATAGTACCTATTTCAGGGCAAGTCCTTCCCACCCCACTATCAGGTAAAATTATAAACCATATACTAAGCCTATTGTCAAGTTGTCTATCTTAAAGCATCTTTAGTCCACATATGCCAAAATAGTCCCTTTAAATATATTACTTTATCTCTTTGAAGTCAATAACAGAATCCGCTTTACTTATTTGGCAAAATAAAATGACCATGGACAAATAATATTAGTCCATGGTCACAATACATTTATAAGCTTTAGCTAAAGCTTAATCCTGCAAAGCCTTCCAGGCATCCTCTGCTCTTTCAACAAAGATTTTTTGAACAGCTTCGTTTTCGCCTAGACCCTGTAATTTTACATCTACACGGAAGCCCTCTCTCTGTAAAGCACTCTTGAAGGAATCCTCTTCATCGCCAGCCATATCATTGCTTGCATGGTCACCAGCTACCATCATCAGGGGCATCATTACCACATTTTTAACCTTTTTAGCATGTAATTGTGCAATTACTTCATCAATAGTAGGCCAGCCCTCTACGGTAAAAATCAAAGCCTTATCGTGACCAAGAGCTTCCAGCTTAGCCTGCATTACAGAATAGTAGGCATTGGATTGGTGGGGAGTACCATGAGCCATAAGTACTACGGCATCTTTTTTACCTAATTTAGGGAATTCATTGCTAACAGCAGTCATTACCTCGCTGACATCATCATCACGGCCCTCCTGGCCTTGCCAGAACATTAACGGAGTGCCCATGGTTACCTTTTTAAAATGATCCTTGTATTGGTTATAAACTGCTTTCTTATAGGAGTATTCAATACCAGGAATAACATCCAGAGTAGTCATTGCTACACGGGTATAGCCCTCTGCTTTCAGCTGCTCCAAAGCCTGCTCCGGAGTGGGAATAGTGAGACCCTCATTAGCTTTGACACGATCAATGATAATGTGGGAGGTAAAAGCTACAACAACCTTAGTATCAGGATGTAAGGCTTTAATGGCATTAACAGTAGCATCGATATTTTTAGCACGAGTTTCGGGGAAAGTAGTACCAAAGCTCATTACCAAAATTGCATCCTTGTTAGGTAAATTTTGTAAAGCTGCAGTTTCATGAGACAAAATACCGATTTGAGAAGCTTCCATTAAAGCTGCAGTTGGAGTCTTAACCTCATCACTCAGTTGGAAGGAAGATGCTTGAGTCATTGCACTAAAGCCACATACTGCAGTGCATACAGTAGCCATCGCCAAAACTTTTCTTAAATTTCTGTTCATAAAAAACACCCCTTAATTATATTACTTAAGCATTTTTCTTAGAGAAAGACACTTACAAAGAAGCAACTATATACCTACTATACTGTTCATGCTGGTTAAAATCAGAAATTATACCTCATACCCACGATAAAATTAAAGGGAGTAGCGTAATGTTCGCTGGAGGAAGAATAATACACTGTATCCTTGCGGTCCAAAATATTATTGAAGTTTGCAAAAATACTCAAATCCTCCTGAGGTGCGTATTCCACATTTAAATTAGTCAACAAATAAGGCTTAGCGGTATAATAATCAGTCTTTGCCGGTTTAGAACCCTTTTTACTACTATTCTTAAAGGTATCACGATCGGCAACATAAGCAGCGTTAATGGCTGCTTTCCATTTATCCAATCTATAGGTTAAGCATGCTTTGACCTCAAAGCGGCTGCCATCATCCTGCCAGCCAAAATTATAGCCATTTTTATCAATTTCTTCAGTTTGCGGATTACCATAGGAGGTTGATAAATTATAGCCCAAGCCCTTTTCCGGCAGCTTAGCATATTCAATTTCTATGCCAGTGTTGCGGATATTTTCATTCTTATAGCTGAACACATGGGTTCTGCTATCAACATTGGCGCTGATATTATCATCAATACGATAGTTGAAAACAGCCACACGCAAGGATTGTTCCTGATCGATATTCTTTTTCCAGCCTAATTCATAGTGCATACCCTTTTGGGGCTTTAATTCCTTAGCACTATTACCGTTTGCATCCGTCTTATAAATTTGGTACAGGGCCGGCATCTTAAAGGATTGACCAACGCTGGCATAAAGGCTCTGCTTATCACCTATTTTGTGAATAAATTGAGCCTGTCCACTGAAATTATGGAAATTGTCACCATTGGGAGCAGCGGCAGTCCAGCTTCGACGCGCTGAAAGAATCAGGCTATCAGTAGTATTAAGCTGACTATCCCACTGAGCATAAAGGGAATAATTATTGCGACTTCTGTTGCCACCAGTAGAACTGGGCAACAGTCCACCATCTAGATTTCCATCCTCGTCGTATTTTTGATTTAATTCAGTAGATTTATAATTTTCCTTCTGGTAGCTTGCGCCGACCAAAAGGGTTGCATTATCAAGCTGATAGGTATTTTGGATATCCAGGCCATAGTTTCTGGAGGTTTCATCCTCATCACTTAAAAAATCTCCACTATCCAATACCCATGCATTTTTCTCTCTTTCACGGTCCACACAGTACGCAGTAGCTTTAAAATTATCCTTTTGGTAATGGAGCTGTATGTTATTGCGGTCCACGTCCTGCTGGGTATCATTAGCAGGGCTCCATCCTTTCATGCTTTTTTGGCCGATAGTGCTGATGTAGTCATATTTAGACTCATTGTGGGAAGCATTGAGAGATAAATTATCATCAAATTTATAAGTTAAATCAAAATTATGATTTTCTGGTCCTCGCCAATCCTTAAAATAAGCAGCTAATTTTCTGTCCCAGCCGACATTATCAACATAACCCCATTTGGAATAGCTATAGCTGAAGCCTAATTTATCAGCCTGTACGGAAGCAGCATACTCTCGACGGTCGTAATTGCCTACTGCCACCTTCACATAATTAGACTTGTCCGCCTTAGTAATAATATTAATAACACCACCGGTAGCATCACTACCATAGAGAACGGAGCCACCACCACGGACAATTTCTACTCTTTCTACATTTTCCAAAGGAATGTCATTTAAATCGTAGGTACCACGGATATTAAGCGGTACACCATTTAACAGAATCAAAGTACCATTAACATTGCCACGTATTGAAATCTTGCTGGCCATATTTCCCATGGAAGAACCACCAGTACCATATTGTAAAACATTCAGGCCGGTACCATACTGCAGGGCCTCATATAAATTACTAGCACCCGTAGCCTGTAGCTTCTGTTGATCAAAAATCTGAGTGGAAACTGCTACATCCAAATCAGGTTTTTCATACCTAGTCGCCGTAACCACCACCGTATCCAAGGTAAATTCTTGTAAACCAACGGCCTCCACTGCTGGAACAGCTACTACCAAGGAACCGCAAAGTAACGCTCCCATCAACATCCCTCTGCTTACTTGCAAATCCATCATCAACTCTCCTTTTTATTATTTTTGACTACGTCTGACACATATAGCCTTCCGGCTGGAAGAAAAGCTTACATGCTTTTTTCAATTTTTTAGTTTAGTTTTTTAGCCTTATTCAAACTTCATCATGCTTAGTAGTCTATTCCATATACTAGGTATATTGTCAAGATTAGTACGAATATTTTAATTATATTCCCATCATTTTTCTTGATATTTTGAATTAACAATAGTAATTTTTATGGTACTATACCTTTCCCTTTGGTAATAAAAAATCAAAGATCCCTCGGCTACTACAGCCTGCCTGGTAGCTTCCCTGGGTAGACCCAGCTCCATGTTTACCTGCATAGCACGGCTGCGCCCCAGTCTTGTAAGAACCTGATCCGGTTTTAACTCGCACCAGCCCCCCTTCTTCTTACTACCCTGACTAAGATAATAGTTATCGAAGCCCTCCACAGAACAGGTCAATGGCAGTTCTTCCTTCGTACTACAGGAAAAATGCAGAGAAAGGACCTCCGGCTGTAGCCAAGCTTTAATAAAGCCCTGGTCTGCCAGATCAAAAACTTTAGCTTCAGTCTGTTGATACCTTAGCTGGCAGATATTAAAACTTGTATCTCCGCTAAAATTGCTTCTTAGAAAAGCTAACAAGCCTAGGAAAAATAAACCACAGAGAAAATAAAATATTTTTTTACACAAATTATTTCTCATTACCTACTCCTTAAGCAATATTTTTGATACAACATTTTTCCCATCAGGAAAATTAACATGAAAACACCTGGTGTACAACTAAAATTGCATTGTCCACAGCTGCCGGTACACCCACCACTACCTATACTGGCCATGGGTAAGCCCATAGCTATACCAAAATGAATGATTTTACTTTTCATACTGCTTCCTCCCATAGAAAATAGCCCTGGTAGGACAATGGGGCAGACATTCTCTACAACCAATACATTGATGAGGATTAATTACTGCCTTTTTATTTACCACAGTAATCGCCGCCATGGGACAATGCTGTGCACAACGATTACAGCCCACACAGCGTTTTTCCTGCAGTCTGATACGATAGGTCCAAGGTAAAAAACCAGTCAGGCAGGAAAGCAGGTTTTGCAGAACACCTACAGGACAAAGGAATAGACAAAACCCTCTGCCACCCTTGGTAAAAAATCCAAACACAAGCAGCCATAAAAAAAGAGTTAGCCACAGACTGGAAGTAAAAGAGACCAGATATCCCCAGAAAATGTAATTGACCAATAAATCAAAAACATAGAAATTACAATATGCACAGGCAACTGCCGTACCAAAGAAAGACATAACAACATAGGCTGCCAGCATTCCGTAACGCATAGCTGTAATATCTACATACTTTTGCCAATGCACCTGGTATTTTTTCGGTATCAGACGACTTAAATATTCGGTAACGGCGCCTGTAGGGCACAGAATTCCACAATAAATGGGCCCCAAAAATATAGTAGATAACAGCAGCAGTATAAAACCTACTATGAATATCGGTCCAAAAAGCGGCAGTAGACCATCCAACAAATGCTCTATCTGAATGCGCAGACAAAAACTATGTATGCTTAAATCATCCCAACGGCCAAAGCTGACATAATAAATCACTTTTTGAAAATAGGCAAAGGGACTATAAAAAAGAAGAAAGCCTAAAAGATAGCCCCACCATCGTTGTGCTAAATATTTCATATCCAACCTACCTAAAAAAATTACAAGCCAGGAAAATCCCAGCTTGTTTTATTAATAGTCCAACACTATCGTTTTTTCTGAATAGCCAAGCTAGTCCATCTCAGCCAAGGCCTTAAGAGCATGGTTAACAAACAAGGCCTGAATAACCTTTTTCCTGCCCAGTCCCTCCAGATGGAGCTCTGTAGCAATGCCCAAGCACTCAATCTGTTTTTGCCAGCTGTCCGCAGCTTCACCACACATATCATTAAAAGCATGGTCCCCTGCGACTACCATGAAGGGCCATAAATGTACTTTCCGATAGCCTCTCTCCTGAAGCAGTCCCAGTACAGCTTGAAAATTAGGACTATCCTCTTCCTCAACTACACCAATAATCACCGGCAGCTCCAGGTTATCAAAATACTTTTGTAAATTATTATAGGTACAACCAAAGGAGTCATTATTATTACGCGGACTTCCGTGTCCCATCAAAACAACACCCTCATCCTTTGCCAGACGGGGCAAAATAGAATTAACAGCAGCTGCTATCAGCTTATAATCTTCCGCTATGGTCAGTAACGGCTTGCCGATTACTAGCTTAGAAAAATTATCCTGATATTTTTGTAAGGTTAAAATTTTCTGTTCAAATTCCTCTCCGTGTAAAATATGCGTGGGCTGCACAATAACATCTTCATAGCCCGCAGCTACTAGCTTATCCATAACCTCTATAGGACTAAAAATGGTTATACCCCTACCTGCCAGGATTTTACGAATGATACTGGAGGTAAAAGCCTGAAACAAATCATAATTGGGAAAAGCTTCCGCCAAGGCCTGCTCAACACCGCCAATTTCCTGTTCACGTGCAACTGCAAAGGTAGACCCAAAGCTGATTACAACTAGAGCTCGTTTATTATTCATAAGCTATCTCCACCATTTCTAACTATTACTGACAAATCTGATTCAAAAGTTTATTTTCTTTAGCAATTTTTTCTGCATCCACCTTAGTAGAAATTTCAATGCTTTCCGTTACCGGATTTTTTACTACCTTAATTTTTGCATGATAAGCCCTGCTCAATAAGTCCTCTGTAAAAACTTTTTCAGGAGCATCATCCGCTAAAATTTTTTGTTCACCTAAAAGCAGAATTCTATTACAGTACTTAGCCGCAAAATTCAGCTCATGAACTACCATTAAAATAGTTTTTCCCATGCTGACCAGCTGCTTAGCAAAGCGGAAAAGTTCTTCCTGATAGACCATATCCAGACCAGTAGTCGGCTCATCCAAAAAAAGAATCGGTGTTTGCTGAGCCAAAACCTTAGCCCATAGGATTCTCTGCTTCTGACCACCGCTGACCTCAGTCAGAGGACGGTCTGCCAAATCCAGGGTACCAGTATAATCCATGCAGGCCAGAGCCAGTTTTTCATCATCCTCGGTTTCGCTTTCCCACCATTTCATAAAGGGATATCTACCGGCAAGGACTACATCGCGTCCGGTATAGCCAAAGCCCAGCTCCACCTGCTGCTGCAGATAGGCAATACTTCTGGCCAACTCCTTATCCTCGTATTCCTCTAAGGGCCTGTTAAAATACAGAACCTCACCACTCTGCTTAGGTAATAAACCACGGATGGTTTTTAAAAGCGTACTCTTACCAGCACCATTACAACCTACAATGCCGACTAGGTCGCCTTTATAAATCTTAGTGTTGACATCACCGATAACCTTTTTAGGGCCATAACCAATGGACAATTTTTTTAACTCAATAACAGCTTCTGACATTTTCTCTTCTCCATTACTACAAGCTACGCCTTATCCTGCCCAGCTCATTATCTTTCCTTAACCTTTACAAAGATAAATACTGCTCTACTAGCGGATAACCCTAGAAAAAAGGAGGTAGGGGCCTATAATAGGCCCTTACCTCTACAAATACTATTTCATACAGGCATCCCTTGGTAATCCCAGCTTCTCGGCCACATCGGGCCACTTTAATTGACGAGTTTTCATATTTAAAATATCTAATAAAGGAACATCACAATGACTGGCAATGTAGCGGGCCCGCTTCACCTGATGGGAAGCAAAGCCCAAGCGCAGGTATGCTTTCGTCAGCTCCGGCTCCAGACCAGCACCCCTATGCAGACGCTCTGCTTTATAAGCCAACTCCCTTTCATATAACCTTTCAGGAGTTAAACCAAGTAAAAATCTTACTCTAGTCCAGACATACTTTTCCCGCAAAGCCGCTACCTTTTCCAAGGACACTTGTGCATAATGAGCATATTTACACAACGTCCGTAAATCATTAGGACTAATTCCTTTATCTAAATACCTTGCAAGTACTACTTTATCATAATTAAAGTTAGTATGTAAAGTAGTAATTAGCTTTTCCTGGTCCGTAGGCCGGGAAACAGTTTCCTTAGCCACTGAAGCACACATATGTAAACACCTTAGCAAATTAATATGAGTAATCTTTCATCATTCAGCCGTCAACCTAGAAGCTTCTGGTATACATCAATCTCCAATTGAAGGGCAGGTCCAGATTACCATATTTATTAGAGTAATTATCATGGTCCAAAAGGTTATTCAGGGTTAGAGTTAAATTATCATTTTTTGTAAGGTCGTAGGAGGTATTCCAGGTCAGACGACTTCTAACAGGGATGGTACGTCCCTTGTATTCCTCACGATCACCTAAATATTTAAAGGAAAGAGTACTTCTCAGCTTATCAGCTGCATAGGTTACGGAAGCTGCACCGTCCAATTTCCCGGCATCCTGTACCCAACCGACGTTTTTGGTAGGATCCTTAATTTCAGGATTGCCGTAGCCCAAAGCTAAGCTATAGGACCAGTTATCATCCACTATCTGAGAATATTCCACTTCAACACCGGTATTTTTAAATTCACCCTTGTTGATGGCATATTGTTCACCAGTATCTTTATCCTTATCGGACCAGCCTAATTTATTATCAAAATCCATATGGTAAATGGACAACTTTATACTCTTATTTTCAAAAACCTTTTTGAAGCCGGTTTCATAGGTCCAACCTTCTTCTGGGTCCAGTTCGCGGTGAGCTCCCTTCTTACCGAAATAGGCATCTACTGTCGGCATCTGGAAGGCCTTACCGATATTAACAAACCAGGAAGTGTCCCCATCAATCTTATATAGGGTTTGGAACTGGGGATTGACAATGTTCTGATCATCATAGGGATCATTGATGAATTCACCGCGGAGTCCTAAAGTTGCACTAAATTTATCGTTAAAAACATTTTCATAGGACAGATAAAGAGAACTGCTGCTACGATGTGCCTTATTAGCATCGTTAACCTTATTCTCATAATCTTCCCTCTTAAAGCTGTAACCGGCAATTAAGGTATTATCACCTAATTCCCATTTCTTTTGCACGTCGGCAATATAACTGGATAAATCAGCAGAGGAGCTTACCGGCTTATCAGCAACAAAATCAAAACCATCAACCTGACGGTAATTATATCCGATAACCCCCTTCAAACCATGCTCTGCATCATCGTAGTGGAGGCCGGTAATTACCTTTTCATTGTCATAAACGTAATCGTATTTTTTAGAGATATCACC
This sequence comes from Phascolarctobacterium sp., assembly GCA_020024105.1. Lineage (GTDB taxonomy): Bacteria > Bacillota > Negativicutes > Acidaminococcales > Acidaminococcaceae > JAHHUH01. The sequence goes on along the minus strand of JAHHUH010000014.1, from coordinate 31,852 downwards.
ATTCTTTTTATATTTGGTACCACCTCTAGTAATATCACCATTTTCATACATGATATTAAAGCCTAATTTATCACTCAACTGAGCGGCCAGGGCAGCACGATCGGTTTGTCCCTTACCAACCCACCAGTCAGTATCAGAACCGGCAGGATAGTCATTGGAATGCGAGATATTATCGGAGTATTCCTTGCCCACACTCAAAATCAGCTTTTCATTAGCATAAGTCATGCCCCAATCCTTGTAATAATTACCAACGGTACCTTTGACCTTGAATTTCTCTTCGCCTGCAGGTCTCTTAGTAATAATATTAATAACGCCGCCCATGGCTTCACTGCCATAAAGGGTACCAGCTGCACCCTTGATTATTTCAATTTTTTGTACCATATCAATGGGAATACCGGAAAGGGAGTTATAATTTTTCAGGTTCATGGGAATGCCATCCACCATGACCAGAGTACCACGATCATAACCACGAATGACAGTTCTACCAGAGCTAAAGCCATAATCCTGACCTGCATCACCATAACCGGTGCTGGTTAAGCCTACCTGATGCTCAATAGCATCAAAAACATTCTTATAGCCGGCGTCCTTAATCTGCTGTGCGTCTATAACCTTAGTAGTTGCCGGAACATCGATATCCCTTTTTTCTGTTCTTTGAGCAGTAACAACCATGGGGTCTAAGACAAATTCCTGCATACCTGCTGCACTAACAGTACCTTCTACACAAGTCAATCCACCTAAAAGCAAGGCCGTCATTAAACAAGCTTTAGAAACAACTTTCTTCATCCGAAATCTCTCCTTTAAAAAGCAAATAATTTATTTAGTCCGAAACCAATTTATTGTCCATTGGTTTCGATAACTGAATCTTTTTTAACAGCTTTTCCGACATCCGTCCCCATTATTTCTCTATCTGACGGACGATGTGCAAAATCTGCTCCTTGCTCAATTTCTGCAAGCTATAGTAGCTTGCACCCATGGCCTGAGCAATTTTTTTCGCTATTCCTAATTTTATAAAATCACTTTCCGTATCAATAACCACGGAGGTAATTGCAGCCCTCCTAAGCCGCTCCGCCATTTTCACAGCCGCAGCTACAGGGTCGCCACCATCGGCTTCTACTGCATTAGCCCTACCATCAGTAACTAAAACCAAAATCGGCTCCATCTCACTGTCCTGTTTATTCATTCTGGTTAATAGCTGCAGAGAAACTGCTAAGGCGTCTGCCAGTGGTGTTTTACCACCGGTAGACATCTCAGCCAGACATTTTTGCGCCAGGTCAACGCTGCGGGTAATGGGTAGTAACACCTCGGCCCGGTCACGCCGAAAGGCCAGCATTCCTACCCGGTCACGCTTCTGATAGGCATCCTGCAGCATATAAAAGATTGCTCCCTTAACTGCACCCATACGTTTCCTGGCACCCATGGAACCACTGGCATCCACAGCAAAGAGAAAGGTATTCCCAATACGCTTTTCTCTAACCTTCTGTCTTAAATCATCCTTGTGGATATTCAAAGCACAATCGTTAGCTACCCGCAATACCTGGTAAGGAGCAGCAGCACGAATAGTTGCGTCAAAGGCTAAATCCTCTACCTTACCCTTAGGCAATTCAGCCCTAACATAGCGCCCCTGCTTTAAATCCGTCCTGGTGATGCTACGCTTACCGCTTCCACGCCGCTTAAGATTATTTTTACCCATCTCCACGACGATTTTTGGAAGAACAAATTTTCTATCAATTGCCGCCAACTCCTCCTCAGGAGCTGTCTGCTGCTTATCGGGCTCCTGCTGGGGCTGGATATCGTTGTCCCCATCCTGCTGTCCCTCCGCATCCGGTGGAGCATCCTCTGTATCTGGTGATTGGGGCGGTGTTACGTGCTCAGCACTGTCGGCGGAGTCGTTATCCTGTTCCTCCTTCACTTCAGAATCAGTATCTTCCTCCTGTTCCTGGTTGGGGTTATTTTCTTCCTGCTCCGGCGGAATACGCATCCGGTGGGGCAGCACATAAACAGCAGCTCTATCCATATCCTGCGGAAGCAGGTAATTACGACCAGCAAGAGCGGCAAGAGCCCTGGCTGTTTCTAACAGATAAAGCTCTGCCCGATGACCGGCACAAAAAGCCTGAGCACACATCTGGGCCGCCAGTTTAATCATGGCTGCCGTAAATTCAATAGTCGGTAAAAGCTTTCTGGCCTGAGCTATTTTGAGTGCCAGAGCGGCATTAGCCTGAGCATAGACAGCCTGAAAATGCTCCATATCCCGGCTAAAGGCTATATTCCTTTTAATAATTTCTACTCGCTGCTCCAGCCGTTCTTCATTTTGTACATCCACATACATGCCAAAACGATCAAGAATTGGCTGGGACAGAGTTCCCTCCTCTGGATTCATGGTGGCCAGCACAGTATACTGCACCGCCTGCTCATAGGAAATACCATCCCTTTCCACATGGTTAAAGCCGGCTTCATTAGTATCCAGAACTGCCAACAGCAGCTCCTGACGCAATAGATTAGCTTCATCAATGTATATAAATTGACCATCGGCACGGTTCATAATACCGAGAAGGAATTTCCGTTCACCCTTACTTACGGCCTGTTCAATATCTATACTGCCAAAAAGCATGTCCTCAGTGACATTTAACGGCAGATTGATAATCTCCTGGTTAGGAAGCAGAGCCTGGGCGGAACGGACCAGGGTTGTTTTTGCGGTGCCCTTACGGCCACCAATTAACAAGCCGCCTACCTGGGGATTGACCAAAGCTGCTAAAACAGCCTGCTTAACCTCTTCCTGACCAACAATAGCCGCGAAGGGATATATGGCCTGCTTAAACATTTAACCTTCCTCCATAGCCCTTTAAGCTAAAAAGCTTTCCACTTTACTCCAATCCAACTGGCCTTCCTCAAAGGGACGTCTACGCATACGGTGGGGCAGCACTAGCCTAGCAGCCCCCTTTACATCCTCCAGCTCTACCTGCTGGCGTCCATTAAAAGCCGCCAGAGTCAAGGCTGTCTTAATAACAGTAATATCGGCACGATGTCCATCCACACCCAATTCAATAGATAAGCGGGCAACCTTAGCTAACAGGTCATCAGCAATAGTTACCTGGGCTAAAAGACTACGAGCCTGCATAATACGAGCCGCTAATTTTTCCTGTTCATCCTTATAGGAGGCAATGAAAGCATCTGCATCAGCCTCATAAGCCAGTCTGCGTTTAATAACTTCTACACGCTGCTCGGGCTCATGTTCACCGACAACGACCACTGAAAGTCCAAAACGGTCTAATAATTGAGGACGGATATCACCCTCCTCAGGATTCATAGTACCAACCAGGACAAAACGGGCCGGATGGGAATAGGACACGCCCTCGCGTTCCACTGTATTGATACCCATGGCCGCAGCATCCAGCAGCACATCCACCACATGGTCATCCAACAAATTTATCTCATCCACATATAAAATATTACGATTGGCCTGAGCTAAAATACCAGCTTCAAATTTTTTTTCACCATGCTTAATAGCATGCTCAATATCCAAGGTACCAACTACACGATCCTCAGTAGCGCTGACTGGTAACTCTACCACGCGCATTTTGGCTTTCTCTATGGTAAAAGGCGTACCAGACGCATAAATTTGTGCACAAGAATCGCACAAAAGATGAGGTTCATGAGGATTACAATTGAATTTGCAACCATGGACAACGTCCATCTGTGGTAACAGCTCGGCCAATGCGCGAACTGCAGTTGATTTAGCAGTACCCTTTTCACCTTTAATTAACACTCCTCCCAGAGCCGGATTGATAATATTTAATATCAAGGCTAATTTCATATCATTCTGCCCAACAATAGCAGTAAATGGGTAGACAGCTGTTCTTTTCACTTATCTTTCTCTCCATTTCTATTTGCTGTGATTTTTATCACAATCCATATCTGTTATTATAAACTATATATCAACTACACCCTCAACAGATAAAAGAAAATATTTCTTATTTATTTAAATTTGCATTAAGAATCGATACTTTTTGCATAGCACATTCACTTTTATAAGCCATACTAAAAGGAGCTGCAAACCAACGGGCATAGCAGCCGCCACCGCAAAGCCTAAACTGCTCACAGGCGGTACAGGAAGACATAGCTGTGGCAATTTTTCCCCGTACCTTATCTACTAAAGCCGGCTCCGGTCCCTGGGCTACATTCCCCAGATAAAACTCAGGCCATCCTACCAGAGAGGAGCAGGCATAGATAGCTCCACCGGCATCCACAAAGGCTGCCTCCCCATTCATAGCATAGCAATGACCAAAGGCAGCGCTACAGCCCTTGGCAAGATTTTCCACCCGCTGTTGTTGGGTAATGAGCAGACGATAGCCAAAAAATCGGCTTAAAGCCCTATTTCTCTCATACACGGCTTCCATCGCACTTGCCATAGCCTCCTCAGAGGGCGGTACCATTCCCGCACCCCTACCCTGTCCCCGCAATATATCAAAGCCTATTTTACGAACATTACCCAGGAAATAAGCCATATCTACAATATCTGCCAACGTAGCTACATTTTCAGCAGTTACCACACAGGTTAAGCCGCAGCTGATATTCTGCTCCTTTAAAATTTCCAAACCCTGAAGAATATATTTGGTTGCTCCCTCACCAGTTTTCGTCAGTCGCAGCTGATCGTTAATTTTAGGCTTGCCATCCAGGCTGACTCCTATCCCCACCCGATGCTGTTTAAGGAAAAGAACCCGCTCCTCATTTATAAGGGAGGCGTTAGTCTGAACCTGCATCAATGCAGGCAGCTGCTGCTCCTTCACGTATTTTACCACTGCCTGCAAGCAGGAAAAATTTAAAAGCGGCTCGCCACCGGTAAACTGGATAACAAATCCTTCACCGGCAGCTGCCGCCATTTTTACCGCCTGTAAAGCAGTAGCAATACTCATCTTTTCCCCTGCATGTTCTGCAGCATAGCAGTAGCGGCAGGCAAAGTTACATTGACCGGTTAAGCTAAGCCCTAGCATCTTAATTCTAGGAATTTTCATCGCTCCGTTCCTCAATTTCTCCTTCTATAGACAAATATATTTTCTGTAATTCTAATTTTGTTTCTTCCTGTGCCTTCCATAAGCCACGCTGGTCGGCCTCCAAAAGTACCTCTGCCATACGCTGAAGGGCCCAGGGATTAACATCACGCAGCCAGTCCTGGACCTTAGGATCGAAGGTATATTTCTTCGCATATTCCTCGTACATCCAATCCTCCAGCACATCACTGGTAGCGTCCCACTGATAGCTGTGAGCTACCATATTAGCCAGGTCAGCTGCCCCCTTATAGCCGTGCTTCATCATGCCCTCAATAAATTTAGGATTGATGCATTCACTTCTAAAAAGGCGTTTAGCCTGCTCCTGCAGGCTTCTGACCTGTACCTTATTTCTATCCGCCGTATCCCCACAATAGGAACGAGGCGCAGAGCCCTTAATGCTTCGCACGGCCGCAATCATGCCACCATGATAGGCATTAAAGTCATCACTACTCAACATATTAGTTTCATGATTATCCTCATTCTTGATGGTAACGTCCATAACGCCTAAACGCTTTCTAAATTGCTGTGGCAAAAATTTACCTTTAAATTTACCACCATAGGCATGAGCTCCCCAACGGACAAAGACATCGGCAATATCATCAATGGTTTCCCAATTTTTAGCTTCCAAAAGGTTGGAAACACCAGCACCATAAACGCCCTGCTCATCGCCAAAAATTCTAAAGGCAGCCTGACGCCAGGCATCCTCCCGGCTTAAGCCCTGCTCCTCCAGCTCCCTACTGTCTTCCACAATGTGCTTACGCACATAGTTCATATCCAAGGGCTCATCAGCTAAGCCTGCAACCTTCAATACTGCATTATCCAATAGGTTCACAATGGAAGGCATAGTATCCCTAAAAAGACCGCTAATTCTGGCAGTAACATCAATACGGGGTCGTTTTAGTTCGGCTAAGGGAATAACCTCCACGTCCTTGACTCTTAAGCTGCCACTTTGATATAGGGGTTTGAGACCCAAAAGATATAAAAATTCAGCCACGCACTGACCATGACTCCGCATATTGGCCCCGGACCAGAGAACGATGCCCACATTTTCCGGATAACGCCCCTCATCCATAATGAATTGTTCAATCATCCTGTCACCCAAAGCCTGCCCCAACTCCCAGGCCGCAGGTGTAGGCAGGGTACGAGGGTCCACACCATAAAAATTACGTCCCGTAGGTAGTAAATCAGCACCACCACTGGTAGGAGAACCGGAAGGTCCGGGTTCCACATAACCGGCACTAAGGCCACGCAGTACGTTAGTCTGCTCCTGTGCAGTTAGGCAAAGGTTGGGATAAAGAGTTTCACAGATATAGCTGCAGATTTTTCTGAGGGACTCCTGGACGGTCTGGTCAGCTCTTTGCACCCAGGGCAGCTGCAGCACCGTAGCCACAGCTTCCGAGGTAAAATTCCCCTCCTGTAACAGAGTGATAATAGTATGACTCTGCTCAGTAATTCTATCCAACAGCTTAGCATAGGTTATCTGAAGAGGAGTATAAACCTTAGTGCTATTTTCCAACAGCTGATAGTATTCCAGGCCATAATATCCACATAGGACCTGATTCAGGCTGGGTACAGAACCATTTTCTAATCTGGTCAGAATCCATAAATATTCTGTCAAGCCCTCTGCTTCCGGTACCTGACCTAAAATATGTAGACCAGTATGAACTTCCATATTTTTTAAATCAGTAATATAGTTATGTAAATTACTAATATATTCATCAAAGGGCTGTTCCAGATCGTAAGAAACTTCCTCCTGCAAATTAGCAGCCTCCACCTTTTCCAGAACCAGCTGTTCCAAGCGGTCCAGCTGCTCCGGCTGGGAATTTCTAAAATCCAGATACTCGTCCATTACCTTCTCCAGCTCTTCCAGCTCATCATAAACACCGGCCTGTGCCTGAGGAGCAGGTAAATGCTCAATAATGCAGGCTGCACCCCTGCGCTTAGCCTGAATTCCCTCCCCTGTAATGGTCATGTTGTAGGGATAAATATTGGGCAGGTCACCTAAAGCCAAATCAGGATAGCAGCCGTTACTAAGGCCGGCATTCTTACCTGGTAGCCATTCCAAGCTACCATGAGTACCAATATGGGCCACAGCATCTGCCTGCCAAATGTCCCTTATCCACTGGTAAAAGGCCAGATAGTGATGCGTTGGTGCACAATAAGGAGAATGATAAATTTTACTAGGATCATCACCAAAGCCTCGAGGAGCCTGAACCGTAATAAAAACATTACCGTTCATTGTACCGGGCACGAGAAGGGAGCCGTCAAACTCCATAACATCCCCCGGCGCCCTGCCCCAGTCCTTTGTCAACTGTTCCTGTACCTTCTGAGGCATGGTATTGAAAAATTTTAAATATTCCTCTTTGGTTACCTTAGCAGCCCGAGCAATCTGTTTTTCACTCAAAAGCTCCTTATCATTAGTCGCATTTGCTGTTAACTCTTCAATAAATTCTTTAGTGTCCACAGGAAGATGATCTATTTTATAGCCCTGTGCCTGCATCCTCGCCAATAAACACCTTACACTTTCAATACTGTCTAGACCAAAAGCACTGCCGATATTAGAATTACGGGGCGGATAGTTATGGAAAATAATAGCAATCTTCTTTTCACTATTGGGCTTACGTTTTAAATTAGCCCATTTTTTGGCCTTGCTCACCATACGTCCTATCCGTTCAGCGATGGGCAGATAACGGATATCACCATTATCAAAAAGCTTTTTAGAAGCTACAGGTACACCGTGAATAACTCCATCAAATTCCGGTAAGGAAACGCTGATGGATACCTCCATAGCATTCATGCCTTCAAAGCTCTTTTCCCAATCCTCATAGGTACTCATGATGGTGTACACCTCTAACAGGGGTACGTCGTAACGCTTCAGGGAGGCTAGGCTAAGAGAGCCAGAACTGGTTGAAGAAAATTTAATAGCATTAAGTAAGACATCCACCTTAGTCGCTTCACTATGGAAGAAAAATTTATCACAAACCTGGCTCAGGCTGGGAATACCCATTTCCTCCACTGGTTGTCCATTGGTAAAAACACTGATAATATTCATGCCCTGGGCTTCCGCCTCTTCAATCAGAGCTGCCTGGTAGGTTAAATCTCCCCAGACCCATTCGTCACGATAAAAAAGTAGCCCTACTGTAGGACGACCCGGCACACAAAAATCTGCAAAATATTCCTCTACATCCGTGTATACCTTCTGCGCGCGAGGATGATAGATTCCACACCAATGCAAGCTTTGAGGAGCTGGAGCCGTAATGGATCGGCCGGAAAGCAGCTGATCCATATACTGCCACAAATTGTAATAATTCTCTTCACCGCCGTATATGGCATAATCACGTAGCAGGATAATTTGTTCCGGCTGTAACTCATTTGTCAGCTCATTAACATCACTACCTGCTGCATCAATATAAAATTTCTTATGTAGCAGCTTTAAATAATCTACTGCCTTCCTCAAAAAGGGAGTATCCAGCCCTGTCCCCATCCATTTTAGATAAACCAGGTCCACAGCTTGTAAGCGTTCCTGCCAAGTACCGTCCCAGACGGTTTCCTCCGTAATCCACTGGCAGGCATCAGTAGCGGGCAGCTTACCCTCCTGCTGCAGCTGCTCCAAAGCCTGCTGCATCATTCCCAGGGAACGGATGACATTGGTCATAAACAAAATTCTACTCATTTCCTCACCCTTCCTCAGCTCTCAGTCTCTGCTAATTAAAAGAAATTCTTCTGCATTCTACGCAATAAGTAGAGAAAATACGGAGTACCCAATAAAGCCGTCATGATACCTACTCTAACCTCTGCGGGAGGCATCAGTACCTTACCCAGAGAATCGCAAAGCACCAGGAACATCGCACCGCCTAAGGCACTAGCCGGCAAAAGCATACGGTGGTCAGGACCAAAGAGCATCCGCATCATATGGGGAATAACCAAACCGACAAAGCCAATGCTGCCACTGACGCAGACGGAGGTAGCAGTAGTCATTGCCGCTACAAAAAGCAGGCTCATACGATAGGTTGTAACAGGCATACCTACGGCCTTAGCTTCAGTTTCGCCCAAAGCCAGAATATTTAAATGGCGAGCCAAAAGCAGCATAATGAAAATACCGATGAGTACAGGACCAATTGCAATGTAGACATGCTCCCAACGACGGTAGTCCAGACCACCCACCATCCAGAATAAATACTGCTGTAATTTCTGTTCATTCATAAAAGTCAGTATACCGGAGGTAATTGCTCCCAAAAGCATACCTACGGCCACACCGGAAAGCAGCAGGGGCATAACGGGTACTTTACCATTGCGCATAGCCAGGAAAACAGTCAGACCCACGGCACAAAGACTACCACAGAAGGCAAAGGCCGGCATAGCAAACATATTGGCATTAGCTGCACCAAGAGCAATGGAAAGTACTGCACCTGTAGCCGCACCGGAGGATACGCCAATCAAACCAGGGTCAGCCAGGGGATTGCTGAAAATACCCTGCATAACAGCACCGGAAATACCGAGGGCTGCACCAACCAGCACTCCCACCAGCATACGGGGCACACGAATATACCAGACCACAGCCATCTGCTCCTTGGAAACATGGCTGTCAAAGGGTACTGGCAAATTAAGTTTTTCAAAAATAATCGCTATCACACTACTCATGGATACATCCACCTGGCCTAACACCAGAGAACCTACCATAACTAGCAGTAAAACAACAGCTAGAGCAGCTAGGATAAGAGTTTTACTAAGTTTTTCTTTCATCATTTTTCACCTCTAAAAATATGCGGATAGACGGAACGGGCAATATTTTCAATAGCATCAATTACATGATGGCTATTAACATATCTATATTTATCATTAATAAATTTTAATTGATTTTGTTTAATGGCCGTCACATCCTTATAGGCTGGATCGTAGAGAACACTATTGTAATAACCATTCACATTATGCTTATTATCATAATTCCAGGTAGGCAACAAAAAAATATCAGGATTAATCTGTACAACCAGCTCCTTGCTAATATGATTGGTCTGCATTTCTCCAGGTAAAAGTCCAGCCCCATTAATTACATGGGACTTGGTCAGCATATCGTCCAAAAGCCCCCCCCTGCGTCCAATAGCTGACTCAAAGCCAAAAGCAACTGCTACTTTTTTCTCTTTCTCTTCCAAGCCTGCTAGTTGCTTTTGTAGTCTGCTAAGACGCGCATCCATGCCGCTTACCAGCTGCCTGCCCCGCTCCTGCTCCCCCACAGCCTGAGCAATGCCAAAAACCTTTTCCCGCATTTCTTCAAAGCTGTCCGGGCTACCTGCCTGATAAACAGGTATCTGCATATTTTCTAGAGATTTGACAAACTCCTCACTAGCAGAGGTGGAGACAAAAACTAAATCCGGCTGCAGCAGGAGGATTTTTTCTGTGTTCTCATCCATCCTACAGCCCACTATCCGAGCTTGTTCCTTCGTGATGAAGGTAATCCCTTCATCCCCAGCCCAACGGCTATAGGCTACTATTCTTTTACTATCCACTAAATCTGTTAAAATCTCATCCGTACCATAGGTCAGAGAAACAATCCTTTGGGGCTTGCCCGCCAGATTAATCTCCCTACCAGCATCATCTACCACCTGATAGCCCCCCTCACAGGAGGTGGAGCCGGGCTGTGCTTGCTGCTGGTTACAGCCGCTTAAGATAAAAAGCAGACAGAGCAGACATCCAATTACTATCTGCTTCATAAATTTATCCATTTTTCTTTTTAGTACTGATATAGGCGTTCCATATTCTTTGCAGCAGGTGAGCACTACCACGAATCCCGGCGAAGGGATAAGCAATCATCAAAGCTTCGTCACATACAGGTAGGCTGATGTTACAGCTGACATAGCTACAGTCTCCCCTGTTATCTAAAAGCGTCGTTTCATAATTACTCCCCAAAACCAGAACGTCATTCACCTGGTCCAGAACCCTGTTGATGCCTGGGCCATCACTACCAGAATAATATACCTCATCAGCCAGAGTACAATACTTATTTTCTATTTTATTTTGACATATAACGGTCATCCAGCTGGTATCCAGCCATTCACTACGTAAAGCCTGGGCCAGACAAAGAGCCGTGGTTGAGCTTGCTGAAAGTACCACATTATCAAACCAAAGAGAACCCCAGACGGAGCGCAGCTCATTGCTCCAAGCTGTCAATCTCGCTTCCGTAGCAGCAATTTCTGTTAAAACCGCCTCCAGCTGCTCACAGGGAAGTACTGCCTGAAGCTGCTCCAGCCATTTTTTTGTGCCCTGTAAACCGTAGGGCATACCTAAAACGATATAGGGCTGCTTGTATTTGTCCTGCAGATACTGTGCTGTTTTCAAGCCTAATTCTTCATTACAGACAACATTTAAGCGAGCATTGCAAATTCCCTGCAGCTCAGCAATTCGACTGCCGCCTCCCGGCACCGCATTAATAGTATAACCAGCTTTGGTCAGAATACGGCAAAGCTCCTCCCTGTCAGCACGACCATTATAGGTAAAATCGCTCAAGCCCAAAAGGTTAATTCTCCCCGGAGCTACCTGAGCCACCGGCTTGACAAACTGCTTGATAATCTTTAGACAGGCCTTACTATAGCCCTCAGCAAAGCCACCTACTAGACCACCACAATCCATAGTTCCCACTGGGCAGGGCAGGTCCAGCTTTTTGGCAATACCTGCCGTATCATCACCAATCAGACTGATGGAACAGCTGTTTTCGATAAAAAGATATTCCGGATTACTACCATAGGAAAGTAGCCTTTCTAAGGCCTTGGTAAGACATTCCTCCGTACCATAGACGATGGCATTATTATCCGGTTGGGAGCCATGAAGGCGTAAGCCCACATCGTATTCAGAATACTCCAGATATCTTAACCCATAGAAATAACACCAGATAGGCCCATTTACTAAAATTTCTGCACCAGGAATGCCGGCAGCAAAGGCTGCCGCCCCAGTTAAGGCACAGGCCTCCACTCGTTCGCAAACATTACTCCATTGCTCATTTGACATAGAAGATACCACCCCCTTGGGTTTTACTGCAAAGCGTCCGCTGAATAGCCTGCATAAAGTCCTTCTCGCCTTTAGTCCCCACCTTCGGCAGCATGGGCAGGAAGATTTGCTTGATACCAGGCTCCTGCAGCTCATGAGTACTCAAAACAATATCTGCCTCCTGTAATAAACTGCTGCCCTCCTGATAATTATAAATGGGTACATCAGTACAAGCACGGATAACTGCTTCCATTTCCAGACGGTGGACATCATCATCAAAAGTATTAAGCATAACAATACCTAGAAAATCCAGCTGTAGTCTTTCCATTGTTTCAATTACAGTAACCGGGTCAAAATACATCAACCATCTGCCTACGCAGAGAATAGCCTTTTTATTTTTAGTAAAGCTGACAAATTTTTCTACCATTTTGGCAAAATCTGCCTGTTCCTGCTCCAATACCTGCTGTGCAGCCTTCTGGCACTGGAAAAGCTCGCCCATGGCTAAAATCCATTTTTGGGTATCACTCCAACCCACAGGATAAATCTGCGGCATGTGTTTAATATGAAACTTTTCCTCCAGCTCCTGGGCAATTTCTTCAAAGCCCTCCTGCGTCTTTCCCTTACCACCTAGGATAACCATACCCTCAGCACTGGGTACCTGACGTACCTCCTCCAACGTCAAATAGCTGGGGAACTGGCTTAGCACCCTTACTCCCATACCACGTAATAACCTGGTCACCTCCGTGGCATAGTGCCCCCAGGGACCGCCATTATCGCCAAAAAGTACGGCCGTACCTGCCTGTTTAGGTAGAGGCTTCATAAATCTGGCAATTAAATTTTTTATAGTTTCAAAGTAACCACCATAGTATTCCCCATCCAGGAATCCATAGCAATTTAAGGTTATAAAGGGAATCTGATATTGAGCCTCAGCATCTGCGGCTACAGAACCCACATCATCACCAATTACTCCGGAAACACAGGAGTTAGCGATTACCACACATGGGGGATGATAGGCCTGCACCACAAAATCAATACAACGCTGCAGCTTATCCGTGCCGCCAAAAATAGACTCTTTCTCGCTTAACAGACTGGAAACCAACGGCACCGTACGTCCCTTTTCGTGATAGCCATCGCCCATACTACGAAAATGAGCATTAATATCCATCGTCGTAGCTACATGAGTACAGGACCGTGGACTATGAAAGATGACCACCACGCCCCGCATATAGGCTACAGCACGCCAGGCACCAGGCATACTGCAGCTACAGCTTTTACGGCTGTTAATAAAACGCTTGGTCTCAATTGCCATACTTAGCCACCAGCTCTTCTAACTCTTCAAAGGTCATGGGCGTGGGCACGCTAAGTTCTTCATTATGCATGATATCACGGCCCAATTGGCGATAAACCTCGGCCTGCGCACTTTCAGGAGCATATTGTAAAACAGTCTGGCGATTATTTTCTGCCTTATTCACAATTACATCACGAGGAATAAAAGCCACCAGCCTGGTATGTAAACGTTTTGCAAATTCTTCCAATAATTGTTTTTCATTAGGCGTATTACGGCTATTACCGATAATACCACCTAAACGAACACCACCACGCAGAGCAAAGCGCTTTACACCCTTAGCAATATTATTAGCTGCGTAAAGGCTCATTAATTCACCGGAGGAGACAATATAAATATCCGTAGCGTAGCCCTCACGAATGGGTACTGCAAAGCCGCCGCAAACGACATCACCCAGAACGTCATAAATAATAACGTCCTCATCATCAATAATGTCCAAAGCTTTCACCTTTTCCAGAGCTACGATAATACCGCGTCCAGCACAGCCAACACCGGGCTCCGGTCCACCTGCTTCAATACATTTAATATTATTGTAGCCCAAATGCATAATATCTTCTTTGGTAATTTCGTCCTTATCCCTTACTACGTCCAACACCGTCTGACTGCAAATTTTTCCCAACAGCAGCCTAGTGGAATCATTCTTAGGATCACAGCCAATTTGGCACACCTTTAAGCCGGCTTCACTAAAAGCGGCAGAAAGATTGGAGGTGGTAGTGGACTTACCAATACCGCCCTTACCATATATTGCAATTTTTTTCATTTTAGGCCCTCCAAATTCAACTAATGTTATTTAATATATTATGATATAATAGACAGGATGCTAATGAATTGATTCTAAACCATATACCAACTGTACAGTCAAGGAGTGAAACATGATAATGTACGACGAGAATAACCTTTTTACTGCTGGCGAATTGGCCAATCTTTTTGGTATCTCCAAGCAAACCCTGCTTTACTATGACAAAATAAATTTGTTGTCTCCTAATTATATTAGTGATAACGGTTATCGCCATTATTCCATACAACAATACCTAGATTTAGAAATTATCGTTAATCTGCGTTCACTTAACATTAGCATTTCTGACATTAAAGACTTTCTCAAGGATCGTAATAAAGATAAATTTTTTAATCTCCTTAATAGACAGAAACATGCTTGTGAAAATATTATTCTAGAAAATGAAGAAATTATCCGCACCATTGACGTTATTGAAGCTAATCTGCAACAGAAATACCCTCATGTATTTGATCAGCCCCTCTTAAACTGGCAGGACGAAAGAGTAATTAGACAGACTGACGTTTCCCAGGTAATGGATGGTAAGGCTCGTGTAATTCTCTACACCAAGCATTCCCAAAATACTTTCCATAATCATAAATCCCTGGAAAAATTCGTAGGCTGGAGCGTTACCTGTGAGGATTTTTTTACCCAGGAGCATCCTAATCGTTCCTGTGAATACTTTTCCCTAGTTTCCAATACGCCCAAGCATAAGAGTAAGCTACAGCATACTCTACCTGCAGGACTTTATCTGGAGGTATACTTTCAAGGTACCTATTATGCCAAGGTTAAAGACCTTGCCCAGCTACTCCAAAATTTTATGCAGCTTAACCAGCTGCGGCCACTCAGTAAAATTTACATTATGCCAGTTACTAATCATCTCACCTGTAATAATACAAGTGACTATGTTAATAAGATTTTCCTTCATGTAGAACATCTATAAAAAAATCCAAGTTGGTCCAGGACCAGCTTGGATTTTTTTGACGGATTATTTCTTACAATGTCCGCTAGTATTTCCATCCATAATCTTCTTAAAGATTTCGTGGGCCTCATCCTTGGTTTTACCATTTTCTAAAGCCTTTTGGAAATGTACTACAGCAGTACGATACTTAGCATGTGCTTCATCAGTAGGAATTGAGTCCAAGTTCATACAGTCGTGTTCCATAACGCGTTTAAAAATAGCGTGGATTTCTTCACTGGATTTACCTGCCTTTTTAGCAGCTTCCACATGCTTCATAGCAGATTCATATAACATCTTACCGTGAGGGGTATTAGGAATTTCATATTTTGGATGTTCACAAGTCACAACCATCACCTCTTTCTTATTATACATTATACACTATATACCTAGAATATTGTCAATCATAAGCTCCTATTTTCTAGATATTCCTAATTATTTTTTCCTCTACTATTTTTTTATTGCTATCTAGGAGGATTTCTGCTTACTAGTAGCTACCACCGCCACCACCGTGGCCACCACTGCTACTGCCACCATTCCTGTTATTACCATTTCTCCGTGGAGTTCTTACAGTGTTACTATACATGTAATCATCTCTACCCTCTAAAAGCTGAAAACTGCCCTCCTTAAGATAATCATCGGCAGCTGCTGCCTCCTGAACATTATCCATGGAGCGCAGCAGGCTTTTACGCACCTTCTGCATAATGATGAAGGCACCAAAAAGCGCAAAAATCAGGGCAGGCTCATTTAAGCCCAGTTGTTTTTCCCAAGAAGCTCCTTCCTGATAGTAATTAGCCAGATAAGTTGTTTCTTCAATAAAAGCGGTATAGGCTCCCATATAATCGCCTTGTCGTAGAGCAGGTACAAGAACATGGGAAAAATTCTCCAGAGCTTCCGCACTTCCCAAAGTACCCCGTAAAGTAGCATCCGTGCTGATATACCATTTACGTGCATCCACTACCTGGACAAGTACCAACGTTCCCCCTGTCCCCTGGGGAATTTTTTCGTCAATAAGATAATCAGCATAGCTGCCTATACTTCGCCGGGAGAGGCTCGGCAGGGTAACTATGGCAGCTTTAATGCCATAATCCTGTTCCAGCTGTTCCAACTGCACAACTAGCTGCTGCTCCTGCTCCCGACTTAAAAGCTGTGCTTCATCCACCACGGCGGACATGGCCCAGGCCGTCGGTGTCAGCAGACAAACCAACAGCTGGACTAAGATTAAAATCTTCTTCACAACCGTCCCCTCCTATGCCATTATCGTTGTTGCTAAAAGTATATAGAATACTACCAAGGCCACTAAGAAGGTAGCTGCACAATAGAGTACTAATTTAGTTTTGTCAATCGGCAGGTACCCTACTATCTTGCCAGTTTGTCCATTCATCATAAAGGTATAGGGTTTATCCTGGTAACGTGTCGTGAGAATCCAAACTGGTACCATGGCATATCGCACCTCACCAGCCTCCTTGACAACTGAACAGGGCTGTAGAGAACTGATGCGGTTGTAACCGGAATCCAGTGTACTAGCCAGGCAGCCGGAGGCACTACTGGTAACACGCTGGTCCGCCCTCCCTACTGCCTGATCCGCCTTTACGTCATATTTATCTGCCAGAAAGCCGCTTAGGTACGCTGCCTGAAAGGGCTCCAGCTCCCGATAGTCAAAGGGCTCTATACTTTCCATATAAGCATCGTCCATTTTTTTACTACCGTCCACAGGAATACGTGCAAAAGCCATCTTTCCCAATCTGGTACAGTGAAAAATGCTGGTCGTCGTAATAATATAATCGCTGGTTGTTACCACACTATCACGCTCTGCCCTAAAGGCGGCACCGGCCGTAACCGCAGAATCAAAAAGCCAGAAAGGAACATACAGCCCCTGTATAGCCTGCACACGATTATTCTTAATAAAATCGTTGGGCAACAGCCTCTTACCCTGGTAAAATTTTTGCAGGGCAGCAATGGCCTCTTCCTTGCTTTTTTTAAAGGGAATAATATAATCCGGCTTCAGCATACCACTAAAGCGTCCTGGCAACATAGTGGGATTGCCG
Organism: Phascolarctobacterium sp.; assembly: GCA_020024105.1. Taxonomy (GTDB): domain Bacteria; phylum Bacillota; class Negativicutes; order Acidaminococcales; family Acidaminococcaceae; genus JAHHUH01. The sequence continues at coordinate 14,706 of JAHHUH010000014.1, read as the reverse complement.
CAGTAGCAGCATTCCGTAGCCATAGTATTCTGATCACAAACTATCTCAGCGCCACAGCTGGAGCAAGTATAGCTTTGTAAATTATTTGCCTCTTTCGGCTCCCATTCCTTGCCAGCCTCAGCTGTCTTCCAGCTGGAGGTTTCAGCCTTAGTACGGTGTTCCTCCAGCTTCTGTTCACTGCCCAAAAGAGCCTCCAGCTGCTCTATACTATAGCTTGTACCACAGTATTCACAGGTTATCTGCTTCTGCTCCAAAGCATAAGGCAAGGGTGCACCGCAGCTGGGACAAGTAAAATTAACAGACGTATTAGCCATCCTTACTTCATCCTTCCTGCTCAAGGCTACTGCCTGTCATCTTCATTAAAAATATCGCCACACTCTGGGCAGAATTTAGGTGGATGGGTAGGCTCCTCCGGCTCCCAGCCACATTTATCACATTTATAAAGGGGAGCGCCTACCGGTTTTTTAGCACCGCATTCGGAACAGAATTTTCCCTTATTTACGGCACCACAGCTACAGGTCCAGCCTTGAACTACCACCTTTGGCTGACCACAGTTAGTACAGAATTTTCCCTGATTAGTAGTTCCACAGCTACAGGTCCACTCCACATTCTGAGCCGGTGCAGACTTCTGTACTTGTGCCTGTCCCTGGGCAAAGAGTCCCATGGGGTTTAGCCCTCCAGTATTTTGAGCCATATTCATTCCCATAAAGCCCATTGCAGCACCCATACCACCTTCATTAGCTGCTGCTGCCTTCATAGCCTCAGCCTGTGCACCAACGAGATGTGCTGCCGCCATATTGGGATTAGCCAAAACTCTGTTACGCTGTAATTCTTTAATCAGCTGCTCGTCTTCCTCACTAGCCTTCACACTGCTGACACCAAAGGAAACTATCTCCAGCCCACGCAATTCCCGCCATTTTTTACTTAAAACCTCGTTTAACGCGTTAGCCAGCTCCATAGTATGTGCGGGTAAAGCACTATAACGCACTCCCAAAGCAGATATTTTGGCAAAGGCAGGCTGTAAAGCAGTCATCAGCTCTGTTTTTAGCTGGGCATCAATAGCGCTACGCAGATAGCTTTCCGTTACATTGCCACAAACATTAGTGTAAAAAAGTAGGGGATTAATTACCCTGTAGCTATATTCGCCAAAGCAGCGAATAGAAATATCCATGTCCAAGCCGATATTCCGGTCTACTACACGGAAAGGAATTGCACTGGGAGTACCATATTTATTACCAATAATTTCCTTGGTATTAAAAAAATATACTCTCTGGTCCTTACCTGTATCGCCACCAAAGGTAAAACGTTTTCCCATGGTTTTAAATATGTCCTTAATGCCCTGTTGCAGATCACCTACAAAAATAGAAGGCTCCGTTGATTTATCATAAACATACTCACCTGGTTCAGCGCAGATATCAACCACCTTACCCTGTTCCACAATCAGCATACATTGCCCTTCATTCACAACAATGAGGGACCCATTAGAAATAATATTACTCTCACCACTGGTGTTAGAGCTTCTCCCCTGACCACTTATACGTTTACTACCCTTGACTACAAGAGTATCAACTGTCATATTTTCACAGTAAAGCATTTCTTTCCATTGATCAGCCAAAGTACCACCCAGGGCACCCGTTGCCGCTTTAATTAAGCCCATAGCCTTACCCCCTCTAAAAAGTTCATTCTACCTATTACTATACCCTATTCATCTACAGAAGTCGAATAAAAAACGAGAAGAATAATCTTCTCGTTTCTTATTTATGTGTGTACCTTAACTTACTCTCACTAAAATTACCTGTAACGATTAAGAGCCACTAAAAGCTTGCCGTAGCTTCCCTCTTTATTCGCCAGCATAATATTGACTGCCCACATAGCCTGTTCAGCATTGTCTTCCAAATGCCCACATTGTAAAAACCGCTTTACACCAGTAAAATCCACTATTTCCTCCGCTTCTAGTAAACAAGCCATGTCCATTCGTTTATAAGCCGCTAAGCCAAAATCAGAAAAAATAACCGTTGCCATGAGCATATCGTCCATGCGCCAGCATTCCAAATGATATGGGCGTCCATCGCTTAACTGCCCCTTATGATAGCCCACATCCATAATACCATCCTCATCGGGTTCGTAGAGGGAAGGCTGATAGCCGCTACGGTCGGGACGAGCAAATTTTTTTATCAACATAGTCTATTTCCTCATTTCAATATTAAAGGGAGTGTTACCCTTGTAGAAGTCTGTTTGCCAGCATTATATTTTGTTCTCGGTAACCGTTTTTGAATTTCAAAAGTCACCTTTTCATTAATCATTTCCACTGCTTCCAATGTAACAGATTTATTACCCATTTTGAAAAAAGCCTTGCTCTTATCACCTACGCGGGTGATACGACCATTATAAAGGGCCTTTCTACGCTTAACATCCAAAATTTTAAAGGGAGCTATGGCGGTAACCTCCTTACCCTTGGTAAAAGTAGTTACCTTGTCCTTACGCAGCATGGGTTCTAATTGCAGGAAAATAACATAATCAATATCGCTATTTTCATAAATGTCCAGAATATCTGCCCGTTCTGCGGTTACGATATCCTCAATGCCCATTTCTGCCAAAGCCTCCACATATGGTCTACCATCAATAAATTGATATTGATGCGGCTCCAGGACACGTTTGAAATTATCCATAATTTCTTCATCTACGTCCTTGTAAAAATCTACCTGTGCATTATTAATATACATCACAGCTACCTTAGGTAAGCGGGCACGCTCCTCCTGTGATACTTCCTGTGCCAGAAGCTGATAATCCTCATCCTCAGCTACATATTTTTGATAGGGATAATACAGCTCCTTAGCTGCAAAGCCCACAGAAGCCATGCAGAGCAGAGTCAAGGTCAGCAAAAATAAAATCAGCTTTTTCATCCTTAGTCCTCCTTCCAAAATAAGTGAAGCCTTTCCAGCTTCTAAAAGCCTCCAACTTCATTAATGTATCCATTTAAGCTAAATTTAACAAGAAGGGCACTGTCAAAGCGATGCTTAACAGTGCCCCATTTTTTAGAAGCTTTTACTCTTCTTTATCTCCAACGTATTTAACTTTAATGTCACGGTAACGACTCATACCGGTACCAGCAGGAATCAATTTACCAATAATAACATTTTCCTTCAACCCTAACAAGGGGTCAACCTTACCCTTGATAGCAGCATCGGTCAAGACACGGGTAGTTTCCTGGAAGGAAGCTGCGGACAGGAAGGAATCAGTAGCCAAGGAAGCTTTAGTAATACCCAAAAGTACAGGATGTGCCTGTGCGGGTTCCTTACCTGCTTCAATTGCTTCTGCATTCAAGGCTTCATATTGAGAAACATCAACATACTCGCCAGGCAGCATTGTAGTATCACCGGACTCATCAATTTTTACCTTGCGGAGCATTTGACGAACCATAACCTCGATATGCTTACTGTTAATAGCAACACCTTGAGATTTGTAAACATCGACAACCTGGGACACGATATAATGTCTAGTTGCTTTAACGCCACTGATGCTCAGTATATCATGAGGATTCAAGGAACCACCGGTTAAACGTTCCCCCTTCTTAATGGTGTCACCGTCTTTAACTACCAGGGTCAAATCATAAGGAATACTATAATCCTTCAGCTGCTTACCTTCTTCGTCAACGACGATAACAGTACGAATCAGCTTACCATCCTTATTATCCTCTTTGATGTGAATAATGCCATCGTATTCGCTAAGCATACCAGCATGTTTCGGACGACGTGCTTCGAACAATTCCTCAACACGGGGCAGACCTTGGGTAATATCCTCTGCACCTGCGATACCGCCACTATGGAAGTTACGCATGGTCAGCTGAGTACCAGGTTCACCGATGGATTGTGCTGCAATTGTACCAACTGCTTCACCAACATCAACATTCTTATTAGTTGCCAGGTTACGGCCATAACATTTACGGCATACACCGTTCTTAGCCTTACAGGTCAGGACGCTACGGATTTTAACCTTAGTACGAATCTTGCAGATAGCTTCTGCCATGTCTTCAGTAACATATTCATTAATATGATAAAGTACATTACCTTCTTCATCGCAGATATCTTCAGCCAAGTTACGACCAACAATGCGGTCATACAGGGTTTCAATAACAGTTTCATTATTTTTGCCCTGAGTCAAGGCTTCTACTTCAATACCAGCAATATCATTATTACGTACGCGCAATTCCTTCACGCTGCCATCGGTAAGAATAGCGTCAATCAGCTCTTCAGTCATAGTTTCACCTTCATGAGCTAAAACTGTGCCTTCAGCGTTTACAATATCACCGACAATTTCCTTGCCGTTGAAATTATGAATCATGGTCTCACGCAATACCTTATGTGCATATTCATCACTAATATTGATACATACGGCTTCAGTTTCTTCACCATTCATATCATCGGTGCTGTAAAGAACAATTTCTTCAACCTTAGCTTCTACTAATTTTTTGAAGAGATCTTCAGTAATATTAGTATCTGCTTCAGCAATCAGGTTGCCATCCTCAGCAAGAATGTTGCTTGCCAGAGTACGGTTGATGATATTTTCGTGAATTTTATTTTGGCTGCAGCCAAGAACGGATTTGCACAGACGATTTCTTTCCTTAACCAGGTTCATACCGATAATATCGCAATCGTCCTCACGTACGATAACATCCTGCGCAACGTCAACCAGACGACGGGTCAAATAACCAGAGTCAGCTGTACGCAATGCAGTATCAGCCAAGCCCTTACGAGCACCATGGGTGGAAATAAAGTATTCCAAAATGGTTAAGCCTTCACGGAAGTTTGCTTTAATAGGACGGTCAATGGTACGACCAGTAGGATCGGCCATCAAACCACGCATACCACCTAATTGACGCAATTGCTTAGTATCACCACGGGCACCGGAGTTAGCCATCATGTACACACTATTGAACTTATCCATAGTGCTGGACATCAATACATCGGTTACCTTAGCGGTAGCATCTTCCCACAATTTAATAACCTTATTATAACGTTCGTCTTCATTCATCAAGCCGCGACGGAACATTTTTTCAGCCTTATCAACTTCACGTTCTGTTGCTTCCAAAATGTCGTGCTTTTCAGCAGGAATTTTAATATCGGAAACCGCAATGGAAATACCTGCTTTACAAGCATTGTCGTAACCCATTTTCTTAACAATATCCAGAACATTAGCAGTACCTAGATTACCATAAAGTTTATGAGCCCTAGCAACCAGAGCGGCTAATTCCTTCTTGGTCATCAAGTTACTTAAATGCCATTCTTCCTTACCATCAGCATTAACTTCCTTGTGGTAGTAACGTAATTCCTTAGGTAATTCATTATTAAAAATGGTATTACCAACAGTGGTGCTGACTAAAGTATGCCCTTCATCGGACTCAATACCAACGATCTGGTCATTGGGCACATATACTTTAATCGGAGCCTGCAATTCTACTACACCATGAAAATAAGCCAACTGAGCTTCATCCACGCTGCAGAAACGCATGCCTTCACCTTTGCCGCCCTCTTTAATCATGGTCAGGTAGTAGGAACCTAAAACCATATCTTGAGAAGGAACAGCAACAGGCTTACCATCTTTAGGGGCCAAAATATTATTTACGGACAACATCAGCATTCTTGCTTCAGCCTGTGCTTCTACAGACAGGGGCAGATGGACTGCCATTTGGTCACCATCGAAGTCGGCGTTATATGCTGCACAAACCAAAGGATGCAATTTAATAGCACGGCCTTCGGAAAGGATGGGTTCAAAAGCCTGAATACCCAGTCTATGCAATGTCGGGGCACGGTTCAATAATACAGGATGTTCCTTAATTACCTCTTCCAAAACGTCCCAAACAGCATCATTAGCACGTTCTACCATACGTTTAGCGTTTTTAATATTGTTAGCCTTACCACTATTTACCAGGCGTTTCATAACAAAGGGCTTGAATAATTCCAAAGCCATTTCCTTAGGCAGACCGCATTGATGCATCTTCAGTTCCGGACCAACTACGATTACGGAACGGCCAGAATAGTCAACACGCTTACCCAACAGGTTCTGACGGAAACGACCTTGTTTACCCTTTAACATATCGGTTAAGGATTTCAAAGGACGGTTACCAGGACCAGTTACCGGGCGACCACGACGGCCGTTATCAATCAGAGCATCTACTGCTTCCTGCAACATACGTTTTTCATTACGTACGATGATATCAGGTGCGTTCAGCTCCAATAAGCGTTTTAAACGATTATTACGATTAATAACTCGACGATATAAATCGTTCAGGTCAGAGGTAGCAAAGCGACCGCCATCCAATTGTACCATAGGACGCAATTCAGGAGGAATTACCGGTACTACATCCAGAATCATCCATTCAGGACGATTGCCGGACTGCAGGAAAGCTTCACAAATTTCCAGACGACGTACAGCCTTAACACGACGTTGACCAGAAGTTTCACGCATTTCGGTACGCAGCTCTTTAGCTAAAGATTCCAGATCCAGCTCCTGCAGCAATTCTTTAACTGCGGCAGCACCCATACCTACACGGAAGCCATCACCATATTTGTCACGAGCTTCAATATATTCGGATTCAGTCAATAATTGTTTCTTGACTAATCCGGTTTCACCGGGGTCAAGAACAATATAGCTGGCAAAGTACAATACTTTTTCCAGGTTACGCGGAGTAATTTCCAAAATCATGCCTAAACGGCTAGGAATACCCTTGAAGTACCAGATATGGGATACAGGAGCAGCCAATTCTATATGGCCCATACGCTCACGACGAACCTTACTACGGGTTACTTCAACACCGCATTTATCGCAGATAATGCCTTTATAACGAATTCTTTTATATTTACCGCAATGGCATTCCCAGTCCTTAGTAGGGCCAAAGATTCTTTCACAGAACAGACCATCGCGTTCTGGTTTCAAGGTTCTATAGTTAATAGTTTCAGGCTTCTTAACTTCACCATAGGACCATGCACGGATTTGGTCAGGAGACGCCAAACCAATGCGCATAGATTCAAAATTGTTTACGTCTAACAAGAATCCCTCGCTCCCTTCTATTCCTCGCTATCGGTTACTTCGGATAATTCATCAATTACGGTCATATTGCCCAAATCAGCAATTCTATCCTCGGTATCCTCATTAGCATCTAAATCTTCATAATCATTGTTAGCTTTGTCATCAGGACCTGCTTCAACAACTCTATTATCCATTTCGAACTCTACTTCTCTAGCAGTTTCAGCGATATCATCATCGGTATCTTTTAAGGAAATTTCTTCATCGTCCTCATTCAGAACTTTAATATCCAAACCAATGGATTGTAATTCCTTAACCAATACCTTGAAGGATTCAGGAATACCAGGATCAGGAACATTTTCACCCTTTACAATGGCTTCATAGGTCTTGACACGGCCTACAACGTCATCGGATTTAACGGTAAGGATTTCCTGCAGGGTATAAGCTGCACCATAGCCTTCCAATGCCCAAACTTCCATTTCACCAAAGCGTTGGCCACCAAATTGAGCTTTACCACCCAAGGGCTGTTGAGTAACCAGGGAGTATGGGCCGGTGCTACGAGCATGGATTTTATCATCAACCAAATGGTGAAGCTTTAACATATAGGTCAAACCAACGGTTACCTTATTATCAAAGGGCTCACCAGTACGGCCATCATATAAAGTAGTCTTTGCACTTTGGTCAATGCCTGCTAAATCCAGGGCATCAGCAATATCTTGTTCATGAGCACCATCAAATACAGGTACTGCAATTTGTACTGCTTCTACCTTATGGTTGCCAAAATTATCAATTTCTACTGTCTTCGGCATGCCATATTTATCAATATCATAACCGGACTTGGTCAATCTTTCTACCAGGCCTTCGGCATCATTGGCAATTTGCATACCCAAGGAACGAGCAGCCCAACCTAAATGGTTCTCCAGAATTTGACCAATGTTCATACGAGAAGGTACGCCCAAAGGATTCAAAACGATATGTACGGGTTCACCACTAGGCAGGAAAGGCATATCCTCACGAGCCATAATGCGGGAAACGACACCCTTATTACCATGACGACCGGACATTTTATCGCCCTCAGAAATCTTACGTTTTTGAGCAATATGTACGCGAACCTGTTCATTTACTCCCGGAGGCAGTTCGTCACCGTTTTCACGGCTGAATACCTTTACGCTGACAATCTTGCCTGCCTCGCCATGAGGAACACGCAAGGAGCTGTCACGTACTTCGCGAGCTTTTTCACCGAAAATAGCACGCAGCAGACGTTCTTCTGCAGTCAACTCGGTTTCACCTTTCGGAGTAACCTTACCAACCAAGATATCGCCAGGGCGTACTTCGGCACCAATGCGGATAATACCACGTTCATCCAAATCTTTTAAGCCTTCTTCGGAAACATTGGGCAGTTCACGGGTAATTTCTTCTTTACCTAATTTAGTATCGCGGGCATCACAGTCATATTCTTCGATATGAATGGAAGTGAAGACATCTGCTTTTACCAAATCCTCATTCAGTAAAACAGCATCCTCGTAGTTATAACCTTCCCAAGGCATGTAGGCAACAATTACGTTGTGACCCAAAGCTAATTCGCCATGATCAGTTGCCGGACCATCTGCCAAAACTTGCTTTTCAACTACTTTATCACCCTTGTAAACAATGGGGCGTTGGTTTACGCAGGTACCTTGGTTGGAACGTTTAAATTTCAACAAGGGATAAATATCTACCTCGCCATTTTCAGTGCGTACGCGAATTTCATTACCTACAACACGTTCAACAACACCAGCACGTTTAGCTAAGACGCAAACGCCGGAGTCAACTGCAACCTTATATTCCATACCAGTACCGATAATCGGAGCCTGGGTGCACAGCAGAGGAACTGCTTGACGTTGCATGTTAGCGCCCATCAATGCACGGTTCGCGTCATCGTTTTCCAAGAAAGGAATTAATGCAGCAGCAATGGAAACAACCTGTTTAGGAGATACGTCCATGTAATCTACCTTATCAGGGGCCAAAGAAAGGACATCATCCTTATGACGAGCAGTTACACGTTCACCCAGGAAGTAACCTTGATCATCCAAAGGTTCGTTCGCTTGTGCTATGATGTAACGGTCTTCTACGTCAGCAGGCATATATTTAACTTCATCGGTTACACGTCTATTTTCCTTATCAACACGACGATAGGGAGTTTCCATAAAGCCGTATTTATTAATAACAGCAAAGGTTGCCAAGGAACCGATCAAACCGATGTTAGGACCTTCAGGGGTTTCAATAGGACACATACGACCATAGTGAGAGTTATGAACGTCACGTACTTCATAGCCGGCACGTTCACGGCTCAAACCACCGGGGCCAAGAGCGGAGAGACGACGTTTATGAGTCAGCTCTGCCAAGGGGTTGTTCTGGTCCATAAATTGGGACAACTGGCTACTACCAAAGAATTCTTTAATAGCTGCCACTACGGGACGGATATTGATCAATGCCTGAGGAGAAATAACATCAGCATCCTGAATAGTCATTCTTTCTCTAACAACTCTTTCCATACGAGCTAAGCCGATACGGAATTGGTTTTGCAACAATTCACCAACACAACGCACACGACGATTACCTAAATGGTCGATATCGTCTTTGGTGCCATGTCCATCCATCAAATTTAAAAGATAGTTAAAGGAAGCAAAAACATCCTCTTCAGTAATAGTACGGATGGATTCTGCGATACCGGTAGTAAACATTAGATGCATTTCAGTTTCTTTGAATTTAATATTCATAGAACGCAGGCCACGCTCTGCATAAACACCACTTGCCTCTACCTTATCCAAGTTTTCTTCATCCATCAGAGTGCCGGCCGGCAGGATAATTTCGCCAGTTTCCATGTCTACCAGAGGTTCTACAATGATATTGCCTTGGAGACGACTACGCCAACCCAGCTTCAAATTCAATTTATAGCGGCCAACGCCTGCCAAATCATAACGTTTATTATCAAAGAAAGTAGCTTCCATTAATTGTGCGGCATTTTCCAGAGTAGGAGGTTCACCGGGACGCAATTTTTTGTAAATCTCTACCAGAGCTTCATCCCTATTAGTGGTGATATCCTTTTCCAAGGTTTTCATGATAGCATCATGCTCACCAAAAACTTTCAGGATTTCTTCATTAGTAGATAAGCCCATAGCACGCAACAGAACAGTTGCAGGAACTTTTCTGGTACGATCAATATGAGCATAAATTACGTCATTGGAATCGGTTTCGTATTCAATCCAAGCACCACGATTCGGAATAACGGTAGTACCAAAAAGCTCTTTACCACTTGGTTCTCTAGTAATAGCATAGTAAACACCAGGAGAACGAACCAGCTGGCTGACAATTACACGTTCAGCACCATTAATAACAAAGGTACCGGTATCGGTCATCAATGGGAAATCACCCATAAATACGGCTGCTTCCTTAATTTCACCAGTATCTTTATATAAAAGGCGTACCTTAACTGTCATCGGTGCAGAGTAGGATTCATCCCTCTCCTTGCACTCCTCAACACCATATTTAGGCTTGCCAAGTTCAAAATCTTCCAAAGAAAGCTCTAGATTACCAGTAAAATCTTTAATAGGAGAAATATCGCGGAAAATTTCACGCAATCCCTCATCAATAAACCACTTATAGGATTTTCTTTGAACATCAATCAAATGCGGCATGGGCCAAACTTCATTGATACGAGCATAGCTGTACCGAATCCTATCACCAACGGGAACCGGTTTAAACATGTACTTCCTCACCCCTTCATATTATTTAGACACAGAAAAACCAACGTCATTCATACAAGAAAAAAAAACAAGGCTCTTACCACAAGGACCTTGTCTATTGTCTTTGATGAATGCGTTTCACCTCTATTACAAGATAAATACGCTGTCCAACCACTGACCCAACGCATATTTTTACATTACACAGTTTTACATTCTAATGATGTAGTATAAGATTATAGCATATAGTTACTTTCTTGTCAAGAAATTAAAGAAAGTTTTTTAATAAAAAAAACCACGAAGCTATCAAATAGCCTCGTGGTAATTCTTCTGGCCGTAAGAACCAAATTTACGCTACTAACGTAGCAGTAAATTATTTAACTTCTACGGAAGCGCCAGCAGCTTCGAGTTTTTCTTTCAAAGCTTCAGCGTCAGCTTTGGAAACGCCTTCTTTTACAGCTTTAGGAGCTTCGTCAACGATAGCTTTAGCTTCTTTCAAGCCCAAGCCGGTTACTTCGCGAACAACTTTGATTACGTTGATTTTGGAAGCGCCAGCAGCGGTCAATACAACGTCAAATTCAGTTTTTTCAGCAGCAGCTTCAGCAGCGGGAGCAGCGGCAGCAACAGCAACGGGAGCAGCAGCGGATACGCCGAATTTTTCTTCCAATGCTTTTACGAGTTCAGAGAGTTCGAGTACAGTCATAGATTCAATAGCTTCGATGATTTGGTCTTTATTCATTTCATTTACCTCCAATAAGTAAGTGTATAATTTGATTTAATATTTAGGCTGCACTAGGCAGCAATTCGCAAATTAAGCGGACTCTTTTTGTTGACGTACAGCTTCGAGAGCATATACGACGTTGCGGATGGTACCTTGAAGTACATTGACAAAACCGCTGATAGGAGCATTCATGCTGCCCAGCATTTTTGCAATAAGAACTTCTTTCGGCGGCAATGCAGCAAGAGCTTTGATTTCTTCAACGCTGATAACTTTGCCATCGAGAACACCCATTTTAACAACCAATTTTTCATTTGCTTTAGCAAATTCGCAAATGATTTTAGCAACTGCAACAGGATCTTCAGGAGCAGCAGCGATTGCTGTATTATGTTCCAGAACCGGTTCCAAGCCTTCAATGCCTGCTTCTTCAGCAGCAATACGGAGCATAGTATTTTTCACTACACCATATTTAACGCCAGCTTCACGCATTTTACGGCGAAGTTCGGTATCCTGAGCAACAGTTAAGCCACAGAAGTCAACCAAAATAGTGCATTTGGAAGAAGTAAGAAGTTCTTTCAGTTCAGCTACTTTAGCAGCCTTTTCAGGTCTAATAACTGCCATTGGATTGCACCTCCTTCTTTGATATTTCTTTATCAAATCAAAAAGACCTCTCGGCCGTAGCCGGAGGTCGAAGGTCTATATCTTCACGCTCCAGCCTCGGCAGGCGTATACAATTATGATACTTACGCGAAAGCACCTGCTGTCTTTGGCCCGATAATCTTCTGATTCAGTAAAATTTAGGACTACGATTACTTAAAAATTATTTGTCGCTAGTAGCTTTCAATACGTCAACTTTAACGCCAGGGCCCATGGTAGCGGACAGGGTAATAGTTTTCATGTATTGACCTTTAGCACCAGCAGGTTTAACCTTAACCAAGGTGTCAGCCAAAGCAATGTAGTTCTCTAAAAGTTGCTCTTCGGTAAAGGATGCTTTACCAATAGGAGCTTGGACGTTACCGGATTTATCGGTACGATACTCGATTTTACCAGCTTTAGATTCATTTACGGCACGAGTTACGTCCATAGTAACAGTACCAACCTTCGGGTTCGGCATCAAACCACGAGGGCCGAGGATTTTACCAAGACGACCAACTAGACCCATCATGTCGGGAGTAGCGATGCAGACATCAAAGTCCATCCAGCCATCTTTAATTTTAGCAACGAATTCTTCGCCACCAACAAAATCAGCACCAGCAGCTTCTGCTTCAGCGATTTTGGGGCCTTTAGCAAATACCAAAACAGTTTTGGATTTACCAGTACCATGAGGAAGAACCATAGCGCCACGAACTTGTTGATCAGGATATTTGGGGTTTACGCCCAAACGGAAAGCAACTTCGATAGTGCTGTCAAATTTAGTATTAGCGGTTTTTTTAACCAATTCTACTGCTTCTTTAGGAGAGTAGAATTTATTTGCTTCGATAAGTTTCAAAGCGTCATTATACTTTTTACCCATTGTAAAAATACCTCCTAGTGGTGAAACGGCTTTTGCCTCCCACAAACTTAACTAATAAAATTAGTCTTCAACAGTGATACCCATGCTACGAGCAGTACCTTCTACCATTTTCATAGCAGCTTCTACGTTAGCAGCATTAAGGTCGGCCATTTTGCTTTCTGCGATTTCGCGAATTTTATCACGACCCAGTTTAGCAACCTTCTTTTTGTTAGGTTCACCAGAAGCTTTTTCCAAGCCAGCAGCTTTTTTCAAAAGAACTGCAGCGGGAGGAGTTTTGGTGACAAAAGTAAAGGAACGGTCTTCAAATACGGTAATTTCTACCGGAATGATCAAGCCTGCTTGTTTAGCAGTTCTTTCGTTAAATTCTTTAACGAAAGCCATGATGTTAACACCAGCTTGACCAAGTGCAGGACCTACAGGAGGAGCCGGAGTAGCTTTTGCAGCCGGTACCTGTAATTTTACCATCTTAACGACTTTTTTCGGCATATGTTTGCACCCCCTTCTTATTCAGTTTCTTCAACTTGTGTAAAATCAATTTCAACAGGAGTTTCACGACCGAACATATCAACGAGAACCTTAAGTTTACCTTTTTCTTCGTTAATTTCGGCAATTTTACCAACACAGTCAGCAAAAGGACCAGTTTTCAGGCGCACCAGCTGTTGTAACTGAAAATCAATTTTAGGATGACTCTCTTCGACACCCATGGAATGCATAATTGCCTGCACCTCATCATCGGTCAAAGGAATCGGTTTACTACCGGAACCAACAAAGCCGGTTACACCGGGAGTATTACGAACAGCATACCAGCTACGGTCATTAACGATCATTTCCACCAGAACATAGCCAGGGAAAACTTTACGTTGGACACTACGCTTTTTGCCATCCTTAACTTCAACTTCATTTTCCATAGGTATTACAATACGGAAAATTTCATTTTCCATACCCAAGGAATGAACTTTGCGTTCCAGGTTTGCGCTTACTTTATTTTCATAGCCAGAATAGGTATGGATTACATACCAATGTCTTTCTTGCTTCTCTTCCATCAATATGTGGAAAGCAATCGCTTCCCCTTCCCTCCTTACACACTTATCACTAAATTATTGCAGAAGCAGACGGAAAAAACCGCTAAAAATTGTATCAAATACCCAAATCAAGGTTGAGCACAATACAACCGCAATAAGTACCACCACGGTATGAGCAATAAGTTCTTGCTTGGTAGGCCAGGTTACCTTTTTAAGTTCTACTTTTGTTTCTTTCAAAAAATCCATAATACCTGTGGATCTCTTTTCAGTTTCAGTAGTTTCCGGAACGGCCATTTCTTCACATCCTTGCTTCTATTACCCATTAAGTCACACTATCAGACTATTATTTAGTTTCTTTATGTAAAGTGTGTTTTTTGCAGAACTTGCAATATTTATTGATTTCGATACGATCGGGATCGTTCTTTTTGTTTTTGTTGGTTTGATAATTTCTTTGTTTGCATTCAGTACATGCCAAAGTAATCAAAGTACGCATCTGTTTTACACCTCGCTTACATTAATAAAATAAAACCAATCACAAATTGTCGCTAATATAGAGTAACACAGACAACTCTTTATGTCAATACTAATTATCTTTATATTTTAAAAAGATAAGACCGGTCAGGGACCGGTCTTAAATACTTGGATTTACAGGGAAATTAGATTTCTTCTACTTCGGAAACAACGCCTGCACCAACGGTACGGCCGCCT
>JAHHUH010000013.1 GCA_020024105.1 Phascolarctobacterium sp. | reverse complement strand
AACTTTAATTTCTGCCATCTGTTCTCCCTCCCTCCACACACTTAGGGAAGTGTATATGCAAATTATAGTTAAAGCATGCTTAGCATACCTAAACACTTACCAATTAATTATATAGGAAAACTCAAGCAATGTCAATAATTATTAGCAAGGAGGCCAGCCCAAAGCTTTACCACCTAAAACGTGAATATGGAGATGGTTTACAGTCTGTCCACCATCCATGCCGGTGTTAATAACTACACGGAAGCCCTTGTCCGCAATACCAGCCTTTTCCGCCAGCATCTGCACCTTACTCAGCATATAAGCTACCAACTCAGGATCTGCAGTAGTTACATTAGCAGTATGATTTTTAGGCAATAAAAGCATATGTACCGGGGCAGCCGGAGCAACGTCATTGATAACAATCATTTTATCATCTTCATAAACTCGAGGAGAAGGAATTTCACCCTTGATTATTTTACAAAAGATACAATCTTCAGCCATGTTCTCACCTTCTTCACTATTATAATCACAGGTATCTATATTCTTGAAGAATTTCTTAATTCCTGCCAGTAAGAAAAATTATTTGACCATCTCACCTAACAGAAAATCCTCCTGGACGCCGGTAATCTTAATTTTGACGATTTCGCCACAAAGCTCCACCGGTGCAGGCACAATAACTCTCTGATAACTGCTGATTAAGCCCTCCAGCCTGTTTTCGTCCACAGGCTGTTCAAAGAGTACCTCCTGCTCCGTACCTACCAGCTGCTGTAGTAGCTGCTGTAGCAGCTTTTCGTCCAATGCCCCCAAACGGGCTGCCCGCTCCTGCTTAACACTTTCTTCCACCTGATTGGTCATTTTTTCTGCCGGTGTCCCCTTACGAATGGAAAAGGGGAAGATATGCATTTTGGCAAAGCCACATTCCTGGGCAAAACTCATGGTCTGGACAAAATCCTCCTCCGTTTCACCGGGGAAGCCTACAATTATGTCCGTAGTAATGGCAATATCCGGCAAACGCTTACGAATATCCTGTAATAGTACTCTATAACGAGCCGTATCATAAGGACGATGCATAGCTGCCAACACTCTATCACAGCCTGCCTGCAGCGGTAAATGAAGATGACGACAGAGACGGGAATCCTCCTCCATCAAATCCAAAATACGCGTATCCACCTCCACAGATTCCAATGAACCCAGTCGTAGTCGTTTCAAGCCTGGAACCTTTAATGCAGCCTTTACCGCATCATAGATGGTAATTTTGCCACCCAGCTCCTTGCCATAACAGCCTAGATGGATACCGATAAGAACGACCTCCTTATAGCCTGCTGCCACCAGCTTAGCGACCTCCTCCTGGATATTTTCCAGGCTTCGACTACGTAGTGGTCCACGGGCATAGGGAATAATACAGTAGGTGCAATATTGATTACAGCCCTCCTGAATCTTCAAAAAGCCGCGGGTTTTATCCGTTTCCGTACCTACGCCGATTTCTTCAAATTTGGTATCAACAGTCATTTTCTGCACATTATCCAAAATCTCATCGGTTTTATGCTCCAAGGCCTGTTCCACCAGTTCCACAATTCTACCACGTTCCTGGTTGCCAATAATAATATCTACACCATTAATAGCCTTAACCTCTTCAGCAGCAGTTTGAGGATAACAGCCGGTTACCACAGTTAAGGACAGGGGATGCCTGCGCACAGCGCGGTTGATAATTTGTCTAGACTTTCTTTGGCCAGTATTAGTTACCACGCAGGTATTAATCAGATAGACGTCCGCAGTTTCATTAAAGCCGACTACTTCATAGCCTGCATGCCGGAAAATTTCCTCCATGCTAGCTGTATCTGCCTGATTAACCTTACAACCCAAAGTATAAAAAGCAATCTTTTTTGCCATAGGCTTAATCTCCTAAATCTCCTGTTTCATAAAAAATCGCCGACATAGCCACTAAACCTGCAGTTTCAGCCCGCAAAATACGGTGGCCCAAGCTGACAGGAACTGCTCCTGCCTGACGGGCCAGCTCCAGCTCAGTCTCACTGATGCCGCCCTCGGGTCCGATAATCAGCAGCAGTTCCTCCAGATGACCTGCCTGGTGCAGTGCCTGCTTGAGGCTACAACGGTCTTCACATTCATAAGCAATAATCTTAGTACTACAATTATTGCTGGCAAGCATTTCCTTAACAGATTGGACGGCATGGACCTGGGGAATAATATCTCGTTTACTCTGCTTAGCGGCAGCTTCGGCAATCTTCTGCCAACGCTCCACCTTTTTTACCGCTTTAGCACCATCCAGACGGACAACGGAATGCTCCATGGCTATGGGCACGATGCTGGTAGCACCTAATTCCACTGCCTTCTGGACAATAAAGTCCATCTTCTCACCCTTTGCTAATCCTTGGGCCAAAGTAATTTTTACTAGGGGCTCATGACTTTCAGCAAGCTTTTCCAAACAATGGACAATAACCTCATTTTCATGAATTTCCTGTACCTCAGCCAAAGCCGATACACCATCATCACTAACAATCTGCAGCTCTTGTCCAGGCTGCATACGTAAAACCTTACTGATATGACGAGCATCCACACCCGTAATGCTCATTTTTTCCTGATATAATTGGGGTATAAAAAAGCGATGCATTTATTTCACCTTACTCATCTGCATAACAACCCAGCCGCCTTTTTCGTCTACATGGTCAACCTGCATCCCAACCTTTTTAGCTGCAGCTTCCACATCCTCACGACGGTCACAAATAATGCCACTAGCCAGGAAAATACCATCATCCTTTAATTTACCAGGAATATCCTGGAGCAGCATGATAATAATATCGGCAATAATATTGGCAATAATCAAATCAGCCTGACCTTCAGTACCATGGAGTAAATCTCCCTCACGGGCATCAATAATATCTGTTAAATTATTATTTGCAATATTTTCCTTGGCTACGCGGACAGCTACACCATCAATATCCACGGCTTTAACTGCCTTCGCTCCTAAAAGACCTGCAGCTATAGCCAAAATACCGCTACCAGTACCTACATCAAACACAGTAGCATTTTCCGGCAGTACTTTTTCCAAGCGTGCCATGCACATATTCGTTGTATGATGTGTACCAGTACCAAAAGCCATACCAGGGTCAATTTTAATTACATGCTCACCGGGTTGAGCCCCGTACTCCTCCCAGCTCGGCTTAATAACCAAGCTTTTACCAACGTGGGTAACATGAAAATACTGCTTCCATTCATTGGCCCAATCCTTTTCAGAAACTGTACGGAAACGAGTATTGCCAAAACGGAATTTGCCGATACGCTCTTCCACAGCCTGCAATTCCTCTTCAATCCGTGCTAAACGCGCCTGCAGCTTCTCATCGTCTGCATAATAAGCACTTACAGTTACTACTTCGGTATTTTCCTGCTCGGGAATATCGCACAGCTCCCAGGTACCACTGTTGCGTAAATCATTAATCAACTGAGGATCCTCGATAGCTACACCGGTTGCTCCTACACTGGTCAAAATATCAGCAACAGCCTCAACTCCCTCATGAGTAGTTTGTATATTCACTTCAATCCATTGCATTGTTTCTACCTCATTTCTCTATTTTAATGCTTTGTACATAACATACCACATTAAGTATAGCATAAAAGTAGGTTTTCACCAAAAGAAAAAAGCAGGCGCCTCCAAGCGGCACCTGCTTTTTTAATTTATACCCGTAAGCAAAATTTAATAGAAAATAAAAAAAGTATTTTTATACAAATTCCTATTCAGTGATGATAACCTTCATGCCCACATGGACTAGGAGCTGGAGCTTTTTCACATCCTCATTAAGGAGACGGATGCATCCCTCAGATGCTCTCGTACCAATGGAAGCTGGATCGTGGGTGCCGTGAATACCGATACCGCCCCAATTTCCCTGACTTAGCTCATCAGTATTCAGACTAATAAAATAGGGACCATAGGCACCAGCAATCTCACCCTTGCCATCACCAAAATCATGGGTCCACCAGCTGGAATCTATTACCTCGTCAATCACAAAGGTTCCCTCCGGGGTTTTCATATCCCCGCTTTTCTCCTTTTGCCCCGGATTCTTTCCTAGTGCACAGCTTGCCACAAATTTTTCCTGGCCTTCATTGTCAAAGTAATGCAGACTAAAATTACTTTTCGTTATTAAAATATAGGAATTATCCACTACAGGTGCTTTCGCGACCGGCTGCTCCACCCGGGGGTCTTCAACAGGAGTTATCTGTACAGGAGGAGCCTGCTGAATCTCTTCCACCACAGGAGCCTCAGGCTTTTCCTCCTTCACCGGAACCTTTTCTTCACCACAACCGGCTATACCCAAAGCTGTCAATAATATACAGAGCCCAGCCAAGCCTTCCCCTTTCATCGTCCATCCTCCTTTAAATACTATTTAGCAGCTGCTTCCTTAATAATGGCATACATCCATTGAGCAGTAGCGTACAAATCATCTTCTTTTAAAAATTCGCTAGTTGTATGGATATTACTCATACCAGTTGCTAATACGGCACAGGGCAGGTCATAACCGCAAAGAAAATTACCATCACTGCAGCCACCACTGGTCAGCAGCTGAGGCTCACGACCGATACTCCTGGCAGCCTTTTCTGCCAGCTGGATGCAGGCATGGTCTTTAGAAACACAGACAGCAGGGCAGCTGTCGGTAATTTCATATTTAAACTGTCCTCCTTGAGCAACAACTTCTTTTTCAAGCAGCTCCAAGGTTTCTTTCTTAAGCTTTTCCAGCTTACCTTCATTCAAGGAACGCATATCGATGGTAAACTTAGCTTCAGGACAAACAATATTGCGGCCCTGACCTGCATGGAAAACGCCAATATTCATGGTAGTTTCAGCGTCTAGACGTCCGTAAGCAGGGAGCTTGGAAAGTGCCGCTGCTGCCAACATAATAGCATTAATTCCCTTTTCTGGTTCCATTCCCGCATGAGCAGCCTTACCGGTAATTGTTACATCAATATCATACAGTTTGGGAGCCGCATAGGTAATGCCGCCAATTTCTCCATCCGCATCCAGACAATAACCAAAATCAGCTTTAATCCAGCTCTTATCCAAGTTAACAACACCTAAACAACCGATCTCCTCGCTGACAGTGAAGCAGAGCTGAATATCACCATGGGGCAAATTATCCTCCTGCAGGGCGCGAATAACTTCCAGCATGGAGGCTACCCCAACCTTGTCATCTCCGCCCAGAGTAGTAGTCCCGTCACTATAGAGTACCCCATCCTTACGAACTACATGCGTCCCTGTGGAGGGCACTACGGAATCCATATGTGCCTCAAAGAAAAGTACCGGAGCATGAGGAACATTCCCCTTAATATATACCCAAACGTTACCACAGTTACCACCAGTTTTTAAATGAACATCGTCCATCAATGGTTCTAAACCTAAAGCGCGCAGCTTGGACATAATCAGCTCTGCCTCTTCCTTTTCTCCCTTACTGGGACAGGGCACAGATACTAACTCTATAAATTCATTAATAATTCTATCCTCATTAACCATTTTAATGCCTCCTAAAAATCTTCTAGTTTTAATTATATCACCTGGGTATAAATAAAGTAAAATCCCATAGCCTTAAAAGGCTATGGGATTAAAATTAAGCTCAAAGCTCATCCGTAAAATAGCTTCAACGCCTCTGGTCTGTAAAGATTTTTAGGCTAATTCCTCTGCTACTACAGCACCAATAGCATTAGTAATCTTTTCCAAAAGTTCCTGTCTAGGACCTTCTGCCATAATACGAATCAACGGTTCGGTACCGGAGGCACGTACCAGGATTTGGCCATTGTCGCCTAATTCGTCCTGATATTTTTTGATTACCGCTTGAATAGCCTTGTTTTCTTCCCAGCCATTTTTATTAGCTACGCGCACATTGAGCAACACCTGCGGATATTTTACCATTACCTTGCTCATTTCAGATAAGGTCTGGTTATTTTTTACCATAGCGCAGAGTAATTGTACGGCAGTTAAAATACCATCACCGGTTTTAGCATATTCGGAGAAAATAATGTGACCGGATTGCTCACCACCTAAACGGTAGTCATGCTTCAGCATTTCTTCTAATACGTAACGGTCACCAACAGCAGTCTTAACGGTCTGACCACCATGTTCCTTCATAGCCTTATGCAAGCCGATATTACTCATAACGGTAGTAACCAGCATATTATCCTTCAGCTTACCCTGTTTCATTAATTCCATGGCACAAACCATCATAATCTGGTCACCATCAAAGGCTTCACCATTTTCGTCAACTACCAGGCAACGATCGGCATCGCCATCGTTAGCTACACCGACGTTAGCACCATATTCAACAACCTTTTCCTGTAAGGCTTCCAAATGAGTGGAACCGCAGCCATTATTAATATTAGTGCCATTGGGCTCATTAAAAATAGCAATGACCTCTGCACCTAAATTGCGCAGGATCACCGGCGCAATAGCACTATTAGCACCATTGGAGCAGTCCATAACAATCTTTAAGCCCTTAAGACTGGTATATGCAGTACTCATGATATGTTGGATATACTTTTCTGCCAAATTATTTTCGTAAACAATAGTACCTACACTGGAACCACTAACAGTCTTAGTATAGTCAATAGGAGCAGCAACGATTTCTGCGATTTCATCCTCTACCGCATCCGGCAATTTATGGCCGGTTTTAGAAAAGAATTTAATACCATTATCCTCAAAGGGATTATGAGAAGCAGAAATAACTACACCGGCATTAGCTTGTACCTCGGAAGTAAGGAAGGACACAGCCGGAGTGGGCATTACCCCCAACAAATGAGCATTACCACCAGCCGCACAAATACCAGCAGCCAAAGCAGCCTCCAGCATGGGACCACTACGACGAGTATCACGACCAATAATAATCTTCGGATTAGCTACCTCTCTACCAAAATAAGTAGCAGCAGCAAAACCTAACTTAAAAGCCAATTCCGGTGTCAGCTCTACATTAGCCACACCACGTACACCATCAGTACCAAACAAACGTGCCATGAATAAAACCTCTCATCTTTTTAAAATTTATCGCCGTTTAATTTATTTTAAGGGAGCAAAACGTTCCATAATAGCTCGCGCTACATGGTATCCGTCTAGGGCAGCACTCATAATGCCACCGGCATAGCCTGCCCCCTCCCCACAGGGATAAAGCAAATCATGGGTCTCTGAAACTAAAGTATCACGCTGCCGTACAATCCGTACGGGAGCAGAGGTACGCGTTTCAACACCCGTTAATAAGGCGCCACCATCGTCATAGCCCTGCAGCTTACGACCAAAGCTGGTAATACCTGCCCGTAGCGTTTCCACTACGTAATTAGGTAATACCTTACTTAGGGAATAAGATACAATACGGGGCCGATAGGTAGCCGTAGCCAGACTGGCCAAGGAAGGCGTCCCCTCCTTAAGGAAGCTGGCAAAATTCTGTGCTGGTGCTACATAACTACTGCCACCAGCAGCATAAGCTAAGCGCTCATACCTGCGCTGAAACTCAATGCCTGCCAAAGGATTATTGCCAAAATCCTGACTATCCACATTGACTACCAGAGCACTATTAGCAACTCCACTATCGCGCTGGTACATACTCATACCATTAACCACCACTCCACCAGCTTCAGAAGCAGCAGCTACTACCAGACCACCAGGACACATGCAGAAAGAATAAGCCGTCCTCCGTTTGTCAGGTGCGTGATAAACTAAAGCGTAATCAGCAGCACCAAGAAGCCTATGTCCCGCAAAATTACCATACTGAGCCTTATCAATCAACTCCTGAGGATGTTCAATCCGTACGCCAATCGCAAAGGGCTTGCTGGTCATCCCCACCCCCTTAGCCGCCAAAAGCTGGTAGGTGTCACGAGCACTATGCCCACAGGCCAGGACCACGGCTCCAGCTGAAATTTTTTCTCCAGTCTGCAGTACAACACCGGTAACAGTATTATTTTTAATTAGTAAGTCTGTTACCTGGGATTCATAAATAATTTTGCCACCCCAGGCCTTAATCTGCCTACTTAAACCGGTAACCATAGCTCTCAGCTTATCCGTACCCACATGGGGCTTCTGCTCCCAAAGGATATTGTCGGGAGCTCCAGCAGCAACAAAGGTCTGTAAAATATCCTGCATTACAGGATCATTAACACGAGTAGTCAGCTTACCATCAGAAAAGGTACCTGCGCCACCCTCACCAAACTGCACATTGGAGACAGGATTAAACTCACCTGTCCGCCAAAAAAGGCTGACATCATCCACACGCTGGGTCACAGGTTTGCCCCGCTCAATAAGCAGGGGCTGATAACCATACTTTGCCAGCTCCAAAGCCGCCAGCAGGCCAGCAGGCCCAGCACCAATCACTACAGGAGGTGCGCTCAACGGCAGAGTTCCCAATTTGGGAGGTTGGGCCTGTTTTTCTTCAAAAAGACTAATGTCCCTATCATTGAGTAACCGCTGTAACTGCTTTTTGGTGGCATCCACTTCTGCCAGCACATGATAGTTGAGGCAGACATTATCCTTTTTACGGGCATCTACTGCCTTACGGACGGGCTGCAGCTGAGCTATACAGTTAGGCGGCAGATTCAATTTTTTACTAACCGCTCTAGCCAGACTTACCTCATGCGCTAAAGCAATACGCACATTATTTATCTTTAACTTCATCAGCTTTACCTTTCTCTATTCTTTCAGATGTACCTGAATAACCTTATTAGCCGCGATAACCTTATTGGGTAAGATGACATTAGTGCTGACCTGTTCTCCCTTAACAATGCCAGAAATATCCACGGGCAGGGTATGCAGTACCTTAACATTCTTCAAAGCTGAAGGAGACGCAGTAACAGTAATACTCTGTGGCTCGTGAACAATATCTGCTACCTCCATACCCTGAGGTAGGTCGCCCACATAGCTGACCTCCACAGGTAAATCTACGGTTAAAAGCTTCCTTACGATAACTACCTCTGTATCAACGGTCTCAGGAGCAATAATTATATCATCCACGGCTACACTATTAGCATCCACAGCCAACAAACGGCACTGGGTCTGGAAATTTTCCCGATGATTGGAAATATCTATGGGCGCGATAACCTCGGATACCCTTTCAAGGCCACTGCTAGGACCCTTAATAGTAGCACGGCCTATTTCGGCCCCCTCATTACGAATCGTCAAATCCTCGTCACTATTATCCACAACACGGATAACCACGGGCACCTCTTGCTCCTGAATAGCGTCAACATGAACACTGACCTCCTTCGGGTTAACAGAAAGAACCTCGCCATTTTTAAACTCCACATGAATGGGCAGCTTATAACTGCCGACCTCTGTACCACTAAAATCTACATAAGCTCTAATATCCCTTTTGCTCTTATCATCCAGCACCATGCGGGAAGCACGTACCTGGACATTGACAGCACTGGGCATATCATAAGCCTCCACACTGTCTGCCAAATTATGCTTTTCCAGGGGAATACTGTAATAACGCTCTACAATGGGATTCTGTTCCATCATAATATATACCCACAAGGTGCAGGCGGCTATGAGGGAAATAATACGGGGTATAATATTTTCTTTTTTAAAGAGGTCCTCGAAAAAGCTCATTTTTTCTCCCCCCTCCATTGCATCAGCTTGTCAACGAAGCTTTCCTTCACATTTTGATTTTTTTTGAATAATTCATTGTAAAGTATTTCCTTGACATCATCGGCACGCAAATAACGCATCAATTCGCCATTGCGGGCAACAGAAACCGTACCAGTTTCTTCACTGACCATAAGGACTACAGCATCGGACTGCTCTGAAATACCTATACCGGCACGATGACGTGTACCCAACTCCTGGCTTAAATTACGATTCTCAGTCAAGGGCAGTATACAGCTGGCCGCCACAATACGCTGACCACGAATAATAATCGCACCATCGTGCAACGGGGTATCCTTTTCAAAAATATTGATAATTAAACCATCACTGACCAAGGCATCCAGCGCCACACCAGTTTCTATACGCTCTTCAAGGCCGGTACCTCTTTCAAAAACCATCAAAGCACCTACCTTGCGACGGCTTAAATTAACTACGGACTTAGCCACAGAATTCAACAGCTCCTGAGCCTCTTCTTCATCCAACGCGATCCCCTTACGCCACAGACGTCCGCTACCAATCTGCTCCAAGGCACGACGCAACTCTGGTTGAAAAACCACGGGCAAAGCTACCATGATAATAGTCATGCTTTTTTCCAAAAGCCAGCTAATAACATGTAAGTGCATCCATTTACAAAAAAACATACCTAAGACCAAGGCCACAATACCCTTCAGCAGAGTGGCTGCACGAGTATTTTTCAGCATGGTATATAGTCTATACAAGCAATAGGCCACTACGGCAATATCAACGATATCACCAATACCAATAGTCGCTAAAAGCGCCTGCATCTGTACCAGCACAAATTTCACCTTCCTATCTCTGCAACACCAGTATATCAGTATGTATTATATCACAGAATAGAAAAAACCACATTTACCAACTAGTGATAAATGTGGTTTTTTAATAAAATTTACAAATTGTCATGAAAATCCTGCAAAACAGTCCGCTGCTGCTGTAGAATTTTTTCACCCATAGTAAACTGTTTAGCGTTCTCACCAAAGGCGGGTCCACCATAGGATTGGCGGGCAGCTACACAATTTTCCGGCTTTAAGACCTCCAACAGATCAGCCTCGAAAAGAGGTGAAAACTGCTGATATTCAGTCAGGCTAATTTCCGGAAGGAATTTGCCCTGTAAAATGGCATGAGCGACACATTTGCCCACGACCTCGTGGGCCTTACGGAAGGGCACCCCCTTACGTACCAGATAATCAGCCAAATCCGTGGCGTTGGAGAAATCCTTACTCACGGCCTCCTGCATCCTATCTACATTTACGATCATCGTCAAAAGCATATCCCTATAAACAGTCAAGCTGAATTTGATTGTATCAATAGCATCAAACAGCCCTTCTTTATCTTCCTGCAAATCCTTGTTATAGGT
The DNA here is from genome assembly GCA_020024105.1 of Phascolarctobacterium sp. Classification (GTDB taxonomy): domain Bacteria; phylum Bacillota; class Negativicutes; order Acidaminococcales; family Acidaminococcaceae; genus JAHHUH01. Next base: position 37,586 of record JAHHUH010000013.1, on the reverse strand, counting down.
AAGCGGCAACCCCTTCACTGTCACCAGCAGAGCTTGTAAATGCCCATATACACGACCCGTTTTACCCCTTACTAATTCAGCAATATCCGGATTTTTCTTCTGAGGCATCATGGAGGAGCCAGTAGCAAAGCCATCATCTAACTCAATAAAGCCAAATTCCGTACTACTCCACAAACAAACCTCCTCACTTAGACGGCTGAGATGAAGCATCAGGATTGAAGCAAAGGAAAGAAACTCAATTACATAGTCACGATCACTAACTGCATCCATGCTATTAGCATATACCTTTCCAAAATGCAGCTGTTCCGCTACGGCAAAACGGTCAATAGGAAAGGTAGTACCGGCAATAGCCCCTGCTCCCAAAGGCATCATATCCGCACCCTCCCAAACGCCCTGTAGGCGGCGGAAATCTCTTTGCAGCATATTAAAATAAGCTAAGAGATGGTGAGCAAAGGTAATGGGCTGCGCTCTTTGCAAATGGGTATAACCTGGCATCAGAGTCTTATTATGCTGCTTAGCTACCTTTAAAAGAGCCTCTTCAAAATTCCATAACAGGTGAGCAATCTCTGCTACTTCTTTTTTCACATACATATGCATATCTAGAGCCACCTGATCATTACGACTACGGGCAGTATGTAGTCTAGCACCAGCAGCACCAATTTTTTCCGTCAACCTTGCCTCAATATTCATATGGATATCCTCTAAGGCGGTATCAAAATGAAAAGCACCTGCTTCAATTTCCTGGAGAATTTCTTGCAGCCCTGCGACAATTTTCGTGCCGTCTTCAGCTGGAATAATACCACAGTCGGCCAGCATGGTCGCATGCGCGATGCTGCCCCGGATATCCTCATGATATAAGCGTTGGTCAAAGTCGATGGATGCATTAAAAGCATCCACCAGCTCATTTGTATTTTTGCTAAATCTGCCCCCCCATAATTTGGCCATTACTTCAACATTCCTTTTTTCATTAACGCTCTTACTTTCAGCGGCAGACCGAAAAGATTAATAAAGCCATTAGCATCTGCCTGATTATATACTTCATCCTCACCAAAGGTTACATATTCCTGACTATACAGAGAATAAGGAGATTTAGCACCTGCACTGATGATATTTCCCTTATATAACTTCAGTTTTACTACACCTGTTACGGTTTGTTGGGTTTCGTCAACAAAAGCAGCCAATGCCTCTCTTAATGGACTGAACCACATTCCATCATAAACCAATTCAGAATATCTGATGGCTGCAATCTGCTTAAAGCTCTGGGTAGCTCTGTCAAGGCACAAATTTTCCAACTCGTTGTGAGCATAGTAGATAATGGAGCCCGCCGGATTTTCATAAACACCACGGGATTTCATACCTACCAGACGATCCTCAACCATATCAGTGATACCTACACCATTCCGGATACCAATAGTATTCAAAGTTTCTACAATCGCTGCAGGACTTAGCTTAGTTCCATTAACAGCTACGGGAACACCCTTCTCAAACTCCAGTTCTACATATTCCTTCTTATCAGGAGCTTTTTCCGGAATATTGGTAACAATGAAAAGCTCATCCTTGGGTGCATTCCAGGGATCTTCCAGATCACTGCCCTCATGACTCAAATGCCACATATTCTTATCCATGGAATAATCGTGCTCTTTGGTTACCGGAATGGGAATATGATGGGCATTAGCAAAATCAATGGCTTCATCACGAGATTTAATAGTCCATTCTCTCCAAGGTGCAATAATAGCCAATTGTGGAGCTAAGGCTTTAATAGCAAGTTCAAATCTAACCTGGTCATTACCCTTACCAGTAGCACCATGGGCAATAGCATCCGCATTTTCTGCTTCAGCAATCTCTACTAATTTTTTACCGATTAAGGGACGTGCAAAGGAAGTACCCAAAAGATATTTCTTTTCATAAACTGCACCAGCCTTTACAACAGGCCATACATAATCAGCAATAAATTCTTCCTTTAAATCTAAGATATAGCATTTGCTGGCACCGGAGTTCAAAGCCTTGTCATGAACAAGATTCAATTCATCTCCTTGACCCAAATCGGCACAAACTGCGATAACCTCACAGTTATTGTAATTTTCCTTTAACCAGGGAATGATAATAGAAGTATCCAAACCACCAGAATATGCCAACACTACTTTTTTAATATCTTCTTTTTTCATAATTGATTCCTCCCATATTTTTATTCATTATTTGTGAATATTTTTTCAAGTTGTTGTAGTTTATTATAACAGCTTTTTTTTATTTGTCCAGTGTTTTTATTCATTTTTCTAGAATATTTTTTCAACAATTGTTTTTCTGCATCCAAGGCTCCTTATTTTTACAGCACATGGTTACAGATTGTTTCCAATGATTTTTGGTTTAGTCTCCTTTTAAAAGCTTAATTCTCAAGTATTTTTCTTCTTTTGCACTCTCTTTTTTAGTATTTTATTGTAAAGTTTTTTACAGTAAATATACAATTCCTGCATATTCTTGCATTTATGCATTTTTATGGCACCTTATTATTTTTATACAGCATTAGTCAAATACTTCTCCTACTTCCAAAATATATTCTATTGTGCTTTGCTAAATATTATCATTCTTGCTACAATAGAGCTAGGACTACAAAGCAATTTGTTATATAAGTGAGGTATTTATGCTAAGAACAATCATTATCGCTATTGTTATTTTTTGCGGCTTAAGTTTTTTTGAAATGGACAAAGAAGCTGATAAGCTGCCTGAAGCTCCCGACCTAAAAATTGAAGAACATGATAAAGAAGCGGCCCAAGGACTAGTTCTCTCCCTGCTTCCACCCCAGGAGGAATGGCCTGAAGCCGCACAAAAGTTCTATCTAGCTTTTAATTTAGAGGAAGCCATTGAGCCCTATCACGAGAGTCCACACTGGCTGGCTAAGGAAAATATCCCCCAATATGCCAAGGATGCCCTCGTCGCTATTGAAGATCATAACTTTTACGAGCATGGTGCCTTATCTGCAGAAGGTGTAATGCGCGCCTTCTTGGTAAATATGACCGAAGGAGAAATTGTCCAGGGTGGCAGCACTTTAACCCAACAACTGGTAAAAAACCTTTTCCTTTCCCCGGAACAGCATTTATCCCGTAAAGTTGAAGAAGCCATTCTGTCCTTTATGCTGGAGGAAAAATATCCTAAAGATGAAATTTTAGAAATTTATCTGAATACTACTTACTTTGGTGCTGGTGCTACAGGCCTAGCTGAAGCCAGTACCATCTATTTCGACAAGGAGGCCAGCCAGCTTACTCTAGCAGAATCAGCTATTATTGCCTCCCTCCCCTATGCTCCCTCTGCGCTTAATCCCTTGGAAAATCCTGATGGCTGTAAGCAAAGACAAAAATTAGTATTAAAACAAATGGTAAAATACGATTACATCTCCCAGGAGGATGCAGCAGCTGCAGCTGCTGAAGTAGTCCACCTGACCAATGGTACAACAATCTGAACACCGCTAAAAGAAAAGCGCTGACTACATAAGTAGCCAGCGCTTTTTTCGTAAAAAAATCCCTGTGTAAAAAATACACAGGGACCATTGTTTTTATTCTTCTTCGTTAAACATATCCTTACCTACGCCGCAAAGAGGGCATACCCAATCCTCAGGAACATCCTCCCAAGCAGTACCTGCTTCTACGCCGTTATCCGGATCGCCAACCTCTGGATCATAAATATAGCCACAAACGCTACAAACAAATTTTTTCATAATATTAGCTCCTTTCTTACACGAGTCCCGATTATATTTTAACACAAAACTATATATTTTACCAGGAGCTAGTACTAGCGCAGGGCCTCCTTCTTTTCTGGCAGTGCTAAACGAAAGAAATCATACAGGCTTTGAGCAGCTACCTTATTCATACTTTCCACAGCCGCCAATTCCTCCACGGAAGCCTGCTTCATGGCCTCCAAACTTTTAAAGGCCTTCCATAGCTCCTGCCGTCGCTTGGGGCCAATCCCCTCCACATGGTCCAGAATGGAAACCATGTTGCGTTTACTACGCAGCTTGCGATGGTAGGTAATAGCAAAGCGATGGGCCTCGTCACGAATACGCTGGATAAGATGTAGTGCTGCTGAATCACGATTTAGATAAATACTTTCACTACGACCAGGCACAAAGATTTCTTCCTCACGTTCCGCCAGACTGACTACGGGTAGGTCATGTAGCCCCAGTCCCCGGATAACCTCCAGGGCTGAGCTCAACTGGCCCTTACCACCATCAATAACCACCAGATTAGGTAAATCCTCATAATCCTTATAACGTCTATAGACTACCTCCTGCATGGATTTAAAGTCATCCGGCTTTCCCTCAGCAGAACGAATTTTAAATTTACGATAATCCTTTTTACTAGCTGTACCATTGCGAAAAACTGTCATGGAGGCTACCGTCTCACTACCCTGGGTATGGGAAATATCAAAGCAGTCCATCCGTTCCAGGGAATGCTCCAAGCCCAAAATCCGCTGCAACTCCTCTGCCGCCTGAACATCATCCTTTAAGGACAGACTTCCCTTACGTAGACGTTCATCCAAAAGCTTCTGCGCATTTTCCTTGGCCATCTGCAGTAAATCACGCTTGGTACCTCTTTGGGGAACAAAAAGCTCCACCTTCCGTCCAGCTCGTTCCGTCAACCAGATTTTCAACAGCTGCTGCTCCTCTTCCTCAGGCAACACGGTCAGCACAATCTCCTTAGGGATATAGCTTGCATCGTTGTAATACTGCTTCAAAAAGGCTGTAACTACTGCCTGTTCCGTCTCCCCATCATTTGGCAGGAAGAAGCTTTCCCTACCTAAAAGCTTTCCCTGACGGATAAAGAACAGCTGTAGACAGATACCTGTCATATCCTGGCTAAAGCCTACGACATCCATATCGCCGCCATTATTAGTTACAGCCTTCTGCTCCTCATTCAGCTTGGTTACCGCCTGCAGCTGATCCCGCAGACGAGCCGCTTCCTCAAAGGCATATTCCTCAGCTGCCTCCTGCATGCGTTTTTTTAAATCACGCTCCAGTTTCGTTGTCTTACCGTCCAATACCATACAGACTGATTTAATCATCCCTGCATATTCTGCTTGAGACACCAATCCTGCACAGGGCGCCAGGCAACGCTTAATATGGTAATTTAAACAGGGCCTGTCTACATTCATATTACGACAGGTCCGTAGGGGAAACATTTTCTTCAGCAGCTTTGCCGTAGCATGCATGGCTCCCGCATCTGCATAGGGGCCATAATAGCGGGCTCCATCCTTCTGTTTGCGTCTAGTCATAAGTAGACGGGGAAAATCCTCGTTCGTTACCTTCAGATAGGGATAGGTCTTATCGTCTTTTAACATAATATTATACCGAGGACGATATTTTTTAATCAGATTACATTCTAGAATTAAAGCTTCCACCTCGGAGCTGGTAACAATGGTTTCAATCTCCGCAATTTTGGCCACCATAGCTTTTACCTTAGGAGTGTGAGAGGCTAAATTACGAAAATAGCTCCGCACCCTATTTTTTAAAATAACAGCCTTGCCGACGTAAATCACCTTTCCCTCGGCGTCATGCATCAGGTAAACACCGGGTTTCTGTGGTAGAACAGCTAGGGCCTGACGGATGCTTTCACTAAAATTTTCGGCAATCATTGATACCACCCATTCTTTTTCGCCTGAGCCAGAGCCAGCTTCACATACTTACCAGTATAGGAGGCTTTTACCTTAGCTACCTCCTCCGGTGTGCCACAAGCCACCAGGGTACCACCCTTATCACCGCCCTCAGGACCTAAATCAATGAGATAATCCGCCGTCTTAATTACGTCCAGATTATGCTCGATAACCACCACGCTGTCACCAGCCTCCACCAGGCGCTGTAGGACATCCAGCAGCTTATGGACATCGGCAATATGAAGACCTGTAGTAGGCTCATCCAGAATATACATGGTCCGGCCCGTGCTACGACGTGACAGCTCCGTAGCCAGCTTTACACGCTGGGCTTCACCACCGGAAAGAGTGGTAGCCGCCTGGCCTAAATGGATATAACCCAAGCCTACATCCTCCAGCACCTCCAGCTTACGAGCGATGCGGGGAAGATTTTTGAAAAATTCCAAAGCCTCAGTAACAGTCATATCCAAAACCTCAGCAATGGACTTACCCTTGTAATGAACCTCTAGGGTATCCCTATTATAGCGGGCGCCGTGGCAAACCTCACAGGGTACATACACATCGGGTAGAAAATTCATCTCTATTTTATTGACACCATCACCCTTGCAGGCCTCGCAACGTCCCCCTTTGACATTAAAGCTAAAGCGTCCCGGCTTATAGCCACGCATTTTAGCCTCATTCGTCTGGCTAAACAGCTCACGAACGGAGTCAAAAACACCTGTATAGGTGGCAGGATTGGAACGAGGCGTCCGCCCAATAGGCGACTGGTCAATATTAATTACCTTATCCATATAATGAAGCCCCTCAATACCATCGTGCTTACCAGGGCGCAAACGCGCACCATAAAGCTTTGAGACCAGAGAGTTATATAGGATGTCGTTAATCAGGGTGGATTTACCACTACCGGAAACACCGGTTATTACAGTGAAAACACCTAAGGGTATAGAAACATCAATATTCTTCAAATTATTTTCCCTAGCTCCCTTGATGGTCAGGAAACGTCCGTCACCCTCTCTTCTGACCTTGGGTACAGGAATAAATTTACGTCCGCTTAGATATTGTCCGGTGATAGAGCCTTTTACCTGCTTAATTTCTTCTGCTGTGCCCTGTGCTACCACCTGGCCTCCATGTTCACCGGCCCCGGGTCCAATATCGATAATTTCATCAGCAGTGTACATGGTTTCTTCATCATGCTCAACCACAATGAGGGTATTCCCCAGATCCCGTAAATGCTTAAGGGTTTCCAAAAGCTTACCATTATCCCGTTGATGAAGTCCAATACTGGGCTCGTCCAAAATATAAAGGACACCGGTTAAGCCACTACCTATCTGGGTAGCCAAACGGATGCGTTGGGCCTCACCACCGGACAGGGTACCGGCACTGCGATCCAGGGTCAGATAATCCAGACCTACGTCATTCAAAAATTTTAAACGGGCAATAATTTCCTTTAAAACCTGCTTTGCAATAAGCTGCTGTCTACGGTTCAGCTTAAGACCTTTAAAGAAAGCCAAACAATCCCGTACCGTCATAGCTGTCACCTGACAGATATTCATTCCGCCTACCAAAACAGCTAATGCCTCCGTCTTGAGACGGCTGCCCTGACAGACTGGACAGGGCGAGCTGGTCATAAACTCCTCTAAATCCTGGCGCATGCTGTCAGAAAAAGCTTCTCGATAACGTTTTTTCATAATGGGTAGAATACCATCAAAGGTGGTTTCATGCTGGCGATTTTCACCTGCTAAATTTTCATACCAGAAGGTATATTTACGTTCGCCCGTACCCTCCCAAAGCTGCTGCTGTACCTTTTTCGGTAAAGTTTCCCAAGTAGTTTCCATGGTATAGCCCATTGCATCCAAAACAGCAACCAGCTGACGCATACGGTAGGAATTCAAATTAGTACTAAAGGAACTAATCACGCCCTCGGCAAAGCTTTTACTAGGATCAGGAATAATCAGAGCCTGGTCAAATTCCATATTCATACCCAAGCCAGTACAAGCAGGGCAGGCTCCATAGGGATTGTTAAAGGAAAAAAGACGTGGTTCAATCTCCGGTAAGCTGATACCACAATCATTACAGGAAAAATGCTCGCTGAAAAGCTGAATTTCTCCCTGCTCCCCTAAAATATTAATTTCTACAAAGCCTTCTGCCAGCTTTAAAGCTGTTTCTACAGAATCAGCCAACCGCTGCTGGATACCCTCTCGCACTACCAGACGGTCAATAACCACAGAAAGGTTATGCTTTTTATTTTTATCTAATTTTATTTCTTCATCCAAAGTACGGACTTCACCATCAATGTACATACGCACATAACCGGCACGCCGCATGTCATCCAATATCTTAACCTGCTCACCCTTACGGCCACGGACCAGTGGCGCCATAACCATAAATCTTGTCCCCTGCTCCAGCTCCAGCACCTTTTCCACTATCTGTTGTACACTTTGCTGCTCAATCAGCTTACCGCATTGAGGACAATGAGGCTCACCGGCACGAGCGAAAAGTAAGCGGAGGTAGTCATAAATTTCCGTTACAGTACCCACAGTGGAGCGTGGATTACGACTGGTAGTTTTCTGGTCAATAGAAATAGCCGGGCTCAGACCTTCAATATAATCCACATCCGGCTTATCCATCTGCCCCAGGAACTGACGAGCATAGGTGGAAAGAGATTCCACATAGCGACGTTGTCCCTCAGCATAGATGGTATCAAAGGCCAAGGAGGATTTACCACTGCCGGATAAACCAGTAATAACTACCAGCTTGTCACGAGGTATTTCCACATTTATATTTTTTAAATTATGCTGTCGTGCACCCTTGATAATTAATTTTTCCTGCATTTTAACACCTGTACAAAATTACCTTTTCTTCTTCAGTTCCAATTTTTCTCCCAACTGACCCTTTAGGAGGATGAGTTTATCACGCAGCTCTGCCGCTGCTTCGAAATCCAAAACCTTGGCCGCTTCCTGCATCTGCTTTTCCAAGGTACGGGCCAATAGCTGCAGCTCTCGTTTGGACTTCTTCTGCAAGGCCTTAGCCGTGTATTCTAGGGTCTGGTTCTCCTCCGCCACCTTGGTCAGCTTAATCAGATGGCGCTGTTCCTTATAAACAGTACGGGGAGTAATACCATGTGCTTTATTATAAGCCTGCTGCTTTTCCCGGCGACGTTCTGTTTCATCAATAGCCCGACGCATGCTATCCGTGATCCTATCTGCGTACATAATAACCCGGCCATGCTCATTTCTGGCAGCACGGCCAATGGTCTGAATCATAGCTGTATCAGAACGCAGAAAGCCCTCCTTATCCGCATCTAAAATAGCGATAAGAGAAACCTCCGGCAGGTCCAGTCCCTCACGCAGCAGATTAATGCCTACCAGCACATCAAACTTACCCTCACGAAGCTCATCTATAATCAGGGCACGGTCAATGGTAGCAACTTCAGAATGAAGATAACGGACCAGAACTCCAGCCTGCTTTAAATACTCTGTTAAATCCTCAGCCATACGTTTAGTCAAAGTCGTTACCAGAACTCTTTCGCCCGCAGCCGCTACCTTATGGATTTCACCAAGAAGATCATCAATCTGCCCCTTAATCGGTCTAATTTCAATTTGCGGGTCCAACAGGCCCGTGGGACGGATAATCTGTTCCACCGTCTGCTGTGTCTGCTCCAGCTCATATTTAGCAGGAGTTGCAGAAACGTAAATCACCTGGTTGATCTGCTCCTGAAATTCGTCGAAAGTCAACGGTCTATTATCAAAAGCAGAGGGTAAGCGGAAGCCATGGTTCACCAGCATTTCCTTACGGGACCGGTCACCAGCGTACATAGCCCTAATCTGAGGCAGGGTTACGTGGGATTCATCAATAACCAGAAGAAAATCCTTGGGGAAATAGTTCACTAGAGTAAAGGGGGGCTCGCCAGCCTTACGTCCTGCTAAATGACGTGAATAGTTCTCAATACCGGAGCAATAGCCCATTTCATTCATCATTTCCAAGTCATAGTTAGTCCGCTGTTCCAGTCGTTGCGCCTCCAGACCTTTAAAATCAGCCTTCAGCTCCTGTAATCTTTCGTCCAGCTCCATCCGGATGTCCCCCATGGCTCTTTCCAGATTTTCACGACTGGTAACATAGTGGGAGGCCGGGAAAATAGCTACATGATTACGTTTTGCCAATACCTCACCTGTAAGTACGTCAAATTCTACCAAGGCATCAACCTCGTCTCCGAAAAGCTCGATTCTGATAGCTTTCTCACCATAGCCGGCAGGAATAACCTCTATCACGTCACCACGTACTCTAAAGGTACCACGTTTAAAATCAATATCATTACGATTGTACTGGATATCCACCAACTTTTCCAAAATTTTTCTTTGGGAAACGGTTTGTCCTAGGCGCAGGGAAAGTACCATATCGTAATAATCCTGCGGCGCCCCCAGACCATATATACAGGATACACTGGCCACGATAATAACATCTCTACGCTCATAGAGCGCACTGGTAGCGGAGTGGCGCAGCTTATCAATTTCATCATTAATGGAAGCATCCTTTTCTATATAAGTATCGGACTGGGGTATATAAGCCTCCGGTTGATAATAGTCGTAATAGGAAACAAAGTATTCCACCGCATTTTCCGGGAAAAAGACCTTCAATTCACTGGCCAGCTGGGCCGCCAGAGTTTTATTATGGGCAATCACTAGCGTAGGCTTTTGTATCTTATTTATTACCTGGGCAATAGTATAGGTTTTCCCCGTACCGGTTGCACCTAAAAGTACCTGTGTGCGCAGACCCTGCTTTATACCAGCAGCCAGCTTTTCAATAGCCTGGGGCTGATCTCCTGAAGGCTGAAAGGGAGCCTGAATTTTAAAATCCATTTTACATCATCCTATCAAAAATTAATCTCAATGCTGACAGGGCAATGGTCACTACCAAAAATATCATTACGTATCTCAGCGGCCTTTACCTTGTCCTTAATACGTTCGGAAACCATAAAATAATCGATACGCCAACCGGCATTCTTTTCTCTTGCCTTAAACATGTAGCTCCACCAGCTGTATTTCACAGTATCAGGATACAGATAGCGGAAGGTATCTACAAAGCCGGCTGCCTTCAGCTCACGGAATTTAGCTCTTTCCTCATCGGTAAAGCCGGCATTCTTATGATTAGTCTTAGGATTCTTCAAATCTATTTCTTCTGCAGCTACATTTAAATCACCGCAAAAAATAACAGGCTTCTTTTTATCCAATTCTAATAAATATTCACGGAAAACATCTTCCCAGACCATACGATAATCTAAACGCAGTAATTCGCGTTTTGAATTAGGCGTATAAACAGTTACCAGATAGAAATCCTCATATTCTGCCGTAATGACACGTCCCTCCTTATCATGCTCTTCCATACCTAGACCATAAGTAACCTTTAGGGGTGTCTGCTTAGTAAAAATAGCAGTACCGGAATAACCTTTCTTTTCAGCACTATTCCAGTATTCCTCATAACCGGGAAAAATAAATTCTGCTTGTTCCCTCTGCATCTTGGTTTCCTGTACACAGAATATATCTGCATCCTCTGCCGCAAAAAAATCTGCAAAGCCTTTATTCATACATGCTCTCAAGCCGTTTACATTCCAAGAAACTAACTTCATTTTTATCTACTTCCTCTCTTTCCAAATAGCGGGAGTCATTTTAATTATTATTATTTATTATTTTATCATCATCTATACTCATTGCCTAGCTTTGCTTAGAATAAATTATTTAAGTTTTTATGCACAAAATGTAGCTTGTGTTACATATATTTTCATTGCAATTTACAGAAAAATATTTTATAATATATCTTATATTTTATATTTAATGTAAATTATTTTAGGAAAGGATGTTTGTTATGGAGAGAGAAACATTTTCATCACGTTTGGGTTTCATCCTCATTTCTGCCGGTTGCGCAATTGGCTTAGGTAACGTTTGGCGCTTCCCTTTTATTACCGGTATGTATGGCGGTGCTTCCTTCGTACTCATTTATTTATTATTCCTTTTAATCCTCGGTTTACCTATTATGGTTTCCGAATTCGCCGTAGGTCGCGCTAGTGTACATAGCGCCGCTCTTTCCTTTGACGTCTTAGAACCTAAGGGAACGAAGTGGCACTGGTACAAATATGGTGCTATTACTGGTAACATCTTTTTAATGATGTTCTACACTACTGTGTCCGGTTGGATGCTGTATTATTTCTACAAAATGATGGCAGGCGATTTTGTAGGCTTAGATGCCAAAGGAGTCGGTACTATTTTTGGCAACTTATTAACTGATCCTTTGACCATGACCTTAAATATGGTTATCATCGTTTTGGTCTGCTTCAGTGTCTGCTACCTAGGTGTGCAAAAGGGTGTAGAGCGTATCACCAAGGTTATGATGAGCTTCCTGTTAATTTTGATGTTGGTTCTGGCAGTTAATTCCATTATGTTACCTAACAGCTCTGCTGGCCTGGAATACTACCTCTACCCCGATTTCAGTAAAATTGAAGAACATGGTCTGCAGGAAGTTATCTTCGCTGCCATGGGTCAAGCTTTCTTTACCTTAAGCTTGGGTATCGGCGCTTTAGCCATCTTCGGCAGCTACATCGGTAAGGAACAACGCTTGACTGGTGAAGCAATGTATATTATGGCTCTGGATACCTTCGTAGCCATTACCTCTGGCTTAATTATTTTCCCGGCTTGCTTCAGCTTCGGTATCACTCCTGGCAGTGGTCCCAGCCTGTTGTTCGTCACCCTGCCCAATGTATTTAATGCTATGCCCGGCGGTCAATTTTGGGGAGCTATGTTCTTCCTTTTCATGCTCTTTGCGGCTATGTCCACCGTTATTGCAGTATTTGAAAATATCACCTCCTGCATTTGTGATTTAACCAACTGGGAAAGAAAGAAAACCATCCGTCTTGGTGTGGTAGCTATTATCGTTCTGTCCATGCCCTGTATTTTAGGCTTCAATGTATGGAGTAATTTCCATCCTTTAGGTGGCAGCTCCTGCATTTTAGACTTTGAGGACTTTATTGTCAGCAACAACCTGCTGCCCCTCGGTAGCCTGGTATACCTGGCCTTCTGTACCAGCCGCTATGGTTGGGGTTGGGATAACTTCATTAAGGAAGCAGATACCGGTAATGGTGTTCAGTTCCCTAAATGGATTCGTTTTTATGCAACCTATATTTTGCCCTTCATCGTACTCTATATTTTCGTACAAGGTTATTGGGCTCTGTTCTTTAAATAAAATAAATTAACAACCTGCTGCCAAGCGCATCTCATTTTGAGATGCGCTTTGCTTTTTAGTATTGGTTATCTGCTCAGAATTAGAACCTAATTTCAAATTACTTATCTTTGCAATCTGATTAGCAAAGTCTAATATAGGAAAAGAGTCATTTCCACCAAAAAGAATACGAAAAAAACCTTGATTACGGCTAATATCCTAGGTAAACGCTTATCATATCTTGCGGTATTTCTCAAGATATGATACTATGAAGAAGTTGAATTTATACGTATTTAGTAAAATCTAACACAATAAAGCATAGGTGATAATATGTATCAAAAAGGACGTTTATTCACATATCCTACTATGTTAAATTTAACAGGGAAAAAGTGTGTTATCATCGGTGGCGGCTCTGTTGCCGAAAGAAAGCTTCATAGTCTCCTACAGGCTGGAGCCAGCGTAACCGTCATTGCTCCCCAGTTTACTACAGGAATTGAGGAAGCGACGAGACAGACACACTGCACCCTGATTGCAAAGACCTACCAGCCACAGCAGCTGGATAATGCCTTTCTAGTTATTGCTGCTACTGACAGTAAAGTCATCAACAGGGAGGTTACTAGGCAGGCGCCTTTTCTCTGCAATAATGTCACAGAACCGGAGCTGGGTAATTTTACCGTACCCGCCTCACTGGTCAAGGAAAATATTACCCTTACTATTGCTACAGGTGGAATGCCGGCCTATACCAGGCTACTAAAAAAATATCTAGATAATAAATTAACACCTGCTATGGTTGAATTTAACGATTTTTTACAAGAAATACGTCAGGAGGTACAAAAGCTTCCTTCTACCCCAGCTACACGCACCAGCTTCTGGCGTCAAGCTCTAACAGAAGAAATTATCAATCTCTTAGAAGAGAATAACTATACTGCCGCAAAGGAGAAGATCATTCATGCAGTTAACTGTTTTAGGTCTCAATCACAAAACCGCTCCCGTTGAAATTCGTGAGCGTTTTAATTTTACCGCCGATAGAATAGAAAAAATTCTACGTCGTTTGCGCAATTACGATAATATTCCTGAAGCCATGCTCCTTTCCACCTGTAACCGTACAGAGCTGTACATGGTAATGGAAAACAAGAGTGAAGCCGTTGCCTATATTAAGAAGCTTGTTAAACATGTTGCTGGAGAAGAATATGATAGTAAGTACTTCTACAATCTTTCCGGTACGAACTGCGTCCGCCACCTGTTCCGCGTAGCAGCCAGCCTGGACTCCTTAATTATTGGTGAAGGACAAATTTTAAATCAGATTAAGGTCGCCTACCAATTAGCCCGTAATAGTGGTATGACCGATACCTTTATGAATACCCTGATGAACAGGGCTATTGCCGTGGGTAAAAAGGTAAGGACGGAAACGAGAATCGCCTACAGCAGTGTTTCTGTTTCCTCTGCTGCCGTAGATTTAGCCATGGACGTACTAGGTGATATTACTAATGCTAAAATTATAATTCTCGGTGCCGGTAAAATGAGCGAGCTGACTGCCCGCCATTTGATTGATAAGGGTGCCAGCAGTATTATTGTCAGCAATCGTAATTTTGCCCATGCCCAGGAAATGGCGGAAAAATTTAATGGACAAGCCATTCAGTTCTCCCAGATGAATGTCGCTGCTGCCACGGCTGATATAATTATTACCTCCACCGGTGCACCTCACTATGTACTGACTGCAGAGGGCATGAAGCCCCTACTGACCCAGCGAGTAGGCAAAAAGCTGGTAATTATTGATATTGCCGTTCCCCGTGATGTGGACCCTGCTTTAGCAGAGATGGAAGGAATTACTCTTTTCAACATCGATGATTTAGAAAATTTAGTGGATGTCAACAAAAGCTTCCGCAGCCAGGAGGCTTACACTGCGGCACAGATTATCGAAGAGGAAATCGTTTCCCTCAAGGAACGCTTACGCTATCTGACCATGCGTCCCGTCATGGTACAGCTTCACGATAAGATGAATTTTCTCCGACAAAAGGTCTTAAAAAAAGCCCTTATCAAAATGCCTAAACTGACTGACCGGGAACGCCATATTATTGATATAATGACCCAAAGAATTGAACATAAATTTCTGCGTGAGCCCATGATTGCCATGAATACCGCTGCAGGTACCAGTACTGAAGATCACTACAAAAAAATGATTTGTGAATTATTCCTATTAGACGAAGAGGGAGATGGATTTGGTGATGAAAACAAAATTAGTGATTGGGACTAGAAAAAGTCTCCTGGCTATGTGGCAGAGCCGACATATTGCCAGCTTACTACGTAAGCAGTATCCAGATTGCGAAGTAATCCTCAAGGAAATTGTCACTAAGGGCGACCGTATTTTAGACGTTCCCCTGTCCAAAATTGGCGGTAAAGGTCTCTTTACCAAGGAAATTGAAAACGAATTATTGGCTGGCACCATAGACCTGGCCGTGCATAGCCTTAAGGATATGCCCACCGTTTTACCCGATGATTTATGCCTGGCCGCAATCACTGCCCGTGCTACGGTTGGTGATGCCTTTGTCAGCAATAAGTACTCTTCTTTAGCCGAAATGCCACCCCATGCTATTCTCGGTACCTCCAGCCTCCGCCGTCGTGCCCAAATTTTAGCAGCTCATCCCGACCTGGATATTGTTGACCTACGAGGCAATGTGGATACCCGCCTACGTAAACTGGACGAGGGCCAGATGGATGCTATTATTCTAGCCTCTGCTGGTCTGCAACGTTTGGGTTATGCTGACAGAATTAAAGAAATTATTCCTAATAAGGTCTGCCTGCCGGCTGTGGGCCAGGGTGCCTTAGCAATTGAATGCCGTCAGGATAATCTTGAGGTTAGGACCATGTTGGACTTTTTGACTGACCAGGAAACTAAAATTGCTACTGATGCTGAACGTTCCTTCCTCAATGTTATTGAAGGCGGTTGTCAGGTTCCCATCGGCGTCCATGCCGTAGTACAGAATAATAACGTACAGCTGGAGGCTATTATCGCTTCCCTGGACGGTCGGACCATTCTCCGCGATAGGATAAGCGGCGAGGCTACTGATGCTGTAGCTTTAGGTAAACAGCTTTGTGAAAAAATGCTTGCCCATGGCGGCAAGGAAATTCTTGCAGAAATCTTATAAGGAGTCGTGATAAAATGACACAAAAGGGTAAAGTTTATTTGATTGGTGCAGGTCCTGGCGATCCTGGTCTATTAGGTCTGAAGGCTAAGCATTGCCTGGAAATTGCCGATGCAGTTGTCTACGACCGTTTGGCAGACCCTCGTATTATCGCCTATGCCCGCAAGGAGGCAGAAATGATTTATGTGGGCAAGGCCAGCGCAAACCATACCATGCGCCAACCCGATATTAATAAGCTTTTAGTAAAATTAGCTGCCGAAGGTAAAATTGTAGCTCGTTTAAAGGGCGGCGACCCCTTTGTCTTCGGCCGTGGCGGTGAAGAAGCCATTGAGCTGCGCGAAGCAGGTCTCCCTTTTGAATTCATCCCCGGTGTAACCTCTGCTATTGCAGTTGCTGAATATGCAGGTATTCCTGTTACCCATCGTCATGTGGCAACCTCCTTTGCCGTTATCACAGGACACGAAGACCCCACCAAGAGTGAGTCCACTATCAACTGGAAGGGCCTAGCTACCTCCGTGGATACCTTGGTTTTCCTGATGGGTGTAGAAAACATTGAACGTATTTCCAGCCAGCTGATTGCCAACGGCCGATCTGCAGACTGTCCTGCAGCTGTTATCCGTTGGGGCACCCGTCCCAATCAGGAAACTTTAATTACAACCGTAGGTAACGCTGCTGCCGATGTAAAAAAACAGGGTTTAAAACCACCTGCTATCTTTTTAGTAGGCGAAGTAGTAAAATTACGTGACCAGCTACAATGGTTCGATAATAAACCCCTCTTCGGCAAGCATATTCTTGTTACCCGTGCCCGCGCACAAGCCAGCAGGCTGACCGCTAAATTAGAGGAGCTGGGTGCTCGTGTTACCGAGCTGCCAGCAATCAAGATTATTCCTACTACGGACTTTGCCCCTCTAGACCAGGCCATTGCAGAAATAAAAAGCTACAGTTGGCTGCTCTTCACCAGCGTCAACGGTGTTAAATATTTCTTTGAACGCCTGGCTGCTGCCGGTAAGGATACCCGCGCTTTAGCACATGCCAAAATCGGTGCTATCGGCTCTGCTACTGCTAAGGCCTTGCAGCACCACGGCCTAATCGCTGATGTCATTCCTGCTGAATATAAGGCCGAAGAAATGATTGACGCGCTCAAAGGCGAAATCAAGGCCGGTGAAAAAATTCTATTACCTCGAGCTAAGGTAGCCAGGGAAATCCTTCCCGAGGCTCTTCGTGCCGCCGGAGCTACAGTAAATGTGGTAACCGCTTACGAAACTATCTGCGATAGTGCCAATGCCGAGGACTTGATTCAAGCTCTCGAAGCAGGTAAAATTGATATGGTAACCTTTACCAGCTCCTCAACTGTTGCCAATCTGGTAAATATGTTAGGCCAAAAGAAAGAGCTTTTAACTAAGGTTAAAACAGCAGTCATCGGCCCCATTACGGGTGCTACCTGTAAAGCCAATGGTTTAAACCCAGTTATTACTGCTGCTGAATATACTATTGACGGCTTGGTAACCGCCATTGAAAATTCTTACAAGGAGTGATTTATCATGGTATTCCCTACTTACCGTCCCCGTCGCTTACGTGCTACTGAAAATTTACGTAGCATGATCTGTGAGACTACTATTTCTGTCAAAGATCTGATTTACCCTATTTTCGTCGTTCCTGGCGAAAATATTAAACACGAAATCGAATCCCTACCCGGCAACTATCACTGGTCTCTGGACCGGGTGATGGAATGCATCGATGAGGTAGTGGCTCTAGGTATTCCTTCCGTTATCCTCTTCGGTATTCCCTCCTACAAGGATGCACTGGGCAGCTCTGCCTGGGATGATAATGAGCCTGTTCAACAGGCCTGCAGACTAATTAAGGCTAAATATCCCGAACTGGTTGTTACTACTGACGTCTGCCTGTGCGAATACACCGAACATGGACATTGTGGTGTTTTAGAAAATGGATGCACTGTCAATAATGATGCCACCCTTCCTCTTTTGGCTAAGGTTGCGGTTTCCCATGCTCGTGCCGGTGCAGATATCATTGCTCCCTCAAATATGATGGACGGTTATGTACAGGCCATCCGTACTGCTCTGGATGAGGCAGGCTTCACCAATGTTCCTATTATGGCCTACTCTGCAAAATTTGCTTCCGCCTATTATGGTCCCTTCCGTGCGGCTGCGGATTCCGCTCCCTCCAAGGGCGATCGTAAAGGCTACCAGATGGACCCTGCAAATACCAATGAAGCTATGCGCGAAATTGAGCTGGATATTGAGGAAGGCGCAGATATCATCATGGTAAAGCCTGCATTAGCTTTCCTGGACGTCGTAGCAAGAGCTCACGAAATGTTTAATATGCCCTTGTGCGTTTACAACGTCAGTGGCGAATATGCCATGGTCAAAGCAGCTGCCGAAAAGGGCTGGATTGATGAAAAACGTATCGTTATGGAAAACATGCTGGGCTTCAAACGTGCCGGTGCCAAGATGATTATCACCTACCATGCTCTGGACGTTGCCAAATGGTTACAGGAATAAGTAAAGGAGATCAGCCATGTTAAACCTTACTAAATCTACTCGTGCCTTTGCTGAAGCACAAGAATATACTCCCGGTGGCGTAAACAGCCCCGTACGTTCCTTCCGCAGTGTAGGTGGCGTACCGCCCTTCATCCAGAATGGTAAGGGCAGCAAAATCTATGATATCGACGGTAATGAATACATCGATTATGTAATGTCCTACGGTCCCCTGCTCATGGGTCATGTTCCTGATTGTGTTGCCAAGGCTATTAAAGCTGCCGTGGACCGCGGTACCTCCTATGGCGCCCCCACCGTTGCCGAAATAGAACTGGCCAAGCTTATCTGCAAGCTGATCAAATCCGTGGAAATGGTACGCTTTGTTAACAGCGGTACCGAAGCAACCATGAGTGCGTTACGTCTGGCCCGTGCCTATACTAAACGTGAAAGTATTGTTAAATTTATCGGCTGCTACCACGGTCACCACGACAGCCTGCTGGTCAAGGCCGGCAGCGGTGCTACCACCTGTGGCGTACCGGACAGCCCCGGTGTTCCCAGAGGCGTAGCCATGAATACCATTACTGTTCCTTTTAATGATGAAACTGCCTTGGAGGCTGTTTTTGCTGAAAAGGGTAAAGAAATCGCAGCTGTTATCATGGAACCGACGCCCGGTAATATGGGTCTAGTATTGCCCCATGACGGCTTCCTGGATTTTGTACGTAAAATTACCAAAAAACACGGAGCCCTCCTTATCTGTGACGAGGTTATGAGCGGCTTTAGAGGTGCTCAGGGCGGCAGCCAGTCCCTCTATAATATTGACCCTGATATCACCTGTCTAGGCAAGGTTATTGGTGGTGGCCTTCCTGTTGCTGCCTATGGCGGCAAGCGTGAAATCATGATGATGGTTTCTCCTGCTGGTCCGATGTATCAGGCTGGTACCTTAAGCGGTAACCCCTTGGCCATGAATGCCGGCATTGCTGCTTTGACCTATATGATAGAAAACGATGTATGCAATAAGCTGACCGCTGTTACTGCTAAATTAACTGCCGGTCTGGAGAAAGCGGCTGCAGAAGCAGGGGTCCCCGTCCAAGTACACCATTTAGGCAGTATGTTCACTGTTTTCTTTAGCGACAAACCCATTACTGATTATGAAAGTGCTACACAATGTAACCCGGAAGCCTTTAAAATTTATTTCCACAGCATGTTGGAGAAGGGTATTTATCTGCCTCCTTCCCAATTTGAAACCAATTTCTTATCCCTGGCTCATAGCCCGGAAGATATCGAAAAAACCTTACAGGCTGCTGCTTACTCCTTCAAGCAGGTTGCTAAACATCTCAAGAAATAATTTCCCCTAGTAAAAAAATAGCCCCTACCGCTCTGGTAGGGGCTTTTCTTATGCTTTGTAAATACTTTTTTCCACTTACATGGTCAAGTTATCAACAGAAGCAACAACGATATCCACAGGAAAACACTGTACCTGTGGATATCTTTTATTTATTAATCTCTCAATTTAGCTTTGTAAGCTTCGCTTACCTCAGCCAGAACCTTCTTCATGCTGGCATCTACCTCTGCATCAGTCAGAGTTCTATCCTCAGCCTGATAGGTCAAATTAAAGGCCATGGACTTATAACCCTCGGCAACCTGCTTACCAGTGTAGATATCGAATACCTTTACATCCTTCAAGAGCTCGCCTGCATGCTCACGAATAGCCAAGGATAATTCTGCATTAGTTACCTCAACAGGTACTACAACGGCAATATCACGGCTCATGCTGGGATACTTGGCTAAATGCTGATATTGGGGTACAGCAGTAGCAGCAGCCACCAGGGGTTCAACCTCCAGCTCCAGAATATAGGTGGTCTGACCTAAACCGAAGGCTTCTTCAGCCAGAGGATGCACTTCACCGAACCAGCCGATAATTTTTCCTTCAACTTCTACGGCACAGCTCTTGCCAGGATGGAGATAGGGCACTGCACAATGCACCAGCTGATAATTATGAAGCTGAAGCTTGTCCATCAATCCCTCCAAAACACCCTTCATATCATAGAAATCCACATTATCACGGCTGGAACACCAGTTCAATTCATTTGCCTTACCACTAAGTACGGCACAGAGCATGGATTTCTCAACAGGTGCTTCCTTTAAAGGTAAAGCCTTAGGTTGGAAAATGCGGCCAACCTCAAAAATAGCAACCTGGGCGTGCTGACGTGCCAAATTATAAGCAGCTGCGCTCAACAAGCTGGGAGCCATGGTAGTACGCATAATCTTAAATTCGTCGGTAATAGGATTCAACAGCTCAATAGCCTGACGACGTTGATCATCTGCAGGTAATTGTAATTTATCAAAAGCAGAGGGATTGATGAAGGTATAGGTCATAACCTCATTCATACCTACGGCTGCCATGTAATCCTGGATGGAATCCTTTACATCCTCTACGATATGCTGTTTACCCTGAGCAACACCTAAAACAGGCATGTGGGATTCAATATGGTCCAAACCGTGGATACGGGCAATTTCTTCACTAATATCCGCATTGCAGGTTACATCACTACGCCAGCTGGGCACAGTAATAACCATGCTCTCCCCCTCTTCAGCAACCTCAAACTGCAGGCTACGTAAGGTAGCAATCATTTCCTCACGACCAATATTAATACCGATACGGCTATTAATAACAGCCGGAGTTACTTTAATAACAGCAGGCTCAACTGCTTCCGGATAAGCTTCTACAATACCAGCAACTGTTTCACAAGCTCCCATAGCCTCCAGGAGGTTGGCAGCACGGTTCAGGGCATCATGGTTCAGAATAGTATCCACACCGCGCTCAAAACGTCCACTAGCCTCGCTACGTAAGCCTAAAGAACGGGAGGTGCGACGAATGGTGGGACCGTTAAAGGTAGCAGCCTCCAGCATAACATTAACAGTGGCATCTGTAACCTCAGTAGCAAGACCACCCATCACGCCACCTAAGCCGATAGCACCCTCGTTATCACCAATAGTAATCATGGAGCTGTCCAGAACTCTCTCCTGTCCATCCAAGGTCACCAGCTTTTCACCCTCAGCAGCACGACGTACTATCAGAGTGTGGCCTACAACCTTATCATAGTCATAGGCATGCATGGGCTGCCCCAATTCCAACATTACATAGTTGGTTACGTCAACTACATTATTGATTGGACGCATACCGCAGGCACGCAGGCGTTTCTGCATCCATTCAGGAGAATTCATAATTTTAATATTCTTTAAGATACGAACGCCGAAGCGGCTGCACAGCTCCGGTGCTTCAATCTTAATATTAGCCATATCCGCTACATTACCAGCAGCAGCCTCTTTAACCTCCAAAGCAGGATGTTTCAGAGCGCAGCCAGTCAGAGCAGCAATTTCACGAGCTAAACCCAACATACAGAAGCAGTCGGCACGATTAGCAGTTAAATCAATATCAATAACAGTATCGTTTAAGCCCAATACTTCCTTAACACCCACACCGATAGGAGTATCAGGAGGCAGAATAAAGATGCCCTCACGTTGCTCGGGAAGTAATAATTTGCTATCAATACCCATTTCCTCAGCACTGCAAAGCATACCAAAAGAATCCATACCGCGCATTTTAGCTTTTTTCAGCTTCATGCCCTCCGGGTTACGAGAAGTTTTTGGCAATCTGCTACCAACTACTGCTACTGGCACCATATCATTTTGATGTACGTTCTGAGCGCCAGTTAAAATTTGGACAATGCCTTGACCATAATCCATCATGCAAACCCAAAGATGGTCAGAATTAGGATGACGGTAAATCTCGGTAACCTTACCGGTCAAAACGCCTTCTAGACCTTCGCCCAAATTAGTTACAGTTTCTACCTCCAGGCCGGCACGGGTAATTCTATCCACCAGCACGTCAGTAGGTATATTTATATCCACATATTGTTTCAGCCATTCTAAAGATGCTAACATGGTAATCCTCCTTATTTGAATTGACGAATGAAACGCAGGTCATTTTCAAAGAACAAGCGTAAATCATCAATACCGTATTTCAACATGGCAATTCTTTCTACACCCATACCAAAGGCAAAGCCTGTCATTTGGTCAGGGTCGTAGCCGCTCATACGCAATACATTGGGATGTACCATGCCACTGCCTAAAATTTCCAGCCAACCGGAATTCTTACATACACGGCAACCATGTCCGCCACAGATAACACAGGAAATATCAACCTCAGCAGAGGGCTCAGTGAACGGGAAGTAGCTGGGGCGCAAACGCACCTTAACGTCACTACCAAACATTTCCTTCAGGAATAATTCCAAGGTACCCTTTAAATCAGCCAGGCCGATATTCTTATCCACTACCAGGCCTTCTACCTGATGGAACATAGGAGAATGGGTAGCATCGTAATCACAACGGTAAACAGTACCGGGAGCAATCATGCGGATGGGGCTGTTAGGCTCACGGGACTGCATGGTTCTTGCCTGTACGGGAGAGGTATGAGTACGCAGCAGGTACTCATCAGTAATATAGAAGGTATCCTGCATATCACGAGCCGGATGATCCTGGGGCAGGTTCAAGGCTTCAAAATTATAATAATCCTGCTCAATTTCCGGACCCTCCATAACATCAAAACCCATACGCATAAAGATTTTCTTAATTTCACGCATGGTCAAGGTTACGGGATGGAGATGACCTGCCTTAGGCTGACGACCGGGTAGTGTAATATCTACCTTTTCATTGGCCAGCTTTGCTTCCAGAGCTTTCTGCTCTAAAAGAGCGGTCTTAGCATTAATTTCTGTTTCCAGGACACTTTTGATCTCATTAACGATTTGACCAATTTTCGGACGCTCTTCTGCCGGTAATTTACCCATGCCACGTAAAATTTCAGTCATGGGGCCCTTTTTACCTAAATATTTGACACGCAATTCCTTCAATGCGTCTAAGGAACTGACTGCTGCTAATTCAGCTAATGCCTGTTCCTTAATAGCCAATAATTTTTCTTTCATGGTTTCCCTCCTAAAAATAAAGAAAGCCCCTGTAATAATTAAATTACAGGGGCGAAAAATCGCGGTACCACCCTTTTTTATACCTCATTTAAGACCTTAACGCGGCCCACGCCTCACCTACTCAGCTACAGCCTTCAGCTCGGACACTCCCAAGGGAACTTCATCAATGCTTACTGTACAAGGCTTCCAGCCCACGACCTTGCTCTCTAAAACAGCGCCCATTAATTACTTACTTGTTCATTGTGCTCATAACAGGGGCATATTCAATTAAAAAGTATTATAACACAAATAACTCACCTTGTATAGTAAGGCTTTTATTTTATATTTCTCCGTAGGGCCTCGAACATAACAATACCGGCAGCCATCGCCACATTAAGGGATTCTGCACGTCCAGCCATGGGAATATAGACACGCTTATCGGCTGCAGCAGCCAGAGTAGCACTGACACCACCTGCTTCATTGCCCATTACAAAGGCTATACGGCCGCTTAAATCCGCTTTATAAAGATTATCCGCACCATCCAGACTGGTTACCAGAAGCTCATAGCCTGCCGCCCGGCTAGCCTTAATAAAGGCTGTCTCCTCCAGCCCACTCAACACCGGTACATGGAACAGCGAGCCCATAGAAGCCCGGACAGTTTTGGGCGCATATAAATCCACACAGCCCTTTAATAGCACCACGCCACCAATACCAGCCGCATCCGCTGTTCTCAGCATGGTACCTAAATTACCTGGGTCACCAATGCGATCCAGCACTAAAAGCAGCTTACCGCTAGCTAACAGCTTTTCCAACTGGGGCTGGACCATCTGACAAATGCCAATAATTCCCTGGGGAGTATCCGTATCGGCAATCTTCTTCATAACCTGCTCATTAACACAAATCAGCTTAATATTATCTGCTGCCGCCAGCTCTAGTAGGCGTAGGGTGCGTGCATCTTCGGTAGCTGTATAAAAAAGCGTATGTACTACGCCAAAATTAACCGCTTCCTCCACCGTGCGTAATCCCTCAGCCAAATATTCCTGACGCTGGGTACGATATTTTTTCTGCTTCAGTTCGGCTGTAGCCTTCACTAAAGGATTCTGTAAACCTGTTAGTTCCATAAGCTCCTCCTCCATTTATAATATCTAAGCTAAACCTTTATTGACACCAGTATAAACTGCTCTTAGGCAAGTTTCAACACATTTTGTAGCTCATAAAAAATACCAGAAAAACCACTGCACTAATTACTATGGTCAAGGAGCTGATAACACTGGCCAAACCAGTATTACCTCCCATTTTCCCCACAAAGCTGGGCCCCACACCGATGGAAGGTGCTAAAAGAGCCGTAGCCAAAACAATATCTACCTCCTGACTAAAGGGCTGTACATAAAAAATGCAGGCTACAATAGTAGCATTAATAACATAGCGGCTGACGATAATTTCACTTAATTTGCTCCAAATACCTTCCTTAAAGCTGATTTCAAACATCATGCCAATCATCAACATACTGAGAAAGGTATTAGCACTACCAAAAACCCCTGCCAGGTTATAGACAAAATCGGGTAGGCTTAAATCTAATAATAAAAGCACCAACATAATAAAATAGATAAGAAAGGGGGTGGATTTGCTTAACTTATCACCCAACATCTTTAAGGAAAATGCTTCCTTCTCCCCCCTGCTATTGCCAATATAGGAGGCAGTAAAGGCATACGTCAAGCCCGTACCCATAATGGCATTGCCCACATCAAACATACAAAGGATAACTAACTCCAAATGAGCCTAAAAAGCTTTGTACAAAGAGAAGAGTAAAATTACCAATATTATACCCGGCCATAGCAAAAATATAGAGAATTTTATCTACATTTTCTTTATTTCTGGTCATAGCCAGGGCAAACATAATCAAAATAAAATTAACCAATAAGCCGATCAGTACCAATGACAAGAGAGAATATTCCAATTGAAACCCTCTAAAGCTGCTGATAATAGCACCTGGTAAGGTTAAATTAAAAACAATTTTTGCAACAAGATGATAGTCATCTTTAGCGAAAAAGCCCCAACGTTTCAAAAATAACCTAGAGCAATCAAAAAAATAAAGACACCTGCCTTTAATAATACTTCAATCATACGAACACATTTAACCTCTGTGCTGAAAATAAAAAAGGCCTGCCTCCTAGGAGACAGACCTTCAAGCCCTAAATTCTAAAAATTAGAGAGCAGCTTTAGCAGCTTCTACTAATTTTGCGAAAGCAGCTGCATCATAGATAGCCAAGTCAGCCATAACTTTACGGTTCATTTGGATACCAGCTTTGGTCAAACCGCAGATGAAACGGCTATAGCTCATGCCATTAGCACGGGTAGCTGCATTGATACGAGCAATCCACAAACGACGGAATTCGCGCTTTTTAGCACGACGGTCACGACGAGCATAGGACAATGCTTTCATGACGGTTTCGTTAGCTTTTTTAAATTGTTTGCTCTTAGCACCACGATAGCCTTTAGCTAATTGTAAAATATGTTTATGACGGCGATGTGCGGTAACGCCAACTTTAACTCTTGCCATTGTTCTTAATCCTCCTTAAATCTTCTCGCTTATGCGTACGGAAGCATCTTAGCTACATGCTCACGATCTGTCTTATGTACTAAAGCTGCTTTACGCAGAGCTCTCTTACGTGCAGGAGATTTATGTTCGAGAATGTGGCTTCTAAAGTTTTTAAAATGTTTGAATTCACCGGAAGCGGTTTTTTTGAAGCGTTTTGCTGCGCTTCTACGAGTTTTCATCTTAGGCATTGTTAAATCCTCCCTATTACTATTTACTGGATTTCGGCGCAACAATCATAATCATGTTTTTGCCTTCCAGTTTCGGCTTTCTTTCAACTACAGCCATGTCTTTGAGCTGCTCAGCCATTTTATTCAGCAAAACCTCACCAAGTTCAGGATGAGAAAGTTCACGACCACGGAACATAATGGTAATTTTTACCTTGTCGCCGTCCTCTAAGAAACGAACCGCATTCTTAAACTTAACGTTGAAGTCATGGTCCTCAATACCAGGGCGCAATTTAACTTCCTTGATATCAAAGGTCTTTTGTTTCTTACGAGCTTCTTTTTCGCGTTTTTGCTGCTCGTAGCGATACTTGCCGAAGTCCATAATACGGCACACAGGCGGTTTAGCGGTAGGAGCAATTTCAACCAGATCCAAATGACTTTCTTGAGCAATCTTCAATGCATCACGACTAGTCATGATACCTAATTGTTCGCCACCATCTGCAATAACACGGACCTCACGTGCGCGAATTTCTTCGTTAATGCGCAAGCTTTCTTTGCTAATGACAATTCACCTCCAACTAACGGGAAACCTACTAAAATAAAAAGCGGGCAGACTGAAATCCACCCGCAAAGAAATATCATATCCAACCCTGTCGAGATCTTGCCGCAAGGTGAGAAGCGAGTGGCTTCTGCTTTGTTACTAGAATAGGATATCACATTATGAAACTATTGTCAATAATTATTTTCTGTCACCAAGTTGAGCGTCAACCATGAGGATGCCTTGAACACTGTCGCCAACCATTTGGAGCTTATCAAGAATTTCGCTAGCATTTGCTTCTTCTTCAACTTGCTCGCTGATGAACCATTGGAGATGAATTTGTGCTGCGTAATCTTTCTCTTCCAAAGCTACTTCATACATATTGTTAATCAAAGCGGTAACATGTTTTTCATGTTCCAGAACCTTCGCAAACAATTCAGCCGGAGTACCGAAATCAGCAGCAGGCATATCAATTTGTTGCAAAACAGGTTTTTCACCGCATTCTTGCATGAATTTAATCAGCTTAAAAGCATGTTCGCGTTCTTCATTGTACTGTTTTTCCAACCAGTTAGCCATGCCTTTGTAATTTTTACTTTCCATATCAAAGCTCATAGCTAAATAGAGATATGCAGAGTAAAGTTCTGCCTGTACCTGATCATTGTAAACTTTGTATACTTTTTCTTTCATGATAAAAATTCCTCCTTATATGTGTAACAGCTCATCTACTGGTATTATAACACTTGATAAGGAGGAATTCAATAATAGTTATCTTTTGCTAACTGTATTAATTTTTATTTTTATAGATAAATCGCTACTAAATATTATTTAATAGTTTTAGTGTCTACTTCTTCTTTCAGCATATCACGGAACTGCTCATAGGACATAGCACCCAAATCACCCTCAGAACGATGACGCGGAGATACGGTACCATTTTCGATATCGCGGTCACCAATAATCAGCATATAGGGAACTTTTTCCATTTGTGCTTCACGAATCTTCTTACCAATTTTTTCGCTACGGGTATCTACAGTTGCACGGAAGCCGTCAGCATCCAATTTCTTAGCCAGCTCTTCGCAGTACTCAGCAGCACGGTCGGTAACAGCTAACAGCTTAACCTGTACAGGAGCTAACCAAGCAGGGAAAGCACCTGCGAAATGCTCGGTAATAATGCCCAAGAAACGTTCGATAGACCCCAAAACAACTCTGTGAACCATAACCGGACGATGCTTCAGGCCATCAGCACCGGTATATTCCAGTTCAAAGCGCTCCGGCAATTGCATATCCAATTGGATGGTACCACATTGCCAGGTACGACCCAGGCAATCTTCCAGATGGAAGTCCAGTTTAGGACCATAGAAAGCACCGTCGCCTTCGTTGATGGAATATTCCTTGCCCATTTCTTCTACTGCAGCCTTCAGGGTATCGGTTGCGAAATCCCAATCCTTGACATCACCCATATGATCCTCAGGCATGGTGGATACTTCGATTTGGTATTTCAGACCGAAAACGGAATATACTTCATCCATCAATCTTACAACGCCCTTGATTTCGTCCTTCATTTGTTCCCAGGTCATAAAGATATGTGCATCATCCTGAGTAAAGCAGCGTACACGGAAAAGACCATGCAGAGCGCCAGACAATTCGTGACGATGAACCAGACCTAATTCAGCCACACGCATGGGCAGATCACGGTAGGAATGCGGCTCGCTACCAAATACCAACATACCACCGGGGCAGTTCATCGGTTTAATAGCGAAATCAGTGTCATCAATAACAGTGGTGTACATGTTTTCTTTATAGTGGAACCAGTGACCGGAGCGTTCCCATAATTGACGATTCAGAATCATCGGAGTGGAAATTTCTACATATCCATAGCGTTTATGAACTTGACGCCAGTAATCAATCAGGGTATTACGCAGTACCATGCCTTTAGGTAAGAAGAAGGGGAAGCCAGGACCCTCATCCATCAGCATGAAGAGACCTAATTCCTTACCTAATTTACGATGGTCACGCTTTTTAGCTTCTTCGATTTTAGCCAGGTATTCATCCAATTGTTCTTTTTTCGGGAAAGCAGTACCGTAAATTCTTTGCAGCATTTTACGGTTGGAATCACCACGCCAGTAAGCACCGGTAACGGAGGTCAATTTAATAGCATTACCTTTAATACGACCAGTAGAATCAACGTGAGGACCTGCACAGAGATCAGTAAAATCACCTTGTTTATAGAAGCTGATAACTGCATCTTCAGGAAGGTCATTAATTAATTCTACCTTGTAGGGCTCTTCTCTTTCCTCCATGAATTTGATTGCTTCTTCACGAGGCAATTCAAAGCGTTCCAATTTTAATTTTTCCTTGCAGATTTTACGCATTTCTGCTTCTAATTCTACTAAATCCTCGGGAGTAAAGGGTTCCGGAGTATCAAAATCATAGTAGAAGCCATTGTCAATTGCAGGTCCAATTGCCAATTTTACTTCCGGATGCAAACGTTTCATAGCCTGTGCCAAAACATGGGAACAGGTGTGCCAGTAGGTTTTACGGTACTGTTCATTTTCAAAAGTATACATATTTTCTTCAGCCACTTTATTCATCCTCCTAATAACATAGATAAATTTTTTATTTAGCAAATTTATGTAGTAAAATAAGTATAAAAAAACCGTCCCTCACATAAGGGACGGTCTAAATCCGCGGTTCCACCCTAATTGGCCTGCCTAAGCAAACCCACTCGGTACCGTTAACGCCGGTCTACGGACTGTCATACTAGCTTACGCGTTCCGCAGTCAGTTTGAAGGTGGTTCATTGACGCTTTACCCTACTGCTCTCAGCCTAGGCAGCATTTTCTGTAAGGATAGGACGTTAACATTTCCTTCGCATTACTGATAAATATTTTACTTACTTGTCCATTATATCACTTTCCCAATAGTTGTCAATACTGGAACCTTGGGGCAATGTGACTAGGGCACAGTTTCAGAAGTAGCTATTTTTGGCAGGGAGGTACATGCATTCTGTTTAAAGCATCCTTCGCAGCCTGTTGCTCAGAATCCTTTTTGGTACGACCAGAACCCTGACCGATGGCTTCACCCTTTAATAGAACCTCGGTAACAAAGGTTTTATTATGCTCAGGACCACTGCTACCGATAAGCGTATAGGAAATACTTACATCGCCATCTCTTTGCAGATACTCCTGTAAACGAGTTTTATAATCACTGCAAATACCATGGATGCAGATAAAATCGATTTCCTTCTGCATCATTCCCAACAGATAGGTTTCAGCCTTAGCAAAACCCTGGTCAAGGTAATAGGCACCCAAAACAGATTCAAATGCATCAGCAAGAAGGGAAGGTCTCTCCCTGCCGCCACACTGCTCCTCGCCTTTACCCAATAGCAGGTACTTGCCTATGTTCATTTTTTTCGCATATTCGAAAAGGGAAGCTTCACACACCAGATGAGCGCGCAATTTGGTCAGCTGACCTTCAGCCAACTTATCAAAATGCTTATACATATAAGTGCTGACAATGACGCTTAAAACAGAATCACCCAGGAATTCTATACGCTCGTTATGCTCAGGCTTGGGGTTAGTCTTGGCCTCATGAGCATATGAGGTATGGGTCAAAGCCATATCAAGCAAAGCCATATTCTGCATTTCGATGCCTAAGCTTTGACAAAATTCCAGTAAATCCTTTTCACGTTCTTTTTCCATTCTAAATCATCTCACTCTTACGCTTCGTATTTTTTGAAGACGATGCAAGCATTATGACCACCAAAGCCCAGATTATTGCTCAAAGCAGCCTTAACTTCAGCTTTACGAGCTACGTTAGGCACATAATCCAGATCCAGGCCCTCTTCAGTGTCAGGAGTTTCGTAGTTAATGGTCGGAGGAATTACACCATTTTCAATAGTCAAAACGGTAGCAATTGCTTCTACACCACCAGCAGCACCCAATAAATGACCAATCATGGATTTATTGGAGCTGACTGCCATTTTGTAAGCATGCTCACCAAATACTTTTTTGATAGCCAGGCTTTCACCCTGGTCATTACGATGGGTGGAAGTACCATGAGCATTAATATAATCAATATCTTCAGGCTGTAAGCCTGCATCCTTAACTGCTGCTGCAAAGCACATAGCCGGAGTATCACCGGTAGGATCGGGAGCTGTAATATGGTATGCGTCGCAATTCAATGCATAACCTACCAATTCAGCGTAGATATGTGCACCACGAGCCTTAGCATGTTCTAATTCTTCTAAAAGTAATACGCCGGAACCTTCGCCCATAACAAAGCCGTCACGGTTCTTATCAAAAGGACGGGAAGCTTTTTCCGGATTATCATTGTTAGTAGAAAGAGCCTTCATGTTGGCAAAGCCTGCTACAGCAATAGGAGAAATAGCAGCTTCAGCACCACCAGCCAGCATAACATCAGCATCACCGTATTGGATAGTGCGCAGAGCATCACCAATGCAGTTAGTGCCGGTTGCACATGCGGTTACAATAGCGGTGTTAGGACCCTTAAAGCCCAAAGCGATACCAATTTGACCTGCAGGCATATTAGGAATTTCCATAGGAATGAAGAAGGGACTGATTTTAGAGGGCCCCTTAGCACCCAATTTTAAGGACTGCTCCAAGAATGTATGGATGCCGCCGATACCAGTACCAACGCATACGCCACAACGAATGGGATCAATAGTAGTCAAATCCAATTTTGCATCTTCAACAGCCATTTTAGCAGCTGCTACAGCAAATTGGGTTACACGGTCCATACGTTTGCCTTCTTTTTTATCACCATAATCAGCAAAATCAAAATCTTTTACTTCGCCAGCAATTTTTACAGTAAAGTCAGTGGCATCAAATTGGCTAATCAAGCCAATGCCGGATTTACCAGCTACCAGATTTCCCCAAAAAGCATCCTTGCCGATACCAATAGGAGTGATAGGACCTACGCCAGTTATTACTACTCTTCTCTTACTCAAGATAATTCACCTCAAAATCATTTTTTCGCAACTTCATCTTTAATTCTTCTGATAATCTCTTTGACAGATAAAATTTCTTTTATTTTCCACATATTAGCACCGGTGAACACCAGACCATGCTCTACATCACCTTGTTGTGCACGAATAAGGGCACGAATGATACAGAAGCTGTGGGTACATTTTTTTAAACAACCATCGCAGACGGTAGGTCTTGGAGCCCTACCCTCCAAGGACAATTGCGCAAAGGGATTGCGGATGGCACGTCCCTTATAGCCGACAGGGCTATCAATTTGAACAATATCCTCTTGGGTCATTTTTAAATACAATTCTTTAAGTGCCGGAGCACAGTTTGATTCTTCACTGGCCGCAAAACGGCTACCCATTTGGACGCCATTAGCTCCCAGCTTCAATAAATCAGCAACATCAGCACCATCAACGGCGCCACCTGCTGCAATAACGGGTATATGTACAGCCTTAATAATATCAGGCAGAATTTCCTTAATTGATTGCTGGGTACCAAGATGTCCACCAGCTTCAGTTCCTTCTACGACAATTGCGGAAGCCCCCAGCTTCTCAGAAATCTTAGCTAATTTTACTGAGGAAACGATGGGTACGACTTCTACACCATACTGACGCCCAACAGCGAAAATATCTCTTGAAAAACCGGCGCCAGCCACAATCAAATCAATTTTCTCTTGTGCCGCTGTAGTGATTAAATTTAAAAATTCTCTTGCAGCGACCATGGCATTGATACCAATAACGCCCTTACCTTCAGACATTTTACGCGCCATACGAATTTCTTTACGCAGTTCATCTAATCCCATACCGCTTGCGGCAATCAAACCAATGCCGCCCTCTTTAGCTACCGCTGCTGCTAAACGCGCAGTAGACAATCTTATGGCCATACCACCCTGGACAATGGGCACCTGGGCAGTAAGTTTACCTATTTTAAGCACTGGTAATTTCAACAAATATCCCCCATTTCAAGGAAAGCAT
This sequence comes from Phascolarctobacterium sp., assembly GCA_020024105.1. Taxonomy (GTDB): domain Bacteria; phylum Bacillota; class Negativicutes; order Acidaminococcales; family Acidaminococcaceae; genus JAHHUH01. The sequence goes on along the minus strand of JAHHUH010000013.1, from coordinate 4,882 downwards.
TTACATTCTCAGGAATAATATAAAGCCCGAGAGTCCGAAGAACCCTCGGACAAGATATTACGAAAAATTAATTAAAAAATTATTTTTCTTCGTCTAACATTTTAACTGCGTCAGCTACAGTGCGAATTTTTTCAGCTTTCTCATCGGGAATTTCTACGCCGAATTCTTCTTCGAAAGCCATAATCAATTCAACGATATCCAGGGAATCAGCGCCGAGGTCATCGATGAAAGCAGATTCCATCTTTACTTCTTCAGCGTCAACGCTCAATTGGTCAACAGTAATATCTCTTACTTTTTCAAAAGTGCTCATCAAAATCCACCTCCTTCCACATCAAACTAGCAAGTTGCCTTACTACATTACCATACCACCGTCAACATGTAAAGTCTGACCGGTTATATAATTAGCATCATCGCTCACCAGGAACAATGCTGCCTTGGCAATATCATCAGTCTCGCCTAAACGGCTTAAGGGAATATTAGCAACCAGACCTGCTACAACCTTTTCAGAAAGCACGCTGGTCATATCAGTTTTAATAAAGCCAGGAGCGATGGCATTTACAGTAATACCACGAGCTGCTACTTCTTTAGCTACAGCCTTGGTAAAGCCGATAACGCCAGCCTTAGCCGCAGCATAGTTTGCCTGGCCGGAATTGCCCATCAGACCAACAACGGAGCTGATATTAACAATTCGTCCTGCTCTTTGTTTCATCATGTATTTAATGGACGCCTTGGTGCAGTTGAATACGCCCTTCAGGTTAGTATTCAAAACAGCATCCCAATCCTCTTCCTTCATACGCATCAGTAAGCCGTCACGGGTAATACCTGCGTTATTTACTAAAATATCAATGCGGCTAAATTCCTTCACTACTGCATCAACCATAGCAGTGCTTGCTTCATGAGAGGAAATATCTGCCTGAACTATAAATGCCTTACGGCCCATAGCCTCAATTTCAGCAGCAACTTCTTTAGCAGAAGCTTCACTGCCAGCATAGTTAACTGCTACATCAGCACCGGCAGCAGCTAATGCCAGAGCAATAGCTCGGCCAATACCACGGGAAGCACCAGTAACCAGTGCTTTCTTACCTTCTAACTTCATTTCATTTCTCCTCCTGTAAATGTGCAAGAGTTTTTTCTAAGCTTGCAGGATCTTCTACATTGAGAGCAGGCAATCCTTTAGCAATTTTCTTGGTAAAACCGGTCAAAACCTTACCAGGTCCTACTTCAACAAAAGTGTCAACACCATTAGCAACCATATTACGTACAGAAGTTTCCCAAAGTACGGGCATAGCAGCCTGTTTAACTAAGAGCTCTTTAATGGTTGCGCCATCAACTACTTCAGCAGCAGTAACATTAGCAACTACTGGGAAAGCGGCATCATGAATAGTAATAGTATCCAATACCTCGCCCAGACGTACAGAAGCAGGTTTCATCAGAGTGCTGTGGAAAGGAGCACTAACGGACAAAGGAATGCAACGCTTTGCACCAACTTCCTTCATTGCTACCACAGCTTTATTAACAGCGCCTACTGCACCGGCAATAACTACCTGTCCAGGGCAGTTAAAGTTTACAGCTTGTACTGCCTCACCACTTTCTGCTTCCACAGTGCGGCAAATTTCTACGATTTTTTCACTAGCTAAGCCCAAAACGGCAGCCATACTACCCTCACCAACAGGAACAGCCTCCTGCATAAATTGGCCACGTTTACGGACGGTACGTACTGCATCAGCAAAAGACATAGCACCTGCATTTACTAATGCGGAATATTCGCCCAAGCTGTGACCAGCTGCGACATCACATTTTACGCCATGTTCCTTCAAAACTGCTGCACAAGCAGTGCTTGCTGTAAGGATAGCAGGTTGTGTATTATATGTCAAACGTAATTGGTCATCAGGACCTTCAAAGCACAATTTTGTCAGAGAAAAACCCAAAGCATCATCAGCTTTTTCAAAAATTTGTTTTACAACGGGATAATTATCGTAGAATTCCTTGCACATACCAATGAATTGAGAACCCTGACCCGGAAATACGAAAGCAATTTTACTCATTTAAGAAATCCTCTCTTTCTAAGCTGTACGAAAATTTATTTACTCCATTTCAAAACAATGGAGGACCAAGTAAGACCAGCACCAAAGCCTACTAAAAGAACGGTATCGCCCTTTTTCATTGCACCTGCATGCTCTGCTTCGCACAAAGCAATAGGAATGGAGGCTGCAGAGGTGTTAGCATATTTATCTACATTCACCCAAACCTTTTCCATGGGTACCTTTAAGCGCTTAGATGCAGATTTTATGATACGCATATTTGCCTGATGGGGTACCAGAAGGTCAATGTCTTCAGGAGTCATTCCGGCATTTTTTAAAGCGCGCTTGGAGGTTGCACCCATAATCTGGATAGCAAATTTAAACACATCCTGACCACTCATATGAATAGTATGTTCGTTAGCAGCTACTGTTTCAGCACTAGCAGGCTTACGGCTACCACCAGCAGGTTGTACCAGGAAGCTGCCGCCACTGCCATCAGCACCTAAATCAATACCTAAAACGCCTAAGCCCTCTTCTACTTCACCAACAACAGCTGCGCCAGCACCATCGCCAAAGAGAACACAGGTATTTCTATCATTCCAGTTCATAATACGGGAAAGAGTTTCTGCACCAATAATTAAGGCTTTTTTATACAAGCCGGTTTTAATCATCTGACTAGCTACGCCCAAGCTATAAACAAAGCCGCTGCAGCCTGCAGAAAGGTCAAAAGCAGCTGCGCCCTTAGCACCAATATGGTTTTGCACCAGGCAGGCAGTGGAGGGGAAAGCGTGGTCAGGAGAAGCAGTTGCTACGATAACCAGATCGATTTCTTCACCATTGACGCCAGCATCTGCCAAAGCTCTTTCAGCTGCAATAAAAGACATATCAGAAGTAGCCTGATTTGCTGCAGCAATATGGCGTTCCTTAATACCAGTACGTTCAGTAATCCATTCATCACTGGTTTCAACAATTTTTTCCATATCCTGGTTAGTTATAATTTTTTCTGGAATATAATGTCCTAAACCTAATATGCCGACAGATTTCATCATTGTTCTAATTCCTCATTTCTTTTCTCAGCTTCAGTAATTTTTTCACTAATAATATCAACAACATTGTTCCTGGCAAAGTCTAAAGCTACGCCAATAGCATTGGTTATAGCCTTAGCCTTGGAGCTGCCATGACAAATGATAAAGGGAGCTTTGATACCTAAAAGCAATGCTCCACCATATTCGGACGGATCCATCTGCTTTTTCAGCTTCGCCATAGCTGGTTTAATTAATAAGCCACCTAATTTAGCAAATAAGCCACCATTTACAATAGCATTTTTAATCATGGTAAGGAGACTCTTAGCAAAGCCCTCGGCAAATTTTAACACTACATTGCCGACAAAACCATCACAAACTACAACATCAACCTTACCTGTAGGAATATCCCTACCTTCTACATTGCCTATAAAAGCAATTTCCTTAGTATGTTTTAACAGAGGATAAGTAGCTAAAGCCTGCTCATTCCCCTTGCCTTCTTCCTCACCTACATTTAAGAGGCCAACCTTGGGCTTAGCAATATGGAGGATTTTTTCCGCATAAACACTCCCCATGATGGCACTTTGCACCATATTAAGAGGTCTGGCATCAACAATACTACCACTATCCAGCACCACCGTTGTTTTTCCCTTCAAATTGGGAATGGCCGTAGCTATGGCTGGACGTTCCACGCCCTTGATGCGGCCTACACATATTACCGCTGCTACAGAAGCAGCTCCCGTGCTACCAGAGGAAACCAGTGCATCACATTCCTTACTACGTAACAGCTTAGAAGCTACCACAATGGAAGCATCCTTTTTATTTCTCACAGCTAGAGCAGGCTGTTCCTGCATTCCAATAATCTGTGTTGCATTTTTTATAATAATTTTTTTATTGTCTAGGGCACCGTATTTTTGCAACCATTCTTTAACAACTGCCTCTGCTCCGACCAGAACAACCTCACAGTCAAATTTTTTGACTGCCTCTATGGCCCCTAAAATAATTTCTTGTGGTCCATAATCAGTACCCATTACGTCAACAGCTATTCTCATTCTTCTTGAATCCCTTCATTATCCAATGAAACAATAATAAATTTAGCCCGAAAAACCTCTTCATTATTGTTTTTCACTTTTACCCAAATAAAGAATTTATTCTTACGATGCCTGATAACCTCTGCCTTAGCTACTAAAGTAGCTCCTGCGTATACGGGGATTTTGTATTTTACATTACCCACTCCGGTCAAAGCGGCTTGTGCATCAACTACAGCCAGGGCTAAAGTATTGGCCATAGCAAACATATAGTAGCCTCGTGCTACACCAGTTTTTTCCAAAACCATTTCCGGTGTAATCTTTAAGGTAGAAATGCCACCCTTATTCAGCTCCAGATCGACAAGCTCGCCGACAATATCCTTTTTATCTATTGCTCGTACCTTATTTTGAGCATGCTCTGCCATTCTACGGATACGCTCTCTTAGCTCAGGAATGCCCAAAGCAACACGGTCCAGGCGAATAGTCTGGATACTCACCTTCAATGTACTAGCTAATTGCTCGTCTGTCAAGAACGGTGTCTTTTCCATGATCTTTTGTAGCTTTTCATGCCGTATTAACTTTCTCGTAGAATTCATTTTGTCACCTACTTTAGTACCAGCTTATAATATCTGTTCTCATTATAAGATTAGCACCTCCATTTGGCAAGTGTAATTTTTAAATTTCTAATTAAATTATTCTTTTTATCACAACTATTTCACTTATTTTCACCATGCTCCTAGAATTCTTATTTGAATATATTTCATAAAAAATCTATATTCTTAAATATCTTATTTTTATGATTAATCAAGCA
>JAHHUH010000012.1 GCA_020024105.1 Phascolarctobacterium sp. | reverse complement strand
ATACACTTCCCTAAGTGTGTGGAGGGAGGGAGAACAGATGGCAGAAATTAAAGTTGGCAAGAACGAAACTTTGGATAGCGCACTGCGCAGATTTAAAAGAGCAACCCAAAAGGCAGGTATTCTTTCTGAGGTAAGAAAACGCGAACATTATGAAAAACCTAGCGTTGCCCGTAAGAAGAAATCCGAAGCAGCCAGAAAACGTAAAACCAGATAATTGGAGGCGGGCTGTATGTCTATAAAAGACCAATTGACTGCTGATATGAAGCAGGCTATGAAGGATCGCGAAGCAGGCAAATTACGTCTGAGCGTTATCCGCATGGTACGTGCTAATATCAAAAATGTCGAAATCAATGACAAAAAAGAACTGAATGATGATGAGGTTCTGGCTGTTTTGATGAAAGAGGTTAAAATGCGTCAGGATTCTTTGGAAGAATTCCAAAAGGCTGAACGCGAGGATTTAGTTGCTCAAACCAAGGAAGAGCTTGAAGTTCTTAAGGTTTATCTTCCGGAGGCTCTTAGCGATGAGAAGTTAAAAGCTATCGTGGCTGAGGTTGTTGCTGCAGTTGGTGCTACTACCATGAAGGACATGGGTAAGGTAATGCCGGCAGTGATGGCGAAAACTAAAGGTCGTGCCGATGGTAAACGTATTAATGCCATGGTTCGAGATTTACTCAAATAACAACAAACAATAACCGTGCTGATTTTTCAGCACGGTTATTTTGCTTTTTCAGGATTGTACGGCCGTGGTATTATTCTTATTGGAACAGCCTGAAAAAGTATATAGTGAATGGCTACTAATTTATGACCAAGCTGCTTGCAAGAAGATTTTTCCTCTTAGTTTTGATATGCGGTTAGCGATAGCTAATTACATTTTTTCAGGTAAGGAGTGGATATGGTATCAACATTGCAAAAACTATAGGAAATCTTAGTGGACTTTATAAAATCAGCTTGTCAAAAAGAGGTAAAAAATGTTAATATATGCATGTTAGCAGGAATTAACTAACAGTAAAAATTGCTTGTTTTTAACATATTTTTTTGATTACTAAAAGTATTAGGAGGTATTTGTAAAGTGAAAGCAACTGCAGAATGGCAAGGCTTTAGAGGCCGTTTATGGCAAGAAGAAATCAATGTCAGAGATTTTATCCAAAAGAACTACACACCTTATGATGGTGATGAATCCTTCCTGGTAGGTCCTACTGAAGCAACCAATAAATTGTGGGGGGTGCTCCAAGGTTTACAAAAGGAAGAACGTGCCAAGGGTGGCGTTTTGGATATGGATACGGAAATTGTTTCCGGTATCAACTCCCATGCACCAGGCTATATCTGCCCTGAGGGTCGTGAACTGGAAAAAGTCGTAGGCCTGCAAACAGATAGACCCTTGAAGCGTGCTTTTATGCCCTATGGTGGTATCCAGACTGCTGAAGAGGCATGCCGTACTTATGGCTATGAGCCCAGCCCCGAATTACACAAAATCTTTACTGAGTATCACAAAACTCATAATCAGGCGGTTTTTGATGCTTATACTCCGGAAATGAAAAAAGCCCGTCATAATAAAATTGTTACTGGTCTGCCCGATACCTATGGCCGTGGCCGTATTGTAGGCGATTATCGCCGTGTAGCTCTTTATGGTATTGATAAGCTGATTGAAGCTAAGCAGGCTGACTTTGCTAACTGTGGCTGTGGTATTATGACCGATGACGTAATTCGTCTTCGTGAGGAAATTACTACCCAGATTAATGCTTTAAAGGCTATGAAGCAGTTGGCTGCTTCATATGGCTATGATATTTCTGCCCCTGCTAAGAATGCTCATGAAGCCATGCAATGGCTTTATTTTGGTTATTTAGCAGCTATTAAGACTCAAAATGGTGCAGCTATGAGTGTAGGTCGTATTTCTACTTTCCTGGATATTTATATTCAGAGAGATGTGGCTGCTGGTAAGCTGACTGAGTCTGAAGCACAGGAATTAATTGACCATCTGACTATTAAATTCCGTATGGTTAAATTTGCCCGTATTCCTTCCTATAATCAATTATTCAGTGGTGACCCGGTATGGGCAACTCTGGAGGTTGGTGGCTTAGGCCAGGACGGACGTTCCATGGTAACCCGTACTGACTATCGTTTCCTCCATACTCTGGAAAATATGGGTCCCTCTCCTGAACCTAACCTGACTGTTTTATATTCCAGCCGTCTGCCGGAGGTTTTCAAAAAATATGTAGCTCATATTGCTATTGAAACCAGCTCCATCCAATGCGAGAATGATGATGTTATGCGTCCTGTTTGGGGCGATGACTACTCCATCTGCTGCTGTGTATCTGCAACCCAGACCGGTAAAGAAATGCAATTCTTCGGCGCTCGTGCTAACCTGGCTAAATGCCTGCTCTATGCTATTAACGGCGGTATCGACGTACGTAGCCACGAACAGGTTGGTCCTGCATATCGTCCGATTACTGCAGATGTATTGGACTATGACGAGGTTATGGAAAAATACGATAAGATGATGGACTGGTTGGCAGGTCTTTATGTTAACGTATTGAATCTGATCCAGTATATGCATGATAAATATTACTATGAAGCTGCAGAGATGGCTTTAATTGATACCGATGTACGCCGTACCTTTGCTACTGGTATTGCAGGCTTCTCCCATGTAGTAGATTCTCTGTCCGCCATTAAATATGCCAAGGTTTCCGTTATCCGTGATAAAACCGGTATTGCTGTGGACTATAAGGTAGAGGGTGATTTCCCACGCTACGGTAACGATGATGACCGTGCTGATGAAATTGCTGTATGCTTGTTAAAGACCTTTATGACCAAATTGAAGAAATTCCATACCTATCGTAATTCTGAGCCCACTACCTCTATTTTGACCATTACCTCTAATGTGGTATATGGTAAGGCAACTGGTGCTCTGCCCGATGGTCGTAAGGCTGGCGAGTCCTTCTCTCCTGGTGCTAACCCCAGCTATGGCGCTGAAATGAATGGTCTGTTGGCTTCTCTGAATTCTGTAGCTAAGCTGCCCTACGAATGGGCTCTGGATGGTATTTCTAATACTCAGACCATTAATCCGTCCGCTCTTGGTAATGCACCGGCAGAAAGAGTAGATAACCTGGTACATGTTATGGACGGCTATTTTGACCAAGGTGCACATCATCTGAATATCAATGTTTTTGGCATTGAAAAGCTGAAGGACGCTATGGAACATCCGGAAAAAGAAGAGTATGCAAACTTCACTATCCGTGTTTCCGGATATGCAGTTAAATTCATTGATTTGACCCGTGAACAACAGCTAGACGTAATTTCTCGTACCTGCCACGCTAATTTATAAGAGGTATAAATCTTGCTAGAGGGATATATACATTCTACGGAAAGCTTTGGCTCTGCTGACGGTCCCGGTGTCCGCTTCATTATTTTTCTCCAGGGCTGTAGAATGCGTTGCCGTTTCTGCCATAATCCGGATACCTGGGAGCTGGAGAAGGCGAATAGTCGTCGAGCTACAGCTCAGGAATTAATAAAACAGGCATTTCGTTATCGCAGTTATTGGGGACCGGAGGGAGGAATTACAGTCAGTGGTGGCGAACCTCTCCTCCAGATAGATTTCCTGCTGGAGCTTTTTACAGAAGCGAAGGATCAGGGAATTAGTACCTGTCTTGATACAGCAGGTCAGCCCTTTACTTTTGAAGAACCCTTTTATGGGAAGTTTTTGAAATTGATGGAGCTGACAGACCTGCTCTTGTTGGATTTTAAGCATATTGATGTGGAAGAGCATCAGCGTCTGACTGGTGTGTCCAACGACAATATTTTAGCAATGGCTAAAGAGTTGGAGCGTTTGGGTAAGCCCATCTGGGCTAGGCATGTATTAGTGCCTGGCTGGACGGATAAGGAGCCTGCTCTCAGACGCTTGGGAGAATACCTGCGTTCCTTGCAGAATGTGCAGCGTATTGAGGTTTTGCCCTACCATACTTTGGGGCTGCATAAGTATGAGGCAATGGGATTGTTAAGTCCTCTGCCCGACGTGCCTCCTGCTACTTTGGCGCAGAAGGAGTGGGCTGAGGCGATTTTACAGGGTGAAGCTTAAAGCTGCTCAGTGTGAAAATCTAAAGTTTTTCTACAGGATATGTCGTTCTTTTGGTTGTAGTTAGCTATCTTCTGAGAGGGAGGCACATTTTTTTATTTTACAAATTTGGCAGTTTCTGTCAGCTGTTTTCTAAGTATAGGTAGTTGTGGCAGCTGCTTTCCTAAGTACTTATAGTCTACTGAAGAGGGAGTAAAACTGCTTAAAATTCACAAGGATTTTTTTGTCTACTATCACAACATTTATTATACTATAATGAAGAAGTATATAGAGGATGCTGAAAGTTGAGGTGAGTGCATGCCTATGGAATATACTTTACTGCTGGCGGGGATCATACTTATGTCCATCGAGTTTGTGGTACCCGGCTTTGGCGTTTTCGGGGTTTTGGGCTTAGGCTGCTTAACGGTGGGAAGCTATTTTCTTATGGGTGGCGGTGTATGGGCTATTACCATGCTGACTCTTATCTATGCTACCATTGTGGCAGTATTGGTTTTCCTATGCTTTTATCTGCCTTCAGAAAGCAAGTGGAATCCTTTCGTACTATGGACCAAGCAGAAGAATGTAGATGGTTATCGGGTAACTGCTGATTATGCGTCTCTGCTGGAGCGGACTGCTACTACTATTACTCCCTTGCGCCCTGCAGGAACTATTCTCCTGGATGGTCGTCGTCTGGATGTAAGCAGTTACGGAGATTACATTGATAAGGATGAACAGGTTATTATTACTAAGGTTGATGGAAGTAAGATTTTTGTACAAAAAGTAAAGGAGTTAAAGTAAATGTTCGATTTTATTTTTGAAAGTGGCTTTGTTATGCTGCTAGTTGTTGCCGGCGTTGCTGTTTTTCTGAATTTCGTACCCTTGGGCTTATGGATTTCTGCTATTGCCGCTGGTGTTAATGTTGGTATTTTTAATTTAGTTGGTATGCGTTTACGACGTGTACCGGCTTCTCAGATTGTGTTGCCCTTGATTAAGGCGAATAAGGCTGGCTTAGATGTAAATGTTAACCAGCTGGAGGCCCACTATTTGGCAGGTGGTAATGTGGACCGGGTAATTGATGCTCTCATTGCTGCCCACCGTGCTGAAATTGAGCTGAGCTTTGAGCGAGGCTGTGCTATTGACCTGGCAGGACGCAATGTGCTGGAAGCCGTACAGATGAGCGTTAACCCGGAGGTTATTGAAACTCCTGTGGTTTCTGCTGTTGCTAAGGATGGTATTGAACTAAAGGTTAAAGCTCGTGTTACTGTACGTGCTAATATTGATCGCCTGGTAGGCGGTGCCGGCGAAGCAACCATCATTGCCCGTGTTGGTGAAGGGATTGTTACCAATGTCGGTTCTTCTGATGATCATAGTAAAGTTCTGGAAAATCCTGATTTTATTTCTAAAACTGTTTTGGATAAGGGCCTGGACGCAGGTACTGCTTTTGAAATTCTTTCCATCGACATTGCGGATGTAGATGTAGGTCGTAATATTGGTGCAGCCCTGATGACTGACCAGGCTGAAGCAGATAAACGTATCGCCCAAGCCCGTGCAGAGGAGCGCCGTGCTATGGCTGTAGCTAAGGAACAGGAAATGAAGGCTTACACCCAGGAAATGCAGGCTAAGGTTGTAGAAGCTCAGGCTAAGGTGCCTACTGCTTTGGCAGAGGCACTTAAAAATGGTAATTTAGGTGTTATGGATTACTACCGTATGAATAATATTAATGCAGATACAGAAATGCGTAAGACTATTGCGGGTGTAGCACCGGAAGAAAATCCTTTACTGCAGGAGGATAAATAGGAGGACAAGCTGTGTTTTTCTATATAATGGATACGTTGACGGATTTTTTTCCCTTACTGCTGTTCATACTTTTCTTTATTTTTTTCTTTACTGGTAAAAAGGCTCATCCTCCTACTTCTGAGGATAACGGAGAAGTGGAAACAGAGTCTACCACCGGGGATAAGGAACAATCAAAACAGCCCCAGGCTAAGGATTTGGCGGCAGAATTTGAACGACTTTTGGGTAAACATAAGCGGGAACAGGTATATACCGAGCCGCAGCTGGAGCCTGTTTTAGAAAAGCAGGTTTTTCAGCCTCGGCATGCTGCTAGTACTCCTACTACGAAAGCTGCTCAGACAACTAAGTTACGGGCAGCTCACCCACGCTTAGTCCAGGGAGTGATTATGGCTGAAATTTTAGGTAAACCAAGAGGTTTGCGTCCCTATAGTGATGAACAAAAATAAAAAAGAGAGGAAGAATGAGACAAATGCTGGAGAAATTAGATTTGGAACAAAAGTTGCCGAAGGATGAATATAATCAGGCAATGGAAAAACTTGGCCTGCGTTTAGGTCAGGTTCAAAGACAAGCTCGTGATTTGAAAAGGCCCGTCATCATTCTTTTTGAGGGGTGGCGTGGTGCTAGGCGTAGTCTTATTATTAATAAGATGATGCAGGAGATGGACGCCCGTGGGTTTAGGGTACTTTCCTCATTGGAGGTAGCAAGTGATGAACCCTGCCAACCATTCTTTACTTATTTTTGGAAGAATCTGCCGGCAAAGGGACATATAGCCGTTTATCATCGGGGCTGGTATTACCTGAAAAATTATCGCGAATTTGTGGATAAGGAAAATAAACAGGTCGATACTACTACGGAGCATATTAACGCGTTTGAAAAAACTCTGGTGGACGATGGTTACATTCTTATTAAATTTTTCTTACACTTGTCCCGGAAAAAGCAAAAAAGTAATCTGATCAAGCGCTCTAAGACCTTGGGTAAGGCTTGGAAGGATAAATATTCTACTTATGATGATAGCGATGACTATGATAAGTATTTGGAATGCTACGAAAAGCTGCTGGAGGCTACTGATACGGCGCAAGCACCCTGGAATCTGGTGACAGCCGATGATACTCGTTCTGCCCAGGTAAGTGTCATTGGTACTATTGTTGATATTTTAGAACGTGAATTGACAGTTCAACCCAAGGCCGGAGAAATTCAAAGATCGACTGAGCTGTATGATGTGCTTAGCCGGGTAGATCTACAGAAGACCATAGCTAAGGAAAAATATAAGGCTAAGCTTGATGAATATCAGAATAGGTTAAAGCAGCTGCAGATAGATCTGTTTCGGGCAAATATTCCGGCTGTTATCGGTTTTGAAGGATGGGATGCTGCCGGTAAGGGTGGTGCTATCCGTCGTTTGACAGCTGCTTTGGACCCCTTGGGCTACGTTGTCCATCCTATTGTAGCGCCTAATGAGCTGGAACGGCAATACCATTATTTGTGGCGCTTCTGGTCTCGTTTGAACGTTAAGGGTGGGCGTGTTACGATTTTTGACCGTACCTGGTATGGTAGGGTAATGGTAGAACGGATAGAAGGCTTTGCCCAGCCCTATGAATGGCAGCGGGCATATGATGAAATTAAGGATATGGAAGCTCAGTGGGCAGATAGCGGTATTGCTATAGCTAAATTCTGGCTACAAATAGATAAGGATGAACAGTATCGCCGTTTCCAGGAGAGGGAGGGCAATCCTGACAAGCAATGGAAGATTACGGAGGAGGATTGGCGTAACAGGGAGAAATGGTCTCAATACGAAGAGGCCGTCAACGAAATGCTGGTACGTACAGATACCTCCTATGCACCCTGGACCATTGTGGAGGGTAATGACAAATATTACGCCCGTCTAAAGGTCCTGGAAACAGTGATTAACTTATTTGAAGAGAAATTAGCAAAAAGAAAATAGGAGTGAAGTTTTTGCCCTGGGAAATAAAGAATGATTTAAAAGAGAAATTGAATAGTGAGTGGGGAACACAGGTCTTTCCACCAGGATTACGTCATAGTGTAGCCTTTATTTATCCCAATGTTTATCATCTGGGAATGTCCAATTTAGGTATGCACATTCTTTATCAGCTGATTAATCGGCGCAGTGATAGTGCCTGTGAGCGTTTTTTCCTGCCGGAGAAAAAGCTGTTACAGGAGCATTTAAAGTCTAGAACGCCGTTGCTTAGTATGGAATCTCAAAGACAGCTGGCAGATTTTGAAGTCATTTTTGTTATGATGTCCTTTGAGATGGATTATGATAATCTGCTGACTATTCTGGATTTAGGAAACATTAAGTTGAGGGCTGCTCTGCGTAATGAAAAGGAGCCACTGATCATTATTGGTGGTCCATGTGCTACCTTTAACCCAGAGCCATTGGCAACGGTGGCTGATGCCTTTGTTATTGGTGAAGGTGAGGAAACCGTGTCCAGTATCCTAGATGTCCTCTATCAGGGTAAGGCTAAAGAGGAAAGCCTTTTGGACTTAGCTCAGCTACCGGGGGTCTATGTGCCTAAATTTTATACTCCCCAGTACGATGAGGATGATAATTTTGTAGCTATGGAGCATGATGGGAGAGTACCGGCTACAATTACCCGTCAATGGGTAAAGGATATTGATGCCTATCCCCATACTTCTGCTATTCTTACTAATGGAACAGAATTTGAGGATATGTACATTGTAGAGGTTGCCCGTGGCTGTGGCCGCCATTGTCGTTTTTGTATGGCGGGCTATTGCTTCCGTAAACCCCGTCCTCGTGCCTTGAAGAATATTTTGGCCGATATTGCCGCCCGTCCGGAACGCACTAAGAAAATCGGCCTTATGGGTGCTGCTGTGTCCGATCATCCCCAGATTAAGGAATTAACAGCAGAGCTGGTTCGTCAGGGAATTAATTTTTCTGTAGCCTCTTTACGTGCAGATACCTTGGATACTCAGATGACGGAGGCTCTGGCTGCTAGTGGACAAAGAACAATGACTGTAGCTCCTGAGGCGGGTAGTGAAAAGATGCGTGATAGTATTAATAAGGGGATTACGGAGGAGCATGTTTACAAGGCCATGGAGCTGGCAGCAGCAGCTGGTATGCGTAATATTAAGCTTTATTATATGATTGGCCTACCGGGTGAAGAGGATGAGGACATCTTTGAGATGGTAGAAATGATTAAGCGCATTCGTGAAAAAATGAACATAGCCGGCAATAAGGGCGAGCTGGTCATTTCTGTCAATGGCTTTGTGCCCAAGCCTTTTTCTCCCTATCAGTGGGCTCCCTTTTGCGCTGTAGCTACTTTAAAGAAACGTTTTAAAATTCTTAATGATGGTCTCAAAAAAATCAAACATATTAAGCTTATTACAGAGTCGATTAAGGAAAGTGTTATCCAGGCTTCTCTTTCCCGAGGAGATCGTCATATTGGTGAGGCCCTGCTTCAGGCTCATGTTGAAGCACAGCCTTTAAAGCGTATTTTAAAGGAACGGGGTGTCGATATTGAAGCCTATGCCTGCCGTCAGCTTGCAGTTGGTGGTCCGTTGCCCTGGAAACATCTGGATATGGGCTTTACAGAGCAGTACTTAATTAATGAACTGGCAAAAAGTAAGACGGGAAAGTTTACTCCCATGTGCTTTGAAAATTGCCATCGCTGTGGTGTCTGCAAATAGGTGCATTTATGAAAAAATTTATTTTAGAAAATAAGGACAATTTTTGGGTAGGAAGCTTTCCTGCTCTAACTGCAGCCGGTTTTGTTAATGGCTGCAGTAGTCGCTTACATGGAGAAAGTAGCCTGGTAGCAGGAACATTAAACCTGGCTCTCCATGTGGGTGATGAACCGGAGAAGGTATTGGCTAATCGGCAGCGCTTTGCTCAGAGTCTGGGTGTGGACCCATTGGCTTTTACTACCTGCGAACAGGTTCACGGTAGTCTGGTAGCTGTGGTAGGCCAAGAAGAAATTGGTCGTGGTGCCTTGAAGCTTAGTGATACTATAAAGGATACGGATGCGTTGGTATGCAATATACCAGGAGTATCCCTATTACTCTTTTTTGCGGACTGTGTTCCTGTGCTTCTGGCTGACCAACGGACTGGTGCTGTAGGGTTGGCTCATGCAGGCTGGCGTGGTACCGTAGCTCAAATTGTAAAGAATACCTTGCAGGTGATGGCTCAGGAATACGGTACCCGTCCTGAGGATGTACTAGCAGGTATAGGACCTTCCATTGGTGCCTGCTGTTACGAGGTGGATGATTTTGTCCGTAATCAGGCAGTGGGTTACGAAAGCTTTTTTAGGCCCACTCTGCCAGGAAAGTATCAGTTAGATTTATGGAACTATAACAGGCAGCTATTAGTGGAAGCAGGGGTAGTGGAAGACAATATTTATGTTGCCGGCGTCTGCACCAATGATAATGTAGACCTGTTTTGTTCCTACCGGGCGGAACAGGGAAGAACGGGACGGATGGGCGTCTGTCTTTGTGCTAGATAGAAAGTAGAAAAGCTGGAGGAGCAGATGGCTCCATAGCTGAAAAATAGTGGATTGCTGATTTTTTCAGCTGTGCTATTGTCTATTAAATGGCGGACACTGTTTTCAAGCCCTGTCTTGCAACTGTATTGAATAGTGTAGAATATAGAAAAAGCAGGGAGTAGTAAATACTCCCTGTTTTTTGGTATTGGGCGATATTTTTATTTAATACTATTTACTCCAGTTCAATATTTTGACCAGGGGCAACAATAATAACCTTGGCTGTGGTTTGTGCTTCTACGTCCTTCTGGAAAGCATGGGGATCCTGTGCAATGACGGGCCAGGTGTTGTAATGGACGGGAATAACATATTTAGGCTGCAAAAGCTTTACTGCTAATACCGCATCCTTGGGTCCCATAGTAAAATTATCACCAATGGGAAGGATGGCATAGGTGAAAGGATCTAGCTGGGGCAAGAGCTGCATATCGCTGTAAAGAGCAGTGTCCCCGGCAAAATAAAATTTCGTGCCAAAAAAGTCCACGATAAAGCCACAGGCATGACCACCAGCAATACCGCTACCGTGGAAGGCAGGAGCAATGCGTACCTTACCAAAGGGGAAAAGATGGGTACCTCCTAAATGCATGGCGTGAGTTTTGCATCCCTCTGCTTCAGCCATATAGCAGATTTCAGCTGTAGAAATAATAGTGGCATCGCAATTTTTAGCTATTTCTAAGGCACTACCTAAATGGTCACCATGAGCATGGGTTACAAAAATATAATCCACATTGATGTTCTTAGGTACAAGACCATCTGGATTACCATCCAGAAAAGGATCAAAAATGATGGAGGTATTATTTTTCTCCACTATGAAGCATGCGTGATGAATAAAATGGTATCTAGCTTTCATAATATCACTCCTTAAATAATAATTTTCCGAAGACTCTCCTTATATTATACAGTATCCAGCTTATTTTTTTACTAAATATACGTAAAGAATCTGTGAAAAACTTTGCACCCATGGTGAAAATAGGGTACACTATATTCTGTAGTGGTGTGAAAGAAAACCATAATTTTTAGCAAACAGTTACAAGCTTATGCTTCAACTAGGGATTGTTATATGGGTCCCCCGACGGAGCGAGGCTCAAGGAGATGTACATGAATTATAAAATACTTTCTACTCTAGTCCTTTTGGCGGGCTGGAGCTTATCCGGTATAGCTCAGGCCTCTATGGAAGACGGTCAACAGCCGGTAGTAGTATCGCAACAGCCTACACATGTGGCAGAGCATGCTCAAAAATCTTCTCTACGTATAGGAAAAGAAAAGCAGGAACATACAACAGCTGCCCAACGGCTTTATCAGCGGCAGGTGAAGCAGGTTGGCAGTACTAATATTGCAGCCAGAGTACAAGCTCAGGAAAGCAAGCAGGTACGGAGTTCGGAGAGACCGCGTACCAAGACTCCTGTTCGTCCCAGTAATACGACTGGTAAATATAGCTTTGGTGGGGTAGACTTACCGGACGATTATAAAAGCATGAGTATTTTTGGTCGTCCTCAAGCTACCCAGCAGCAGGCAAGTAATCTTATTAGGGCTGTCAATCCACGGCCTAAATTGAATTGTTCTGTGGAGGAGATAGTTCGTTTTTATTGGCTGGAGGCCGGGAAGGTAGGTCTTCGACCAGATATTGCCTTGGCTCAGGCTTTGGTAGAAACAGGCTATTTTGCCTACGGTGGTGAGGTAAAGCCGGACCAGAATAATTTCTGCGGCCTTGGTACCACTGGTAAGGGAGTGCCTGGTGCCTCCTTTAAGACTCCTCAACTGGGTGTACGTGCTCATCTTCAGCATTTGCTAGCCTATGCAACTGTAGCAGTAGCAGCTCCCGATCTTGTGGACCCTCGTTACGAGCTGGCTCGAGATATTCGTTTACGTAAGGGTAAAATTGATACCTGGTACGGACTGAATGGGACTTGGGCTACTGGCTCTCATTACGCAGAAAAAATTATGGCGGCCTACCAGAATATGTTAACGCAAGCGGATGCTTCTGGTATTGTACAGCCCTCCAAGCCTTTTGATCCGAATACGCTAGATAAGCATGAGCGGAAGCGTTACGAAAAATTAATCAAGGAAAGAAGCAAGCTGGAGAAGAAGCTGGCTAAAGAGGAAGTTAAACGTAGTAAGCTGGATGCTTCCTACCAGAAGAAGCTACAGAAGCAGTTAGCAAAAGAAAAGGCTTTGCGGGAGCAGATCGCAGAGCTCCTCCGCGAAGAAGAAGCAATGAAGAGGTGATATGAATGCATATAGTTTTATTTCAACCGGAAATTCCCGGTAATACTGGTAATATAGCCCGCCTGTGTGCGGCAACTGGCTGTCATTTACATCTGGTACGTCCTTTGGGCTTTTCTACTGATGATAAATATTTGAAACGTGCAGGATTGGATTATTGGCATCTGGTAGATATTCATTATTATGACAGCATTTATGAGGTTTTGGAAAAGTATAAAGATAATCCTAAATTTTTGCTGACCACCCATGGTCATAAATCCTATAGTGATGTACAATACGGTCCTGACAGTCTGTTGATTTTTGGCAAGGAAACTGCCGGTCTGCCCGATGAGCTTCGTGAGAAACATGCGGACTGCTGTGTACGGATTCCTATGATTTCTGAAGCTCGTTCCTTAAATTTATCCAATTCCGTTGCGATTGTAGCCTATGAGGCTTTGCGGCAGCAGCCTAATTTTGCAGACCTGAAGGTTTAGGAGGCTATTATGATTATTATCAAGGAATTTGATTTTGATGCAGCTCATTTTTTACCTGCCTACAATGGTAAATGCGAGCATTTACATGGCCATACCTACAAATTAGTGGTAAAGGTGGAGGGAACTCCCGACCATGAGGGCATGGTTATTGATTTTATCAAATTAAAAAATTGGGTAAAAACTGAAGTGCTCTCTCAGTTGGACCACAGCTGCCTAAATGATATTCTACCCGTACCCTCTGCGGAAAATATTTCTGTTTGGGTGTGGAATAAACTAGTGGATCAGCTGCAGAGTGACCATTATCATTTATACGAAGTAGAAGTTTGGGAAACACGTACTAGTGGTTGCGTGTATAGAGGTGCATGATGAAGGACGTACAAAGTGAGAAGGATTTACGCCACGTACCTCTGAAGCACGTAGGTGTGAAGGAATTACGTTGGCCCGTTGAATTAAGGGATAAGGAAAAAGGTACTCAGCATAGCGTAGCTAAGGTAAGCCTGGCAGTGGATTTACCACACGATATGCGTGGTACACATATGAGCCGCTTTGTAGAATGTCTGGAAACTATGGGGCCCATAGGTCTTCATGACATGGAAGCGATGCTAGATCAGCTGAAAAGTAAGCTACAGGCACAAAAAGCCTTTCTGCAGTTGGAATTTCCTTATTTTATTACTAAAGCAGCACCTGTTAGTGGTCGTACCTGTCCCATGGATATTGACTGTATCTACAAGGCTGAAAAGGGTGAGAAGTTTAAGCTGCGGGTAACGGCTATTATCCCCATGCAGACACTGTGTCCCTGTTCCAAGGAAATTAGTGACTATGGTGCGCATAACCAGAGGGCCTGGGCTAAATTAGAAATTGAAGCTGTGGAAATGGTATGGCTGGAGGATTTGGCAGCCATTGCTGATGCTTGCGCCAGCTCCCCCGTATATGGACTTTTAAAGAGACCGGACGAAAAATTTGTGACTGAGCATGCCTATGAAAATCCTCGTTTTGTAGAGGATGCCGTTAGGGAAATAGCCTTGCGTCTGGAAATGGATAAGCGCATTACCTGGTATCGTGCCGAGGTGGAAAGCCAGGAAAGCATTCATAACCATAATGCCTTTGCAGTGGTAGAAAAGAGATGGAAATAATGGAAGTAATTAAGGTTAATCATGAGATGCTGGAGGACGCATTACAAAGTATTGGTGTCCATCCGGACAGCTATCCTGTTTTTCGTAACAAAAACAAGATTATTCCCTTTAAGCTGGTGAAGGTACGAACTCCGGCGGCTAATGTGATTAAGCAGGAAATGCTTGCCGTGGGCGGTGACGCCGCCATACCGGCCAGTTGTCTGGTTAATGGAGAGCAATATGTGGACGTCCTGTTGTTAGGGACCCGTAAGCATTACGGAATTCTGTTGCAAAAGCTGGAGCAGATGCCGTATTTCGGTATAACCAAGATAAAGGCAGCTCTAGAGGCGGCTCTGTCCGAACCCGTTTTAAAAACAGCTCTGGCTGACGGCAGGGAGCTGACTTACGAGCAGCTGCAGGTTATGGGTATACTGAATATTACGCCGGATTCTTTCTATGCTGGTTCTCGTACCAATATAGATGAAGTTGTCGTACGCGCTGGTAAGATGCTGGCGGAAGGTGCTGCTATATTGGATATTGGTGGCGAATCCACTCGTCCAGGTAGTGATTCAGTTTCTGCAGAGGAAGAGGTAGAGCGGGTGGTCCCGGTGATTAAAGCAGTGCGTGAGGCCTATCCTGAGGCTGTTATCTCCATTGATACCTATCGTGCCAGCACTGCTCAGGCGGCATTGAAGGCTGGAGCAGATATTATCAATGATATTTCTGCCATGGAGGCAGATCCGAAAATGCTGGATTTGGTAGTAGCAAGTAAAGCGCCTATTATTCTTATGCATATGAGGGGAACACCTAAAAATATGCAACAGAACTGCCAGTATAAAAATGTAGTCGAAGAAGTATCGC
Organism: Phascolarctobacterium sp.; assembly: GCA_020024105.1. GTDB lineage: Bacteria > Bacillota > Negativicutes > Acidaminococcales > Acidaminococcaceae > JAHHUH01. Next base: position 35,500 of record JAHHUH010000012.1, on the reverse strand, counting down.
TTTATTTACAAGGACAGGCTCAGCTGTTACGTGAAAAAGGTGTAGGCGCGGAAAAGATTATTCTGGACCCGGGAATCGGCTTTGCTAAGGATGTGGAGCAGAATTTACTTTTGATGCGTGATTTACACGCGCTGACGAGTTTCGGATATCCTGTATTATTGGCGGCTTCTCGTAAAAGTACCATTGGTAAGGTATTAGGGGATATTCCTGCAGAGGAGCGTTTAGCAGGCACTGTGGCCACCAGCTGTCAGGCGGTGTATGCAGGAGCACAGTTAGTCCGCGTCCACGATGTTAAAGAGAATATACAGGCTGTACGTATGCTGGAGGCGATTCTATGTCCCAAGCCTATGTAGCTCTGGGAAGTAATCTGGGAGATAGAGAAGAAAATTTGCGGACCGCTCTCAGACTTCTAGAGGAAAAGGGCGTTAGGGTGACTAGGGTGTCTTCTTTTATAGAGACAGCACCTTATGGTGTTACGGACCAGCCGGATTTTTTGAATGGTGTTTGTGCTGTAGAGACTTCCTTGGCACCTGTGGAATTACTCCAATTGCTTTTAAAGATTGAGCAGGAAATGGGTAGAGTGCGTTTGCGTCATTGGGGTGAGCGTAATATTGATTTAGATCTGCTGCTCTATGAAGATTGTATTTTGGAGACGGAAGAGCTGACTCTACCTCATAGGGAGCTGCATTTACGAGATTTTGTACTCCTGCCTTTAGCAGAGATTGCTCCTCAGGTAGTACACCCTGTCCTGCAGAAAACAATTGCCCAGCTCAAGGAAGAATTATTAACGAAATAAGAAAGCGTAGTCCGCTTAGGTGGACTGCGTTTATTTTTTACTGCTAGGTTAGCAGTATGTAACTAAATAAGTATTAAAAGGGACCATTCTTTTGGTGCTGTATTTGTTAAGCACAAATTAACTATAGCTATTTCTCGTGTCGCTGCTGTATCAGAGCAATCAGTTGGGTGCGGTCTATGCTCAGACCTCGGTAGCGAGTAATGGGAAGCTTATCCGGTATTTATGTGATTAGGATAGAATCTAATAAATTGCCGCGAGTTTTTACTTTTACTATCTCTGGTAATAGAGGAATACTGCTTGTAAGCAAGCACTGGATAAATAGAAAAGAGGTATGGAAGATGAATTTGAATAGAGAAAAAATTTTAGCACGCTTTACCAGCTATGCAGAAATAGAGACTACCTCTGATGAGAGAGCTACTTGTTTCCCTAGTACAGCCTGTCAGCTGGATTTAGCTAGATTCTTGGTGAAGGAACTAACTGACCTGGGATTGTCCGAGGTGGAGCTGACAGAGTATGGCTATGTATTGGCTACACTGCCCGCTAATACGGAGGAAAAGCTGCCGGTAATTGGTCTGGTATCCCATATGGACACCAGCTGTGAGGCTAGCGGTGCCAATGTCAAGGTATGTCTTCATGAAAATTATCAGGGGGAAGATATTAGCCTTAGTGAGGGTAATGTGTTGAGTCCGGAAAAGTTTCCCGAGTTATTGCATTACGTAGGTCAGGATATTATTACCTCTGACGGAACTACTTTGTTAGGTGCTGATGATAAGGCGGGAATATGTGCTATTGTGACTGCCTGTGAGTATCTGTTAAGCCATCGGGAGCTTGCTCATGGCAAGGTGCGTATCTGCTTTACTCCTGATGAAGAGGTTGGCCGTGGCACGGAGCATTTCCCTCTGGAGGTTTTTTGTGCGGACTTTGCCTATACCATTGATGGTGGTGAAATAGGTGAGTTGAATTACGAAACCTTTAACGCCTGCAATGCGACCATTGTTTTCCACGGTGTGTCGGTTCATCCAGGTAGTGCTAAAAATAAAATGCGTAATGCTATTTCCATGGCGGCAGAATGGCAGAACTTATTGCCCCTAGGTGAGCGCCCGGAGTATACTGAGGGCTATGAGGGCTTTTACCATAGTATTCATATTGAAGGCGGTACTGATGGAGTTACTCTGGATATGATTCTCCGTGATCATCAGTTGAGCATTTTGCAGGCTCGCAAGCAATACCTGTTGGATTTAGCAGCCTTTATGAATAAGAAATATGGTGAGGGTGCAGTGGAGTGCAGGCTCTATGATTCTTACTATAATATGAAGGAGTATATTGAACCGGTGTACGAAATTGTCCAAAGAGCGGAACGAGCTATGGAAAAATCAGGAGTGAAGCCCCTGTTAGTGCCTGTTCGTGGTGGTACGGATGGCTCCAGCTTGTCAGAAATGGGGCTACCTTGCCCTAATATTTTTGCTGGAGGCCATAATTTTCACGGCCGTTTTGAGTATTTACCGTTACAGTCCCTGCTCAAGAGTGCAGAGGTAGTTATTAATCTGGTAAGCAGATAAGAGCAATAGTCATTGGAGTAGACCGTTATCATCTGCTATTCACTAGAATGCTTATTTTAACCAGTAAATTTTATAAGTCTGTTTTTTAGGAAAAGCATAAAAAACTCGGTAGCAGATGCTACCGAGTTTTTTCGCTGTCAGTCCCAGCGTTTGAGCATATCTTCAATAATTTCTTTATTGGTCTTGCGTCTTTTTTTCTCATAGTTACGAAAGTTGTTATCCCTATGGTCCGTAGAATAATCGGCATAGTCAAAGTCATCAGTATTTTCTTCGTAGCTACGGTTATAGTCACCGTGGCCATCATCCAGATATAGGGGCAACTTGTGATTATAGCTAAAAGTTTGTACTTGCATTTTTTACCTCCTCAATTGTTACCTTCATTATTGTAACACGGTTTACAGTTAGGGAAAAGAGCTAAAAGATTATCCTATAACAGAGGCAGGAATATAAATATATTAGGGAGAATATTAAAGATGCCTAAGTTTGCGAAAAAATATAAGGAAAGTAGCATTAATTTTAGAGAAATCCTTGTATATGTACTGCAAATATGATATAGTATACACTATATTGAAGGTTAGTTCATTTAAAGTATATTGTTTATAAAAAGGAGCTAAGAAAATGGATAAGGAAAAAGCTTTTTTACTATGGTTCGACCAATTGGAAAGAAAAGACGTTGCTATCGCTGGTGGTAAGTCTTCTTCCTTGGGCGAAATGACTTCTAAGGTAGATGTACCCGTACCCTATGGTTTTGCTACTACCGCTTGTGCATACAGATATTTCTTTGAAAAAACTGGTTTGGACAAGGAAGTTCGCGCATTAGTTGCAAAATTAACTGACGTTGAAAACAGTGCTTTACTGCGTGAGGTTTGTGCTGAAATCCGTCAAGCTATCATGGATAAGGAAATGCCTCAGGATTTGCAGGACCAAATCGCTGCTGCTTATGCGGAATTAGGTAAAAAGGTTGGTCAAGAAAATCCGTTTGTTGCTGTACGTAGCTCCGCTACCGCAGAGGATTTGCCGGATGCAAGCTTTGCAGGACAACAGGATACTTATTTGAATGTCTGCGGTGCAGAAACCATTGTTGCTAAAGTAAAGGAATGCTATGCATCCTGCTTTACTGACCGTGCTGTTTACTATCGTGAAAAACAAGGCTTTGACCATCTAGACGTTGCTCTTTCCGCAGCTATCCAAATGATGGTATTCTCCAAGGCTGCAGGTGTTATGTTCACCGTTAATGTTGCTACTGGCGACGACAAGAACATCCTCATCGAAGGTGCTTGGGGCTTGGGCGAGTATGTAGTACAAGGTACTGTAACCCCCGATAACTACACTGTTTCCAAAGCTGATATGAAAATTTTGGAAAAGAATGTCAACACCCAGGATGTACGTTTTGTTCGTAAAGCTACTGGCGACTGCGAAGAAGAAATGGTACCCTTGGATGAACAGAATATGCAAAAATTAACTGACGAACAAATTCTCCAATTGGCAGAATGCGCTCGTAAGATTGAAAAACATTATGGCTGCTACATGGATATGGAATGGGGCGTTGATGAACGTGATGGTAAAGTATACATCCTTCAAGCCCGTCCGGAAACCGTATGGAGCCGTCGCAATAAGGAAAATGGTGGCGCACCTAAGGAAGAAAAAGCTATTGTTACCGACCGTAAGGTAATTGTTAAAGGCTTGCCTGCCAGCCCTGGCCAAGTTGCTGGTCGTGTTCATGTTATTTTGGATCCTTCCCATATCGATGAATTCAAGGAAGGCGAAATTCTGGTAACCGAAATGACCGCTCCTGACTGGGTACCTGCTATGAAGAAAGCGAAAGCAATCGTAACCGATAGTGGCGGTATGACCTGCCATGCTTCTATCGTTAGCCGTGAATTGGGCATTCCCTGCATCGTTGGCACTAAGAGCCGTGGCGAAGCAGCTACCACCACTATTCCCGATGGTATTGATGTAACCATTGATGCAACTCATGGCGTTGTTTATGAAGGTATCATTGAAGAACCTAAGCAAGAGCAAGCTGCTCAACAAGTAGTTGCTGCTGCTGAATACTTCCCGCCCACCGGCACCAAGATTTATATGAACCTGGGCGATCCGGAACTGGCTGAAAAATATGCTGGTCTGCCCTGTGATGGTATTGGTCTGATGCGTGAAGAGTTCATCTGGACTACTTATATCCATGAACATCCTCTGTATCTGATTAAGACTGGCCATCCAGAAAAGGTCGTTGACCAATTGGCTGAAGGCATCCGTCAAGTTTGCCAAGCTATGGCTCCGAGACCGGTAACCTTACGCTTTAGCGATTTCAAATCCAGTGAATATCGTGACCTTAAGGGTGGCGACGAGTTTGAGCCCTATGAGCCTTCTGCACTTTTAGGCTGGCGTGGTGCTTCTCGTTACTATGATCCTAAATACATTGAAGCCTTCAAACTGGAATGCATGGCAGTACGTAAAGTACGCGAAGAATTTGGTCTGAAGAACCTTAACGTTATGATTCCTTTCTGCCGCAACATTGATGAATGTGAAAAGGTAATCGGTATTATGAACTCCTGCGGATTATCCCGTGGTAAGGATTTCAAAGTTTGGTTGATGGCAGAAATTCCTGCTAACATCATCTTGGCTGATCAATTCAATAAATATGTAGATGGTTATTCCATCGGTTCCAACGATTTGACCATGCTGGTATTGGGTTGCGATCGTGATAACGATACCGTATCCCACATTTATGATGAACGTAATCTGGCTGTTAAGCGTGCAGTACGTCATTTGATTGAAGTAGCACATAAGGACGGCAAGACTGTTTCCATCTGTGGTCAAGCTCCCAGTGTATATCCTGAATTCTGTGAATTCCTGGTTAAGAGCGGTATCGATAGCATTTCCGTAAATCCGGATACTGTTAAATTTACCAAAAAACTTGTTGCTCAAGTTGAACAACGTGTTATGTTGGACGCTATGACTGGTCGTGGTCGTGCAGAAGTAGAAAATCTGGCTTGGTAAGAGCTGGCTTTTGCGCTAACTAAATAAAAACAAAACTCCTGTATTAGCATCATCATGCAGTACGGGAGTTTTCTTTTTTAGAGTATTTTTTACACTAGGAGGGAGTATGGGGTGGAAGACCCTTAGGACTTGTTAGTATTTTTACAATTTTGGCATATAGCCTGAAAGAAGTGATTAGTTGAGTTATTTATTCACCAGTATTTTTATAGGCTGTCTTCTAGTTCATTGTTATACGGATCTGCGTTGGCAGCTGCTATATGATAGGGTGAATTTGTTTTTGGGAATAGTAGGTTTAGCCTATGCCTACCAGGCAGGTCAGCTGCTAATAGGCTTGGAGGCTGTTTTTCTAGGAGGTGGACTGCTTTATCTAATATATTGGTTGAGTCGAGGCGGCATGGGGCTAGGGGATGTGAAGCTAGCCTTAGCACTGGGCCTGTGGCTGACTCCGGCAGAGATGCTGCTGACCATGCTTATTGCCTTTCTTAGTGGTGGCCTAGTAGGTTCGTTTTTCTTGGTTATCGGTTTAAAATCTCGTCAGGATGCCATACCCTTTGGACCTTATCTTGCTTTAGGTGGTTATTTGAGTTTCTTTTGGGGAGGGACGATTATTACCTGGTATCTTGGATGCTGGTAAAGAAAAGAGATGACCGTAAGGTGTATAGTAAAATATTTACCCATTGGACTAATAGGCGTGCTAGGATTCAGCTGATACTTAAAGAAGTAGCTGACGGTTTGCAGCTACAGCTGGTGCAGCAGGGAAAACTGTTGGCAGAAACCAACCTGCCACGGAAGCAGACCTGGGAGGAACAGGTAGTAGGAGTTCAGAGCTTCATGAAGCAGGCTGGCTTTATACCTCAGCATCTGCAGATATTGTTGGAGGCAGAAAATGTAGTCCAGCTGCTTATTCGTCTACCATTGGCCTCTTCAAAGGATGTGGCTAAGATGCTTCCTTGGGAGCTGATGGGTTATTTGTCCGGTAAAATTGAGGACTATGCTTATAGCTACCTGGTGGTAGAGCGTAATGATGAAGGACAGCAGCTCCTGGTTCAGGCTTTGCCTAAAGATGATTTAGCTGTCTGGCAGGAAAGAAGTCAAAAGCTGCAGTTACCTCTGGTACTATGTAGAGGACAGTTGAATTTGGCAACTTGGCCCCAGGAGCTGCCCTTACCTGAGCAACTAGAGGAACTAAATCTTTGTTCTTCCTCTAGTTTGAACTTGGACTGGCAATGCTTACCATGTTGTCAGGTATTGGCAGTAGTTGTTGTAATTTGTGTCTTGAGCACTTGGGGCTGTCTACAATATCAGGTCAGCTGGCTGGAACAGCGTACCTTGGGAATGGAGCAGGAGCTGCAAAGTTTAGGCCCCTGGCTCCAACGCTATGATGAATGCGTCCAACGGGAGGAGCAGGTACAGCAGCTGAGCAGACAGCTTCAGCGTCTGGAAAAACAGGGAAGCTGGAACAGTCTGCTGGTAGCATTGGGGAGCGCTCTGCCACCGGAGACCTGGCTTCAGGAAATTCATCAGAGGGGGATGGGAAGACAGCTGGAGCTAGTAGGGCAGACCAGGGTTAGCCGACAGCTGAACCAGCTGGTGCAGGCTTTGGAGAAGTTGCCCCAGGTACAGAGTGCGCAGCTCTTAAGTACGGAAGTACAGGGACCTGCCACTAGTTATCGAATTCTCGTGGAGGTGAGGTCATGAATAGCATACCCAAAATAAGCTCTGCTCAAAAGGCGGGCTTATCTTTAGCTCTGGGGGTAATTCTTAGTGGAATAATCTATTGGCAGGGGATTATTCCTGCACAGGCAAGGATTACCCAGCTACTGGAGCAGGGGCAGGAGCGGGCTCAATTGGTGGCTAACGTGCGTGCTCTTTCTCAGCAGGAGGACTATGAGGATTACGCTATGGGCCAGCAGGCTCAGCTGAATGACTTAAAGAAACGTCTGCCCAAGGTTTTAAGCTTGGAGGAACAGGTTAATCAATATTATGAGCTGGCTGAGTCGGAGGGGGTTGTTCTGCAACGATTACAGATACCGCCTAGACTTGACAAGCAGGAGCAAGAGATAAAGCTACAGCTGTGTGCGCAGGGCCCTTATTATGCAGTTGTTAATTTTATTCATGATTTAGAGGGAGAGGGATATTACTTAGCCTTGGAAAGAATTCGTTTACAGGGAGAGAAGGATAATTTAGTAACTCTTTCAGCACAGTTAGTTATTGCAAATCAAGAAAAAATAAATAGAGCAGGTTAAATAATTTACCAAAAATAGTAAATATGTTACAATAAGTACGAGCATTAAGGAGGTGGAGTAATGCAAAAGACCATGGTTATAAAGAAGTCGCTCGTAGACTTTTGTCATGCCTCCACTTTAATCAGTTTGGATGCAGAGCTGCTCTGCTGTTATTTTGGTGGTAGTAGGGAAGGGAAAGCCGACGTAGGTATTTATCTTAGTCGACAAACATCTGCAGGCTGGAGTGAGCCACAGCTACTGGTTAATGGCGCTGAGGCTAATTGGAATCCAGTGCTTTGTGCTTATAATAATCAGCTGTTACTTTTTTACAAGGAGGGCCAAGCTATTGCCAGCTGGCGCACCTATGTCCTGCGGTCTCAGGACGGTGGCAGAAATTGGTCACGTCCAGAGGAATTGGTACCTGGAGACATGAGTGGTGGCCGTGGACCGGTACGAAACAAGTGTATTGTGCTGAGAGATGGAACACTATTAGCAGGTGGTTCAGTGGAGCGGGGCTTGTGGACGGCCTTTGTAGACCGTTCAACAGATGGAAGCTGTTGGGAGCAATCTGCACCTGTCTTTATTTCCGGACTTACTTATGGAGGCGGAGAAAAAACGGCGGAGAGTGATATTGCTGTCAGTCGCCAGTCCTTTTATGGACGAGGAATTATCCAACCCAGTTTGTGGGAAAGTAGTCCCAATCAGGTACATATGCTGTTACGTTCCAGCGAGGGCTATATTTATCGTAGTGATTCTGATGATGGTGGTCGTGGCTGGTGCCCTGCTTACCCTACGGAGTTGCCTAATAATAATAGTGGACTGGATCTGGTCCATGCTTCGGATGGACGGTTATATCTGGTCTGCAATCCAGTAGCGGCTAACTGGGGGATGCGTTCTCCCCTGAGTCTTTTTTGCTCGGTAGATAATGGTAAAACCTGGCAACGTCTGTTGGATTTGGAAAACCAGTCAGGAGAATTTTCCTATCCTGCAATTATTAATGTTGGTGAGAAGCTGTACATCAGCTACACCTGGCAAAGAGAAAATATTGCAGTAGTGGAACTGTCCCTGGCGGAAGCAAATTAGTTATCCTTAAAAATTTATATACAAGGAGTGGTAAATCAATGAAAAAAATCTTAGTTGTACTTATGGCCCTCATGATGATGGCAGTAATGGTAGCCGGTTGCGGCGGTGATAGTAAAAAAGCTGCCTATCCTGCTGACGGTGATATTACCGTAATTATTCCGAAGGCTCCCGGTGGTGGTACCGACGTTTCTGCCCGCAGTTTGATGCAATTTATGCAAAAGGAACTGGCTGGCAGTAAATTTGTACCTGTAAACAGACCTGACGGTGGCGGTGTTACCGGTATGGTGGAAACAGCCAATGCTAAAGCAGATGGTCACACCCTAGGTATGGTTACTGTAGAATTGGCAATGTTCCCTCATCAGGGTAAATGCCAAAATACCTATGCTGATTATGTAGGCATTTGTGCACCTATTGCCGCACCGGCTGCTTTAATTGTAGCTGCAGAAGCTCCCTACAATAGCTTGGATGAGTTTATTGCCTATGCTAAGGAGAATCCTGGCAAGGTGCAAATGGGTAACTCCGGTATTGGTGCTATCTGGCATATTGCGGCGATGTCTCTGGAAGAAAAATTTGGTGTAAAATTCAAACATGTGCCTTATCCGAAAGGAACTGCCGATATTGCTGCAGCTATTGCAGGTAAACATATTGACGCTACTTTAGCTGATCCTTCTTCATTTAAGAGCCAGGTGGAAGCTGGTAATTTAAAGGTTTTAGCTGTTATGGCTGATTCTCGTAGTGTTATTTATCCTGACGTACCCACATTTAAGGAATTGGGTCATGACATGACCATTCGTGCTTGGGCGGCTCTGGTTGCTCCTAAGGATACTCCTAAGGAAAAGGTTGAAGTATTGCGCAATGCTGCTAAAAAGGTTTGTGAATCTCAAGAGTTTAAAGATTATTTGATGAAACAGGGTATTGATCCGACTGTTATCATTGGTGATGATGTAGATGCCATGATGAAGGAAGACCATGAGCTGTATGCTAAATTCTTAAAAAATAAGTAAAAAGTAATTTTTTTAGTACTGGTCCACCGGGCCAGTACTTTTTTTGGCTCTGTGTTATACTATACATATGAAAATACCAACGAAAGGTTGTGCAAGATGGATAGTTTATTTGATTTTGTAATAGATGAAAACAAGCCGTTGGCAGATAGGATGCGTCCTCAAAAGCTGAGTGATTTTATAGGTCAGGAGCAGGTTGTAGGTCTTAATGGCCCCTTACGCCGTATGATGGAAAGGGACCAGCTTCAATCCATTCTTTTCTATGGTCCTCCCGGTACTGGTAAAACCACCTTGGCTCGTGTAATTGCCAATACTACAAATAATCATTATGTAGCTATCAATGCAGTTTCCTCAGGCATTCCAGAGCTGCGGAAGCTGATTGCTCAGGCTGAGCAGACTAAGCAAAGCGGCTTAGGACGTACTATAGTATTCATTGATGAAATACATCGCTTTAATAAGGCTCAGCAGGATGTACTGCTGCCCTATGTGGAAAATGGTACGATTATTCTTATCGGTGCAACTACGGAAAATCCTTTTTTTGAAATTAATTCTCCCCTTTTGTCAAGGATGAAAATTATTCGTCTGGAAAAACTGACTGCTAAGCAGATGAAACAGGTTATTCTGCGGGCAATTAAGGACCCGGAGCGTGGTTATGGAGGCCGTTTTACTATTTCTGACCGTGCCCTGGAGATTTTGGCTGATTTTGCTCAGGGCGATGCCCGTGCTGCCTTAAATATGCTGGAGCAGGCAGAATTTATGCTACCTCAGGCTGATGGGGAGGTGGATGAGAAGCTGCTAAGGGATACTTTAGGCAAGGCCATGCAGCGCTATGATAAAAAGGGAGACCAGCATTATGATATTGTATCCGCCTTTATCAAGAGCATGCGTGGTAGTGATGTTGATGCTTCCCTCCATTACCTGGCCAGAATGATTGAAGGTGGTGAGGAGCTGCGCTTTATTGCTCGAAGGATTGTAATTTGTGCGGCTGAGGATGTAGGCATGGCAGATCCTCAGGCACTGGTAATAGCTAATGCGGCGGCACAGGCAGCTGATTTTGTCGGTTGGCCGGAGGCGCGTATACCCTTGGCGGAAGCAGTATGTTATATTGCAAGGGCACCTAAGAGCAATGCCTCCTATATGGGGATTGATGCAGCTTTAGCAGATGTTCGTTATGGCAAAGTAGGCAGTGTACCTGCTCATTTACGTGATTCCCATTATCCTGGAGCTGCGGCCCTGGGACATGGAACTACCTACAAGTATCCTCATGCCTATGGCGGTTGGGTGGAGCAGCAGTATTTACCGGATGAGCTATGCGGAAGCGTTTATTACCATGCTACTCACAATGGGAAGGACCAATAAAAATATCATTACTTTAAGATGAAATAAAAAATATAATATTAATTTTAGCAAATAAATAATAAAAAAACAGAACGATAATTATTATATATAATCAATAATCTCTTGAAAAATTTGAAAAATAGATATACAATGAAGAATGTTAGCTTATTGTATATTATGAGCTATGTGGAGAATAAAGAAATTAGGTTGTTTGAGAGGTGTATTGAATGAGATATTTATTATTGCCACTGTTTTTGCTTGCCCTAGATATTATCAGTATTGTGACGGCAGCACTGCTATCTGTGTATTTGCGTTTTGAATTTGAACCAACTGCACAATATGTGGATTTAATTGTTGCGAATTTGCCGGTATTAGTTCTTATTGGCTGCGTATGTATTTACAGCTATCGCTTATATAATCGCATTTGGAAATATGCAGGTGCCAGTGAACTTTTAGCCGTGATAGGCAGTTGTTTTACGACAGTAACTTTGTGGTATGTGTATTTTGATATGCGAAAAATATACATTAATAATAGTTTATTCATTATTTCCAGTATAATCTTATTACTCTTAATTGGCAGTAGCCGTTTAGCTTTGCGTATGTATACTTTGATAGCTTCTATTCCAAGCTTACGTAAACATTTTTCTAATCATGATAATCTGCGTAATGTGTTGGTTATTGGTGCTGGTGATGCAGGTGCGGTTATTGCCAGAGAAATACAAAGGTACCATAATGATGGCCGTAAGGTAGTAGGCTTTATTGATGATGATCCTGCTAAGCAGCACCAGGAAATGTTTGGTGTCAGGGTTTTGGGCAACCGCTTTATGATTAAAGAAGTAGTTATGGCTCACAATATTGAAGAAATTATTATTGCTCTACCTTCTGTAAAAGGTGAAGAGGTACGAAAAATTGTAGAGATTTGCAAACGTACTGATTGTAAGTTACAAATTTTACCAGGTATTTATGAAATCCTTAATGGTAAAGCTTCTATTAGTAAGTTGCGTGACGTACAGATTGAGGACTTATTAGGTCGTGAGCCCATTGAACTAGATAATACAGCGGTGAAATCATATATTGCAGATAAGATTGTACTGGTTACTGGTGGCGGTGGTTCTATTGGTAGTGAAATTTGTCGTCAGGTAGCTAAGATGGGACCTAAAAAATTATTGATTATGGGTAAGGGCGAAAATAGTATTTATGGGATCCATCAGGAGATGTTAAATACTGATCCAGAACTTCGAGTAGTACCGATTATTGCTGACGTACGTGATCGTCAGCGTGTTGAGGATATCATGTCCTATTTCCATCCTCAGGTAGTTTTCCATGCCGCCGCCCATAAACATGTGCCATTGATGGAATGGCAACCGATTGAGGCTGTAAAGAATAATGTTTGGGGTACAAAGGTAGTTGCGGAAACAGCGGATAAGTTTAATGTGGAAACTTTTGTCATGATTTCTACTGATAAGGCTGTTAATCCAACCTCTGTTATGGGTTGCACTAAACGTGTGGCAGAGATGTTTGTGCAGAGTATGAATGCTATTAGCAAGACTCGTTTTGTAGCTGTACGCTTTGGTAATGTGTTAGGTAGTCGTGGCAGTGTTATTCCTTTGTTTAAAAAGCAGATTGCCAAGGGTGGACCTGTGACCGTTACGCATCCAGACATGAAGCGTTATTTTATGACCATTCCAGAAGCAAGTCAGCTGGTTTTACAGGCTGGTGCTATGGCTAAGGGTGGAGAAGTATTTGTCCTGGATATGGGTCAACCAGTTAAGATTTGTGACCTGGCGAAGGATTTAATTCGTTTATCCGGTTTAACCCCTGACGTAGATATTAAGATTAAATACACCGGTCTGCGTCCGGGTGAGAAGCTGTTTGAGGAATTACTTAGTGCTGAAGATGGTACTGAAAGTACTAATCATAAGAAAATCTTTACGGCTAGGATTAAAGAAGTGCCTAAAGCGCAAATGGATGTCTATGTAGAGGAGTTGCTATCCCATACTAATGAGGATGAGGTTGTAGCTGCTTTGCAGAAGGTAGTACCGACATATAAACCTAATAGAATAAAAAATAGATAAAAAATAAGAGCATCTTAATGGTGCTCTTTATTTTTATCCGCAGAGTCTTTTTATTACTGGCATACTTTTCTATAGATACTAAATTTTAGCAGATGGTATTTTTATAATATATAGATTGGTGTCTAAATAATGAAGTAGTAGGCAATAATTTTTTATAGAGAAAAATGCCTTTAGGGATATTTTAGACGTTAAAGCTGGCAGTAGCTTAAGAAAATTTTTTACTTGATAACTACCTTGAGTTAGGGTGTAACATAAACTTAGTAAGTATTTGGTAAGGGGAGGTTTGTTCCATGCAGAAAAAGTTGCTATTGTTTTTAATGCTTTTATGTGTGTCTAGTTTTATCCTAGGAGGTTGTAGCGATAAGGCAGATATGGAACAGACGAAAAAGGGGCAATATGCGGTAACGGATAGCCGTGGTAGGGCTATTGACTTTGTTAAACCACCCACTCGTGTTGTTTCTATGCATCCAGGAACCGATGAATTTTTGGTTAATTTGATTTCTACCGACCGTATTTTAGCATTTAGCCATTGGATGGAGGATGCAGAACTGGCCAATGCCGTAGAATATGCGGATAAAGTAAAACTACGCAGTGGCTATAGCGTGGAGGATATTTTAAAATTACAACCAGATGTAGTTTTTATGACTGAGATGGGACCTGCTGACTTTGTAGATGCTTTGGAAAGCGTGGGGGTGAAAGTTTTTGTATATGAAAAGCCTCATTCTATTCAGGAGTCCATGGAAATGCAGGAGCTTTTGGCTAAAGCTCTGAAGGCGGAAGAGCGGTCTAGACAGGTGAATGCTAAGGTACAAAAGGCCTTGGACAAGCTACAGGCAGTGGGCCAGGAAAATCAGGGGATACGGGCAGTGGTATTTGATTATACGGGCAGGGCTCGTTCTACTGAGGGGACACTTTTTGGAGAAATGTTGGCTCTTGCTAATGTGAGAGATGTAGCCAATACGATGAATTTGCCTAAAAGGGCTTATCTGACAAAGGAGCAGGTCGTGCAGGCTAATCCAGATCTACTTATCATTATCAGCTGGAGGGGCGATGGTCGGTTTTATTCTGGAGAAAAAGTGCTGGAGAGTATTTACCTGGACCCTGCCTACCATAATATGCGGGCAGTAAAGGAAAAGAATGTGGTGATACTACCGATTAGATATACTACCTGTAATTCTGCTTATTTGATACCTTGTTGTGAAGAACTAGTGCAGCTTATTAAAATCCAGGAAACGGTGCACCAGAAGGCCATAGCTGATGAGCTGGCTAAGGGAAGGGCCATGCTGGATAATATAAGGCGTGGTGTCCAGCCGGGGACGGCGGGCAGTAGCCTGAAGCTATTACAGACTGCTGTTAAAACCTATCAATGGGCTACTACTACCTACTTAACTGTAGCAGAGGTCAAACAAATGGTGACTGGTTACAAGACTAAGCTCCCAGCAGCTGATGCTCAGCTTTTTAGCAATCAGTTGAGAGATATAGCCTATGAATATGGTAATTTCCTTGACCCAGCTCAATCTAAGAATAATGGGGAAAGGCTTTATGATATTAATTTGACTGAGCAGGATATTAGTTTTCCTGTAGCTAAAGACCCTATCATGGATGCATTAGTGGAAAATATTGACGAATAATGATCAATAGTAAACCCTGTAAGCGTAGTAATTATGTTTACAGGGTATTTTTAGTAAGAAATTCCCCTAAGCTTATGTCTTGAAATTAGTTTTAGTTAAGTGCTGTTTGTAGTATAATTAGCTTAGCAATTAATGTTAGGAGGGATGACCAGATGAAGAAGCTTGTAGCAGTTCTAGTCTTAGGCTATGCTTTGGTTAGCTATATCGGTACAGCGGAAGCAGCTATGACCTATGAGGAGGCTATAGCCTACCAGAAGGCTCATGCCGAAGATATTGTTTTGCGTACGGAAAAGATTAGGAATCCTTACGGAGAAAAGAGCAAATGCCATTACTTTTCTTTTTTGGGAAAGCATGGAGTAACTCATTCCTGGGGTTCCTTGGGTGACCATAATACCTTGATTAATTTTGTCGTTAGTTATGGTGATGCTAATATGAAAGAAAAACCTTGTGCTTATTTTCGTTGGCAGGCGAATTTATCAGGTAATTCCAAGGACAGCTTTGCACCTGATTATCTGAGTGTCTCTTTTAAAGATGGCTATATCCAAAACATACCCCTACAGGATTGGGAATACAACGAGCAGGAGGTCTATGTGCCAGGTGCATACTATGGTAATGGAAATTATGGCTATTATATACCTGGTACAAGCTATAGCTATAATCGTTATGAGGGAAGTGTAAAGGTTGGCGCTTTAGAGCTTTATGAAATGGGGCAGCATGGCGAGCTGGCTTCTATTTTTATCGACCGTGGGGAGAACGATGATCAGGGCAATAATAATATCAGGCATTTCTTCTATACAGGTGATAAGGATAGGGATAAAAAGGCTCAGCTGGTACGAGGTTTTCAGCATGCTATTACCATGCTGGAGATTGATGCGGCCCACTTGCAGCAGCTGCGAGAGGAAGCTGAGCAGAAAAGAGTGGCCAAGCTGAAAAAAGAGATTGAAGCAGAGCTGGAAAAAGAAGCTCTGAAGCAGCAGATTCTACAAGAAAGAGAAGCTGCTGGAAAATAAAAAGTTTCCTGTAATCTAGGGGAATACAGGAAATTTAGGCTGATTTATGATAGAAATTATATGGGTGTTACTGATATTTAACCGCTTCTCTCTTAGCATTCGTGAAGGGATTAGATGTATGCTGTAGCTTAGAATAAGAAAATATTTGCTAATAGGAGTGCTGATATTTGGATTTTTTAAAGCAATGTATGTCTAGTAGGTCCTGTTTCAAGTGGTAGGCTATGTAGAATTTACACAGATGAGAAAGCTTAGAGAAATTGTCTGGCTGATGCTATAAGGCTTGTATTTGCTGGAAGTCGGTAAATTTATTAGGAAAGAAGCGTATGAGGATTTTAGAATTACCAAAAACCTTCTCGTAATGACTTATTTAGCGTACTAGGTAGTAGCTTGCTTACGCTTTATTTTTGGATGCTGCTGAATTTTTGCAATATGATTATTACTACTTAAAATAAAAAGCTTGTAACTATTATTGTTACAAGCTTTTGTTGCTTTTATAATTTTCTCCTGCCAAAGAAGGAATTAAAGAAGCTTTTGAAAAGCTGTAAACTCTTGCTCCATGCTGAAGTGGGAGTTTGCTGATTCCGCTCCTTGCTGCTATGGCCTCTAGTTGCTCCAGTTTTTTTATTTAGGCGCCTAGCTTCCATACCCTCACGATAAGCCTGTTCCTTTTGGCCGGCATAGGTCTTGAATTTACGTAGCTTATAATCAAAGCTGTTTAAATAGGTGCAGACCAGATTGAGTCCATAAATCATGGTAACCCGGTCCTTCTTCTTTTTCACTTCATTAAATTTATATTCATTAAAGTGAGAATAGCGATTACCGATATTACGTACTTCGATGAGTTCGTCAATGACGTTTACCCATTTACCAGAACGATCCTGGACGGAAAAAAGCCTGCCGGTGGGCAGCCTTTTTAACAGGCGTAAAGCTCCTAAATAATCAAAGGCAGCTGGATTGTTATTATTCAATTTTTTTAGAGCTTTAAAGAAACGGTTTTTACGCATATATAAATAGCGACTAAAGTTATTGACACATTTATCATAAATATCTTTGATAATGAATTCTGTTATCTGGCGATAGCCATTAAAATCGGTATAACCATTCTTTTGGTAAAAGTCCTGAAGCTTACCTAACTCGTGACGGAGAAATTTAAATTTATTTTCGTTCAGATAGGAGAAGTCATCACGGTAAAAATAATCATTATTCATGTATAGGCCTCGGTATATTTTGAAAAATTTACTTTAAAATAGTGAGTGTTCTTAAAAAAGAAAATCACTAATTTATTTTGTATATATTAACTATAATATCATTGAACAAGAAAAATATCAATGTTTTAATTATAATTGAAGAAATGACATGAAGGGAAAAGTTTTATAGAAGGAGGAGAAATGTTATAATAGAGCTCAAGAAAGGCTGCGTGACAGCTAAGGAAAATGAGGTAAATAGTTTATGATTAATCATTTAATTTTACATATGTTGGATTGTCAGGCAGGACTTTGTCTGTTGGCAGATCAGGAAATGAGCTTGCAGAATGAAGCCGTTCTTGATTTTGTAGCGAAGCACTTGCAGCGTCTGCATCGGGACGAACGAAGTCAGCGGGGACAATTTAATGAAGACAGCTGTTTTGAACAAGCTTTGGATCAGTACCGCTATGGCAACCGCGGTTTTGTTGATTTTTCTAGAGTTATTGCTGAGCTGTTCTATAATCAGCTAAGTAGGGCGGAAAAGCCTGTAGCTGCTGATCTCTTGGTAGTGGATTGTTCTATTAATGAAAAGGCTTATTTAGGAGTATTGCTTTTAGATTATCGTCATGCTTTTACCCATCAGGTAGACAACGGCGCTACTGGAGTTGCAATTTCCATTATAGACCACAATGCTATTTTACCTAGTATTGCTCAAAAGCTGGAGGCATATGCTTTAGTGGACAAAGAAAGCAAGCGGATTCTTTTTAATGATAATCCCCGCACTATTGAGGGTGTTGAGGTTACCGTGCTACCTGAGAAGGTATTAGAATGCTCTATAGAAATATCCAGTAACGAGGCTATTAAGACGATGAACGATATTGCTGCCAAAGTGGCAGAAAGCTATGGAGAAAATGCGGCCGTGGTTCTTTCCCAGGCCAAAAACTACATTGTGGAAAACGCCGAGGTTTCTGAACTGCTTTCTTTGGAAGAGCTGGGAAAGGAAATCTTTGCTGATGCTTCTGAGCAACAGCGCTCCTATGCATCCCTGGTGGAGGAGGCTCAGCTGCCTAAGGAAATTGAGGTCAGCAAAAGTTTGGCTGTCAAGACTGGACGTAGCCAGAAAATCAAGACGGACACAGGCATCGAGCTCAGCTTCCCAGTAGAATATTTTAGTAATCCTGATTTTATTGAATTTATCAATAATCCAGATGGTACGATTGCTATTGAACTGAAAAATATTGGCAAAATAATTAATAAGTAATAAAGGGCCAGCTTTTTATTATTAATCCCAGCGAATGCTTAACCAGGAGCTAAGACTGCCTATTAAGGCTCTGGCAAGTACGTCACTGGGATAGTGAACACCTACATAGAGACGGGAAAAACCCATTAGCGCTGCTAATAGCAGCACTGTTAGCTTTAGCTGTTTCCAGGGCAGTTTTTTTGCCCATACTATGGATGCTGCGAAGGCAGCACAGGTATGTCCTGAGGGAAAGGAATGGAAATGGGGATAGTCAACGAGTGGTAATAGCATAGGGATATCCATCCAGGGACGTAGGCGGTCAATCCAGGGCTTTAGCAGCAGATTATTCATAATAAAGCCTAACAAAAGGGCTAGTAGGGATAAGTAGCCTATTTTTCTGATACGAGGATGTCCTAGTAGCAGAAGAGAAAGCAGAATCCAAAGCATACCACCATCACCTAACTGGGTGTAGCAGATAAAGAGGTTATCTAAGGAGCCTCGTAGCTGTTCTTGAATCCATAAAAGGATTTGACCTTCGGTTTGGGTCAGCCAAGTATACAAAAACAACACTCCTTTCTAATTAAAACAGGCATCACTAAGCTTGGAGCTCAGTGGTGCCTGTGTTTTTTTACTTATTTTAGCTAGCTTGGAATTTTTGGTTAGTCTAGATAATTTCTTTCTTTGACATGGTCGGTATGGAGCAGTTCTTCAGCTAAGGGACTGAGAGGCTTAGTGAGATAATTAGTATAGACAGCTTGCACATCCAGATTATTGTGGGACTGATGCAGAGGTCTTGCTAAATCTAGACGATAAAGCTCCTGACCACGTTTTGTAGCCAGTTCCTGTCCATCGTGAATGGGTTGGCCGCCACCACCTACACAGCCACCGGGACAAGCCATAATCTCTACAAAGTCGTAGTGAACTCTACCTGCCTGGATATCCTCCAGTAAACGGCCGGCATTAGCTAGACCGCTGACGGTACATGTACGTACAGTCTGTCCCTGGAGAGTGATTTCCTGAACCTTGCGCTCCTGGTCATTACCACGTACTGGCAGAAAGGCTTCAGCAGGTGCTTCCTCGCCTGTGAGGGCATGGTAGGCAGTACGCAGGGCTGCTTCCATAACGCCACCGGTAGCACCAAAGATAACACCAGCACCTGTGCTTTGACCCAAGGGATTATCAAATTCCATTTCCGGCAGAGTGGCAATGTTTAAATGTTCAGCTCTTACCATGCGGGCAAATTCACGAGTAGTTAAGACCAGATCTACGTCCTGGATGCCATCACGTCCCATGGTGGGAAGAGCGGCCTCACGTTTTTTGGAAACACAGGGCATAATGGAAATGGAGAAGATTTCCTCCGGGTTAAGACCCTTGGCTTGGGCGAAATAGCTTTTGGTAATAGCACCAAAAATCTGTTGGGGAGATTTAGTGGTGGATAAATTTTTTACAAATTGTGGGTATTTTTTCGTTACGTAGCTTACCCAACCAGGGCAGCAGGAGGTAAACATGGGCCAGGCATGTTTGTCAGGCTCATGCAAACGCTCCAGTAGCTCACTGGCTTCCTCCATGATGGTCATATCTGCCGAAAAGGAGGTATCAAAGACATAATCAAAGCCCATAGCCTTTAAAGCGGCTACCATTTTACCCTCAGTAAATTCTTCCGGCTTCAGACCGAGGAAGTCGCCCCAGGCAGTGCGGACTGCAGGTGCTACCTGGACCACGGTTACTTTTTCCGGCTGTGCCAGTATGTCAAAGACCTTAGGAACATCATTTCTTGCTCGCAGGGCACTTACAGGACAGTGGGTAATACATTGACCACACAAACTGCAATTGGATTTGGCGATGTCAATATTGCCAGTAACACCAATAGTAGTACGGGTACTGGTGTTGATAACATCCCAAATTTGTAGGTCCTGGACTTTATCACAGATTTGTACGCAACGCATGCATTTTATGCATTTTTTAGAATCACGAATTAGGGGGAAGTCCATATTCCAGGGAATATCAACAACTTCTCTTTCATAGGGCAATTCAAAAATACCAAGATCGTTAGCTAAGGTCTGTAAGCTACAGTTGCCGCTACGGACACAGGTTGCACAGAGGCAATCGTGCTGGGATAGAAGCAGTTCTACGTTCATACGGCGTACAGAACGAACCTTGGGAGAGTTGGTATAAACTACAATATCCTCTGCTACAGGAGTACTGCAGGCCGTGACCACCTTTTCCTTACCCTGAATTTCGACAACACAGGTTTTGCAGGCAGAAATTTCATTAATACCTTTTAAATAGCAGAGTCGGGGAATATGGATACCAATAGAATCTGCGGCCTCCATAATAGTTGTTCCGGTAGGAACCTGTACTTTTTTACCATCTATAGTTAAGTTTACCATTTTCTTTGACAGCCTCCTCTCAGTGTAGCGAAGCCGAATTTATCACAGCGTAGGCAGCGGCTTGCCTCCTGGCAGGCCTCCTGTCTAGTCATGCTGCATTCAAAGGGCTCCAGGGTATGCTTGCGTACACCAGCCTCCACCTCGTGCATGGTAATACGTCCGCAGGGCTTTTGGTCGTTTAGGGGGAGGTCGGGGATTTCTACATCACAGGTAATTTCATGATGGTAGCCTAAATATTCGTCAATATTGCTAGCTGCTACCTTACCTGCTGCAATGGCTTTGATAACAGTAGCCGGTCCGGTTACACAGTCGCCACCGGCAAAAATACCCTCCTCATCGGCTAAAGCACCGGTTTTAAGGGCATCAATATTGCCACGTTTAATTTTTATACCGGAGTCTTCAAAATGCTTAAATTCAATGCCTTGACCGATGGCTACGACAATAATGTCAGCCGGAATACGTTCCAGCGGCAGGTCGGCACGGATGGGGCGGGCACGTCCCCAGGCATCAATGGGACCAATAATTTGTGGTTCTACCCATAAGGCTGTTACTTTGCCCTCAGCGTCCTTTTCTACGCTATGAGGAGATTTTAAGCCGTAAAGCTCGGCGCCTTCTGCAATGGCACCTTCAATTTCTTCAGGCAGGGCAGTCATATCGTCTTGACGACGACGGTAGGCAATGGTGACCTTTTTAGCACCTAAACGGATGGAGGTGCGGGTGCAGTCCATGGCTACGTTACCACCGCCGATGATAACTACATTCTTATCCTTAAAATCGGGGAGCTTGTCGTCACCGATTTCTCTAAGCATTTGTACAGCAGAAATTACCCCCTCGGCATCCTCGCCTTCAATACCAACTTTTTTGTCCTGGTGAGCACCGATGGCAATGAAGATGGCATCAAAATCAGCTTTTAATTGGGCTAGGGAAATTTCACCTGCACCGTCGCCGATTTTGGTATTCAGATGTACTTCTACACCAGTGGCAAGGATGGCGTCAATATCCTCCTGAAGGCGGACACGTGGGAAACGATAATTAGGAATACCATAGCGTAGCATGCCGCCCAGCTTGGCTTTAGCTTCATAAACTACGGTCTGGTGTCCCATCAGCTGTAAATAATAGGCTGCGGTTAAACCACCGGGGCCACCACCTACGATGGCAACACGCTTACCGGTATCAGGTGCATTTTCTGGTACGGGTACGGTATTAGCAGGAGCGTTATCCATAGCCATACGTTTTAAACCACGGATGTTGATAGGGGCATCCAGCATCTGACGGCGACAGCGAACCTCACAGGGGTGTTCGCAGATTAAACCGCAGGCCGTAGGAAAGGGATTATCCTTTCTGATGAGACGGGCGGCATCAGCATAACGTCCAGCACCTACAAGGGTAATATAACCGGGAATATCCACATGAGCGGGACACATAGCTACACAGGGAATGGCACCCTTACCTTGATGGCGGCAGCAGATGCCTCCATTAATATGACTTTCATAATCTTCTTTGAAGCTTTCGTAGCCTACCAGAAGCATATGGGCTGCTTCATAGCCAATGGCACAATCGGCAGAATCCATAATATTATGGGCAGTTTTTTCGATAGTTGCGAGAGTTTCTTTGTTTCCACGTCCCTCTAATACGTCGGTAAGGAGTTTTTCTAATTGTTTTAGTCCTACGCGGCAGGGTACGCATTTGCCACAGGTCTGAGCCTGGCAAACCTTTAAAAAGGAGAGCTGCAGGTCCACAGGACAGAGACCTGGAGGAGTGGCCAGCACATGGCGGCGCAGGTCCTCGTATAAACCCTCCACTGTTTCCTGAATGCGATCAGGTGTTTCAAGAGATAAACGGCTCATTTTATCCTCCATAATCATACAAAAGAAATTTTACTATCAGCTACTTGCTTGTATAGCAATAGTTTCTCTAAATTATAACTAATTTCCGCAGGTTTGGCAAACTTTTAGACTGAAGAAAAAATCTGATTATTATGTGAAAGTTTTTTAATTTTATTTCGTTGTTTCTAGACAACAAAACTTGTATACAAAAGTTGACAAAAGGTCTATACTTAAACTGGATGCGGGTGGGTGTTCCTCTCTCCGAGTGTAAGAAGGAAGTGTATACCAATGAATTTGTCTTTAATACATACAGTTAGCTTTGTGCTAACTATGCTTATTACCATTCTGCCCGGTATAGTAGCTGCTAGAAAAATTAAATCTGCAGATGACTACAACGTTGGGGGACGCAGTACAGGAGTAGGTTTGGTTGCTGGTAGTATTATCGGTACCATTGTAGGTGGTGCAGCTACCGTTGGTACTGCTCAATTGGGCTTTAGCCTGGGCCTTACTGCCTGGTGGTTTACTCTGGGAAGTGGTATTGCCCTAATCATTATGGGCCTCTTTTATGCAGGTTCTCTGAGAAGCAGCGGCTTGACTACGGTCAGCGAATTTTTAGTGGGAAATTACGGTAAGGCAGCTGGCCCTTTTGCCAGTTTGTCCGCTTCTGCCGGCATCTTCTTCAGTGTTGTTGCCAGCACCCTGACAGCGCTTCATCTAGTAGCTGGAATTTTTGGCGTGAGTCTGGAGATTAGCGCGGCTGTTATCCTTTTCTTTACCGTAGGTATTGTTTTCTTTGGCGGTATTAGTGGTGCCGGCATGGCTGGTATTTTAAAAATCGCCTTAATTTTTTCAACCATCTTTGTTGGTGGTGCTATGGCTTATTTTGATATGGGCCAGTGGCAGGGACTGCAGGCTACTTTCAGCGATGGTCCCTGGTTCAGCCTTTTTTGTGCCGGCATTGAGGATGGTCTGTTCAGTCTGGGCGCAATGATTGTTGGTGTTATTTCCACCCAGACCTATGTGCAGGCGATTTTCTCTGCTAAGGACAGCAAAACTGCTGCGAAGGGCTGCATTACTGCGGCTATGATTGTTATTCCCATTGGTTTACCCTCTGTGATGATCGGCATGTTCATGCACGTAAACCATCCGGAAATCAGCTCTATTGAAGCCTTGCCGTTGTATATGCTGCTGTACTTGCCTGATTGGTTAGGCGGTATCGGTATTGCTACAATTTTGTTATCCGCTCTCAGCTCTATTTCTGGTTTATCCCTAGGCGTAGGTACTATGATTTCTCGTGACCTGGTTAAGAATATCTGGAAATCTGCTACCAGCGTCAACTTGTTATGGGCTACTCGTTTTAGTGTTGTTTTAGTTGTTTTGGGTGCTATTGCCTTTGTTTTTGCCAATTTGGATTCCTCCGTATTGGAATGGAATTACTTATCCATGGCTTTACGTGGCAGCGGTATTTTCCTGCCGTTGACCTTCGCTGTGTTCTTCCCCGACAAGGTAAAGGGCAGATATGGTGTTTTTGCTATTGCGGCCGGTGTTTTTGTAGGCTGCCTGTGGAAGGAAATGGGTATCAGTGATATGAATAGCCTATTTCCGACTTTAATTATTAATTTGTGCTTCCTCGTTCCCGGCTTCCTTCTTGGTAGAAGGAGGATGGCTCTGAGCGAAGAAGAAGAAGAGGAATAGATGACGAGCAAGAAATTTACTCATTTACATGTACATACCCAGTATAGCCTCCTGGATGGTGCTTCTAAGATTCCTGATCTGATCAACTACGCTAAATCCCTGGGAATGGATAGCATTGCTATTACTGACCATGGGGTCATGTATGGTGTGGTGGAATTTTATCAGGAGGCCAAGAAGCGGGGCTTGAAGCCCATTATCGGCTGTGAGGTTTATGTATCGCCTACCACTCGCTTTGATAAGCAGGAAAGACGTATGCATCACCTTATTTTATTAGCTGAGAATAATACGGGTTACCATAATCTGATGAAGATAGTTTCTAGTGGCAGCCTGGAGGGCTTTTACTATAAACCCCGTGTAGATAAGGATGTGCTCCGCAGCTATAGTGAGGGCATAATCTGTTTAAGTGCCTGTGTGGCTGGCGAGGTACCCCAGTTTATCCTACAGGATAATCTTGAGGGTGCCCGTCGAGCTGTAGAAGAATTTATTGATATTTTTGGTCGTGATAATTATTTCCTGGAGCTGCAGAATCACGATTTACCTACCGAGCATAAGGTGAACCGTGCGCTGAGACAGCTGGCTCAGGAATATAATCTAAGAGTAGTAGCTACCAATGACCTTCATTACGTACATCGTGAGGATGCAGAGGCACAGGACATCCTGCTTTGTATCCAGACTACTAGTACGGTGGATGATGCTAACCGCATGCGTTTTCCTAACGATCAGTTTTATGTAAAGAGCTACGACGAGATGGCGGCTAAGTTTCCTGATTGTCCAGAAGCTCTGGAGAATACCCAGCTGATTGCAGAACGCTGTAATGTGGAGCTGACCTTTGGCCATCTGCTGCTACCGGAATTTCCTGTACCTGATGGTTATGATGCTGTCAGTTATTTGCGTCACCTGTGCGAGGAAAGTCTGCCGCAAAAGTATGATGCCCAAGACAAGAAGGTATGGGAACGTTTAGATTTTGAGCTAGGCATTATTAACCAGATGGGTTATGCTTGTTATTTCTTAATTGTCTGGGATTTTATCAGATATTGTAAGGATAATGGTATTCTGGTGGGTCCTGGTCGTGGCAGCGCAGCGGGCAGTATTGTAGCCTATCTTTTAGGTATTACCAATATTGAGCCCCTGCGCTACCATTTACTTTTTGAACGTTTTCTGAATCCGGAACGCGTTAGCATGCCTGATATAGATACAGATTTCTGCTATGTTAATCGTAGCAGGGTTTTGGATTATGTTGTCCGTACCTATGGCAAGGAACGCGTGGCTCAGATTATTACCTTCGGTACCCTCCAGGCGCGTGCTGCTGTTCGCGATGTAGGTAAGGCTCTAGGTATGACCTATGGTGCGGTGGACGTAGTGGCAAAGGCAATTCCCCGTGAGCTTGGTATTACTTTGGACAAGGCCTTGGCACAGAATAAAGAGCTGCGGGAAATGTACGAGACCGACCCCCAGATTAAAAGGCTTATAGACCTGTCCAAGAAGGTGGAGGGCCTGCCCCGTAATTCTGGTACTCATGCGGCAGGTGTTATCATCGCACCTCAGGATTTGCGGGACTATGTGCCCCTGCAAATGGGTTCTGAAGAATTAATTGTTACCCAATATGATAAGAATAAGGTGGAGGAGTTGGGCCTCTTAAAGATGGACTTTTTGGGCTTACGCACCCTAACCGTTATTGGGGACGCTATTAAAAACATTAAGGAAACCACTGGTGAAGTGGTGGATATTGACCATATTCCCTTGGCAGACGCAGCTACCTGTAAGATGCTGTGTGAGGGAGATACCTATGGTGTCTTCCAACTGGAGTCCGAGGGGATTACTAAATTAGTTATGGATTTGGCGCCAGAAAGCTTTGAGGATTTAATTCCTCTGGTAGCGCTTTACCGTCCAGGACCTTTGGGAACGGGTATGGCAGATGATTTTATTGCCGGACGTCATGGTCGTAGGACAGCGGAGGTACTCCATCCTCTGATGGAGCCTATTATTAAGGATACCTATGGGGTTATTCTCTATCAGGAACAGGTTATGCAGATTACTTCTGCCCTAGCCGGCTTTACTCTGGGCCAGGCAGATATTTTGCGTAGGGCCATGGGTAAAAAGAAGGCTAAGGAGCTGGATTCCATGAGGGCTTCCTTTGTGGAGGGCGCACAAAAGCTCCATAATATTGTTCCAGAATTAAGTAATAAGATTTTCTCCTTGCTGCAGCACTTCGCTGGTTATGGCTTTAATAAATCCCATTCTGTTGCCTATGCTTTGGTTGCATACCAGACGGCCTATTTAAAGGCACATTGGCCAGCAGAATATATGGCAGCCTTTTTAGATAGTATTATTTCCGATGGGGACAAAATCAGCCGTTATATTTCCATCTGTCGTAATGCGGGGATACAGATTCTGCCGGCGGATGTTAATGAGAGTAAGGCTACCTTTACAGTGCACCCGGGAAATATTATCCGCTTTGGCTTGGGCGGTATTAAGAGTGTGGGGGATACTGCCGTCAATGAAATTATTAATTCCCGTAAAAAAGGCAGGTTTACAGATTTAGTTGATTTTTGTCGTCGTGTCAATATGCGCGTAGTCAATAAACGAGTTATCGAGAACCTGATTCGTTGTGGAGCTATGGATTCTTTTGGCATGAAACGTTCCCAACTTTTGGAAGTTATGAACATGGCAGCAGATATGGCTGCTGTTTATCAGAAAGATTCTGCTTCCGGCCAGCTAGGCCTTTTTACGGAGGAAAATGGTTTTGATGATGGCGGAATAGAAATCAGCTATCCCGATATACCTGAAATGCCCCAGGATGAAATTTTGAAAAATGAGAAGGAATTAATGGGCTTTTACGTAACTGGTCATCCATTGGATGCTTATCGGGAGGTGCTGAAACGTTATACTCAGATATATCTGACCCAGGATGAAAAGACTATCCATGATGGGGATTATGTGAAGATTGCCGGTCTGATTAATAAATGTGTTATTCGTACTACTAGAAATGGTGATCCCATGGCCTTAATTACACTGGAGGACTTTACGGGACAACTTGAAGCCGTAGTTTTCCCCAAGACCTATAACAGCTGTAATCATGAGGTATACGTAGATAATGTGGTGGTTGTTGAAGGAAGAATGTCCATAGACGAAAGGGAGACAAAAATTAATGTGTCCCGTCTCTATCATTTGCCAACAGCCAGTCGTGATGTTAGAATAAGAGTCGCACCTTATTTGGAAAATGCTTTGGTACAGCGTCAGCTGGGTAAGGCTTTTGCTACCTATAGGGGTGAGGATGTGGTTTATCTACACCTTATGAAATCCCATAAAATCATAAAAACTAATCCAGAATTTTGGGTTGATTCCACTAATCCCGGCTTTAGGCAGACCATGGAAAGATTGTTGGGAAAGGACTGCTGGGTGGAGCTGGAAAGCACTAAAAAAGAATAGAAACAAGAAAATACTGGTTTTACTTGCAAGAAGAAGTGTAAAAATGTTACAATTAATAGTAAATTTTTTGAGCTATTGCGCAGGGAGGTTGCACATGAATATTATAGTTTGCGTTAAACAAGTGCCGGATACGGCAACTGTAAAATTTAATCGAGAAACAGGCACCATCATTCGTGAAGGTGTAGAAAACATTATGAATCCTTTTGACCGTCAAGCGGTGGAAGCGGCCCTGATGTTAAAGGATAAAGTAGGAGCTAAGGTTACCTGTCTTTCCATGGGTCTGCCCGCTGCTACTGATGTTTTGAAGGAAGCTATCGCTATGGGCTGCGATGATGCTGCTCTGGTAAGTGACCGTGCTTTGGCTGGTTCTGATACTCTGGCTACCAGCTTGACCTTAGCTGCCGCTGTTAAGCATTTTTGTGATGTAGACCTGGTGCTCTGCGGTAAGCAGGCTGTAGATGGTGATACTGCCCAAGTTGGCCCGGAAATGGCTGAACATTTGGGTATTCCCCAAATTACTGGTTCTCTGACCTTAGATTATGTTGATGATAAGTTTGTTGTTACTCGCGAAAACGAGTCCACTGCTCAAACCTTGGCTTGTGCTGGTCCTCTTTTGGTAACCGTTACTAAAGCAGGTAAGGAGCCACGTTTTGCCAGCATTAAAGGCAAAATGAAAGCCCGTAAGGCAAAAATTCCTATGCTGACTGTAGCTGATCTGGCTATTGATCCCGCTACTGTTGGTCTGAGTGGCTCTCCCACCAAGGTTAAACGCTCCTTTACTCCGGAGCACCCAGCTATCCACAGTGAAATCATCACTGAGGAAAATGCAGATGTAGCTGTAGATATGTTAGTAGAGAAGCTTTTAGAAGCAAAAATTATTACTCGTTGAGGTGAAGTTAGATGGCAATGATCGTAGATAGAGAAACATGTATTGGTTGTTCCGGTTGCGTTAGCGTATGTCCCGTTGGCGCCATCGATATGGTTGATGATAAAGCACAGATTGATCCTGTTGCTTGTATTTCCTGTGGTGCCTGCCTCCATGATTGCCCTGTAGAAGCAATCTCTGTGGAAGGTCCGGCTGTAGAAAAGAAGGAAGTAGAAAATAAAGATGGTATGGACCTGTGGGTAATGACCGAATTAGAAAACGGTGAACCCGTAGGTGTAACCTATGAATTATTAGGAGTAACCGCTGATTTGGCTGCTAAGGCCGGTGAAAAATGCTGTGCCGTTCTGGTAGCTGCTGAAGCAGGTGACCTGCCCCAAAAATTGATTGCTGCTGGTGCAGATAAGGTTTATGTAGTGGCTGGTTCCCAATATGTAGAATATGATACTGATTTATATACTGATGCAGTTTGTCAACTGATTGCTACCTATAAGCCCAGTGCTTTGTTGATCGGTGCTACTGCCGATGGTCGTGATTTGGCTCCTCGTGTAGCTGCCCGCACCATGACCGGTCTTTGTGCAGACTGCACTGCTTTGGACATTGATGTTGAAAGCAAGATTGTAGAATGGACCCGTCCTGCATTGGGTGGCAACCTCTTGGCTACCATTCTCTGCGATGAGCATCGTCCTCAAATGGGTACCGTACGTCCTAAGGTTTTCAAAGCTAAACCTATGGATAATAGCCGTACTGGCGAGATTATTAATTTCATCTGTGCTGGTGATGTGGCTGCACGTGTGGAAATTGTCAGCAAGGAAGCTTTAGCCGGTGTTGCCGGTATTAAAATTGAAGATGCAGAAGTTATCTGCTCCGGCGGTCGTGGCATGGGCTGCAAGGATAATTTTGCTATGCTGGAAGAATTGGCAGGTCTCTTTACTAATGGTTCCGTGGGTGGTTCCCGTGCCGCTGTCGACGAGGGCTGGCTTCCCCATGCTGACCAGGTTGGTCAATCCGGTAAAACTGTTACTCCGAAGATTTACTTCGCCTGCGGTATTTCCGGTGCTATTCAGCATTTAGCTGGTATGAACGGCTCTGATTTAGTTATTGCCATCAACAAAGATCCTCAGGCACCTATTTTCCAGGTTGCCCAATACGGTATTGTTGGTGATGCCACTGTTATTCTGCCGAAATTGATTGCGAAAATCAAAGCTATTAAAGGAATGTAATTTTAGTTTTTAGTTTTGAGGGAGGCTTTCCCATGTGGAAGGTTATATTTATCGCACAAAGTGAAGGTCATGCCCAACGCATAAAGCAGCTGTTGGAAACTGATGGCTTTTTAGTCAAGCTGCGCAGTGTGGGAGGCAAAAAAAATCCGTCCTATGAGGTATGTGTCCCCGTGTCTGAGGCCGAGGACGCTTACGAGGTTTTATGTGAGCACAAGTTTCAATGCTAAAAGCGAGGGACAGACAATGAAGAAAACGAAAATCGTTTGTACCGTTGGCCCCAGTACTGACAAGGTGGAACTTTTAGGAGAGCTGCTTCAGGCTGGTATGGATGTGGCCCGTTTTAACTTTTCCCATGGCAGTCATGCTGACCATGCCCATCGTCTGGAGTTAGTATGCCAGGCTGCGGCTAGAGTTCATAAGGTAGTGGCTACTATGGCTGATACTAGGGGACCGGAAGTCCGTTTAGGGCTTTTTGCCTCCGGTAGCGTGGTACTGGAGACAGGAGCTGCTTTTGTGTTGACCACAGAGCAGGTGCTGGGGAGTGCTCAGCGTGCCCAGGTCAGTTATGTCGGCTTACCCGATGAGGTAAAGCGGGGGATGAGAATCCTTTTGGCTGACGGTCTCTTGGAATTAGAGGTGGAAGCTGTCAATGGTAGTGAGATTTATACCAGGGTAGTACATGGCGGTCAGGTTAGCGACCGTAAGCGTGTGGCCTGTCCTGGCCTAGAGCTGCAGCTGCCCTTCCTGTCTTCTCAGGACAAGGAGGATTTACTTTTTGCTATTGCCCAGAAGATGGATTATGTAGCGGCTTCCTTTGTGCAGAAGGCTGAGGATGTTTTAGCTATTCGTCGGGTTATCGAAGCTGCAGGAGCTAAGATGGGTATTATAGCTAAAATTGAAAATGCGGCCGGTGTGCAGCATATGGAGGAGATTTTAGACGTCGCAGACGGCATTATGGTAGCTCGCGGAGATTTAGGGGTGGAAATACCCTATGAATATGTGCCCATGGTGCAAAAAAAGATTATTGCTGCCTGTAACAGGGCAGGGAAGCCGGTTATTACGGCTACCCAGATGCTGGAAAGTATGATACATAGCTATCGGGCTACCCGTGCTGAGGCCAGTGATGTGGCTAATTCTATTTTGGATGGTACGGATGCTATTATGCTCAGCGGGGAAACTGCTTCTGGCGAATATCCTCTCCAGGCTGTTCAGACCATGGCTAAAATTGCTGTGCGGACAGAAGAAGCTCAGGATTATGGTGCAATATTCAGTCGTAAAGGGTTACAGCAGAAAATTCATTCCACAGAGGCTATTGGTCATGCTACGGTGCAGATTGCCCAAGAAATAAGGGCGGATGCTATTTTGACCGTTACAGAAACCGGCTTAACGGCCAGAATGCTGGCTAAGTACCGCCCACAAGCACCGATCCTTGCCGTAGCTACTCAAATGGAGCAGGTAAGGGCATTGCAGCTTTATTGGGGTGTACAGCCCCTGTTAGGACCTAACGCTGAAACGACGGAGGAAATGCTGGACCTATCCATTGAGGCGGCCTTGAAAGAACAGCTGTTACACCAAGGGGCTTCCGTGGTACTTACTGCTGGTGCTCCCTTGGGAAAGCCTGGAAGTACTAATTTGATTAAGGTGGTTAATGTGGCTAATAAATTAGTTTGTGGTGTTGGTATTGGTAAGAAATTTGTGACTGGTAAGGTTTGTAGGGCCTTGAAGTCTGCAGATTTTATTGAAAAGCTGCAACCGGGAGATATTCTGGTTGTAGATATTTTGAATGACGAGGATGTTGCCTTAGCTGTTAAAAAGGCATCTGCTATTATTGCTGAGGAGGGTGGCTTGACCTCTTCTACAGCTATTGTAGGAGTCAGCTGTGGACTACCCGTAGTAGTTGGAGCATATCAGGCAACTAAAAAGCTGGAGGATGGACAGCTGGTAACTGTGGATACAGTTGCCGGGGTAGTCTACGAAGGTGATATTAATTTATAATTCCGGCAAAGGAGGGAACAGGAATGGAAAAAGAGCTGGTTGTGGATGAAAATATCTTGTGGCAACAGCATTTTCTCCAGGCCTGTGAGCTTTGCCGTGAATCTACACAGGATCGCGCCAGAGAACAGCTGGCCATTCTTTGTACGGTTAGTCTGAAGCAAGGAGAGCTGGAACGGGCGCAGCAGTGCTGGGAACGGCTGTTACGGCTGGAGCCGGATGATAAGCTGCTCTATTTACAGCAGCTGAAAGGGATTCTTTCCTTAACGGCACGGTTGCGACAGGACGTGCTTTTTTCCAGCTGGCTGCTTCAGGCAGAGCCTTTTTTTAGGGTGGTTCTTAATGAGCAAAGCCAGAGGAAAGTAATACAGCTAGTATTGGATTTAGTCTTTGTGGCCTGTGATCGTCGATATCTGGCTGTGCTTCCTCGCCTGCGCCGTTGGTTGGGCATTGCTTTTCATCGGGCAGAGGGGGAGCAGTTGGCCTTCCTGGTGCGGGAGCTGACCTGTATGCTGGCCCAGCTGTCCCGGAGAAATTGGCCGGAGCTGAACCATTTTTTCTGTAGGGTGCTGTTTGAAAATCTACTTCGTCGAGGTGATGTGACCTTGATGGGGAGGTGTTTGTTGCAGCTGCAGCTGCATTTGCAGAGCTATAGTCGGCAGGATGGTCTGCAGGAGGCTTTTTCGGCTTATGAGGATGTGCAGTATTTTTATCTGCTGCTTTTTAAGCGGGGCTTACGAAAAAGCTTTTCTGAGGAGACCCGAATGGATTATTTGCGAATGTTATGCAGGTCTCTAAGGGATTTATGTGCTAATTTGGCCAGAATTGCCATGGAGGATGATTTGTATGCTATCCGCCATTGGCAAGAATTTCTCCAGGCAAAAATATCGGAGGGATTACAGTCCCAGGCGTGTCTTCTGGTTCAGTTTGTGATCGGCTACTGGTATTTGACTAAGCCGAGGACGGGGAAAAAGCAGATTGAGTACGTGAAGGATTTACTGGAGCCTAATTTGTTGAAGGAAGAACATAACGTTCTTTTGCAAAAAATCGTATAGATACTTCTTTAACGCAAACGAGAAGGACCTTGAAAAAAGCACCTGCTGAGCAGGTGCTTTTTTGCTAGTTTATTGGATTGTTCACAGCTGTTAAGAGGGAAATATTTACACCTCGGTTAACATTTTGGGTAAAAGTAAATTTATCCCTCCACTGGTGCTTACGGCTTGGTTTTATGGTATAATAAATTTATTAGTTTAGGAGGTTGACCAATGAGAATTGAAGGTGCTGGCGGTTGTTTTGATGACCGCATTTACGAATTGGATATGGATACAGCCTGGAAGCTGGTACTGCATAGCCTGAGCGAAATTGCTTGGGAGATTGATGATGTTGATATACCGCGTCATATGGTATATTTTCATGATTCTGACAAGAAAATGCAGGTATGTGTACAGCCAATTGATGATGAGACTGTTCATATTATCATGGATTCCATGAAGGACCGCATTCAGATATATTCCTGGAAGGACGAAACTGGCCAGGTTAAGGAATTCTACAGCGTTTTTGAAAAGAAGATGCGTCAGCTGAGTGCTTCTATTATTTGTGCCAGCTGTGGTGCCAAGATTAGCGCTACTTCTAAATTCTGTCCTGAATGTGGTGCAAGAGTGTAGGCTCTGTAAGGCATAAAAAAAGAAGCCTAATACCATTTGGCATTTGGCTTCTTTTTTTTAAATCCGAACGGATTAGATTGCGCGGTTAACTTTACCAGAACGCAGGCAGCGGGTGCAAACGTTAATACGTTTAACGGAACCGTCTACAACTGCTCTAACTTGTTGAATGTTCGGTTTCCAAGCACGTTTGGAATGTCTATTGGAGTGGCTGACATTGTTGCCAGACAATTTTCCTTTACCGCAAACTTCGCAGATAGATGCCATGATTTCCCACCTCCTTAAACGTATTCAAGGTTACATTGCATCAAATTTAACAAAAGTATCATACCATAAACAAATAAGAAAAGCAAGCTTATTTTAGGACGGAGATTAAAAATTATGTGGTGGAAAGAACCAGTCAGCTCTCTAAAGGGCGTTGGCGTAAAGAAGGCTGCCCAGTTAGCAGCCGTTAATATTCATACCTTAGGTGATCTATTGGAATATTATCCAAGGCTGGACGCCTATGTAGATTATACCCAGGTTAAAACTATAAATCAATTGATTCCCGACGGCAGTAGGCAGATTTTTCGGGCCTCAGTTTATCGAATTCGGGATAGTTTTAATAGAAGGCAGAAGTATACTGTAGTCACTGTTCGTGATGCTACTGGATTTGCTGATATTTATTTTTTCTTTAACCAACGCTATCAGGCGAAAAAGCTGAAGCTGGATGATGAGCTGTTAGTTATGGGCAGGGTCAAGCCTTCGCGAGGGGCAAAAATGATTTCTGAGCCCTTTTGCCAGGCAGGTGGTGAAGGCGTAGAACTGGGAATTTTGCCTGTATACCCCTTAGCTGGCGGGCTTACCCAAAATAATCTACGAGGCTGGATGCGTCAGGCTCTGGCTAAGGCTGAACAGGAGTTACCAGAAACCCTGCCGGCATCCATCATTCAGCAATGTCATCTGGTTGACCGTCTGACGGCGTTAAAAAATATTCATTTTCCTTCCAGCTGGGCTTCCCTGGCTCAGGCTAAACAGCGTTTTGTTTTTGAGGAGCTGTTCCTATTGCAATGTGGACTACTGTATTATCGACAACAGAATCAGGAGCAGCGCCAAGGAGTTGCTCACGCTGCTGATGGTCCGCGTTTGGCTCGGTTGGTGGAGAATTTGCCCTTTACCTTGACTTTAGCTCAGCAGCGGGCCTGGCAGGAGATTAGAAGGGATATGGAGCAGCCTAAGCCCATGCATCGTATTCTGCAGGGGGATGTAGGTAGTGGTAAGACGGTCATCAGCGCCTTGGCTCTGGTAAAGGCGGTGGAGCAGGGTTGTCAGGGGTGTCTAATGGCACCTACGGAAATTTTGGCAGCCCAGCATTATGCAACCCTTCAGGAATATTTTGCACCCCTGGGCATCCGCGTAGGCTTATTAACTGGAGGTATGAGAGCTAAGGCGCGACGGGAGTTATTGGAAAACATTGCTCTAGGCTGTGTTGATGTAGTAGTGGGAACCCATGCTCTGCTTCAGGAGGATGTCCGCTTTGCTAATTTATCCGTAGTTGTAACTGACGAGCAGCATCGTTTTGGTGTAGCACAGCGGGCTCAGCTGACTAATAAGGGAACGCTAGCTCCAGATGTACTGGTTATGACTGCTACGCCTATTCCCCGTACCTTAGCACTTACTGTTTATGGTGATTTGGATATTTCCCTAATGGAGGGGAAACCAGCTGGTCGTAAGGAAATTCGGACACTCTGCTATACGGAGAATAAGCGGCAGGAGGTTTATGAAGGACTGGTACGCCAGGTTCAGGCCGGTCGTCAGGCTTATGTGGTCTGTCCATTAATAGAGTTTAATGAAGAAAATTCCAGCCGTAGTGCGGAGGAGGTTTACGAGGAGCTTAGCTCCGGCCTGCTACGCAATATTCCCTGCGCCTTACTCCATGGTCGGATGAAGGGGAGGGAAAAGGATGAAATTATGGCTGCCTTTGTAGCTGGAGAAATAAAGGTTTTGATTAGTACGACGGTTATTGAGGTTGGTGTTAATGTTCCCAACGCTACTTTGATGATTATTGAAAACGCTGAGCGCTTTGGTCTGGCTCAGCTTCATCAGCTGCGGGGACGTGTCGGTCGTGGTGAGGCCCAATCCTTCTGTGTGCTTTTGGCAGGAGCGGACAATCCTGATACCCTGGCTCGGCTACAGGTATTGCATAATAGCAGTGATGGTTTTTATCTGGCGGAAAAGGATTTGGAGCTGCGGGGAGCTGGACATCTCTTCGGTTTACGT
>JAHHUH010000011.1 GCA_020024105.1 Phascolarctobacterium sp. | reverse complement strand
GAAGAAGGGTTAATTAATCATACTGTTGTATGATTTTTAATACTGTGTTACAATGGTAACATCTTTCTGAAAAACGGTAGAAGGGCAGAGGTGTATTAGATGTTAGAAATTTTGTCAATGATTAATAGCTTTGTGTGGGGTCTACCACTGATGATCTTACTCATCGGTACCGGTGTACTGATGACTGTGCGTCTGAGATTATTGCAGGTTTTGAAATTACCCGTCGCCTTAAAGCTGATCTTTGTCGCCCGTAACGCCGGTAATGGCGATGTCAGTAGTTTTCAGGCCCTATGTACGGCTTTAGCAGCTACAGTGGGTACAGGTAATATTGTTGGTGTTGCTACCGCAGTTAAGGCCGGTGGTCCCGGTGCCCTGTTCTGGATGTGGCTGGCGGCCTTCTTTGGGATGGCTACCAAATATGCCGAGGGTGTACTTGCAGTCAAATATCGTACCGTGGATGAGCATGGTAATGCTTCCGGCGGTCCTATGTATTATATTGAACAGGGGTTGGGCAAAAACTATAAGCCCCTGGCCGTACTTTTTGCTATTTTTGGTACCATGACCGCCTGCTTGGGCTCCGGTACCTTTACCCAGATTAATGCTATTACCTCTATTCTGGATGTAACCCTGGGGGTGCCGGTTCTTTATACAGCGTTGGTAGTTACCGTCCTGGTAGGCTTTATTACCATTGGCGGTCTACGCTCCATTGCTAAGGTGACGGGTAGAATTGTTCCCTTTATGTCCATGATGTATATGGCAACAACCATTGCCATTTTAATTTATTATGCAGATCAGGTACCCGCTGCCATTAACATGGTTTTTGAGGGTGCCTTCAATACTACCGCTGCTACCGGTGGCTTCCTAGGTGCTACGGTAATGGTCGCTATGCGTAGTGGTATTGCCCGTGGTATTTATTCCAACGAAGCCGGATTAGGTAGTGCGCCTATCGTGGCAGCAGCTGCTAAAACCAAATGGCCCGCTGAGCAGGGCTTGGTATCGATGACTGGTACCTTTATTGATACCATCATCATCTGCTCCCTGACAGGTCTTTCCTTGATTGTCAGCAGTGCTTGGTGTGGTGATCTGAATGGTGCGGCCATGACGGAGCGGGCTTTTACCTCCGCCTTCCCGCTTTTTGGTAAAATGCTGTTGACCGGTGGTCTGGCGCTCTTTGCGTTTACTACTATCATCGGCTGGAACTATTATGGCGAACGCTGTGTAGCATATCTTTTTGGTGTGAAGGGTATTCTGCCTTATCGCTATGCCTATATCGCTCTGGTAGGCGTAGGTGCTTTCCTGAAGCTGGAAACTGTCTGGGTTATTGCTGATATCGTAAATGGTCTGATGGCCATTCCGAACCTGATTGCGCTTCTGTGTTTGAGCGGTGTGGTAGTTGCTGAAACAAAAAAATACTTTACTTATTGGGATAGAGTTCATACAAGATATAAAAGCATTCGTACAGTAAGTAAATAATTCTTAGTAGGAAATACCTCGGGACTGTGGTCGCCGGGGTATTTTTTCAAGCTGGAAAAGACTTGCCAAGGGATTTTTAATATTTTTTATAGAGAAAATTAGAGTTTTTTTGCTTAAGTAAATCAAATTAAACAGAAATGTGTTATAATAAGTATTGTAGTACTGGAAATACGTTTAGGTAAAAGAGGAAAATTCTATGATGAAGCATTTATTTAACTATTATTTTGTGGATGCCTATGAAAAAGAATTAGAAAGTAGAGGGGAGACCCTAGAACAGTTTGTGCACAGATTGGACTTAGATGGCATCGAAGAATTTGTATATACGATGGAGAAGCCAGAAAAGTCCTATGCTGACCTTGTTTATGGTGTACATTTGACTTATTGGCCCTGTTGGATGGACTTTTGGCTTCGGAAGGCTAAGCGTCTAAAGCAGGAATTTCGCAACGTTATCGAACGCAATCAGTATTATCGTGAGGCTCTTAGTCGTGAGGAGTGGCTATCCGTTATTCGTAAGAATATCGACGCCGCTACTACGGAAAAACCGGAATACATGGTGTGGCATGTTGCTGATGCTAACAAAGAGGAAGTTTTCACCTATCAGTTCAACTATAGCGACCGTGAGGTTTTGACAGAGGCTGCTGATGTGTTTAATAATATTGCTGACGAGATTCCCGAGAATGTAACCGTACTTTTCGAAAATTTATGGTGGCCGGGACTGCGTTTGACGGATGTCCGTAATGTCCGTTATTTCTTCGACCATATTGAGCGTAAAAATGTGGGCTTACTTTTGGATACGGGTCATCTGATGAATACTAATTTGCGTTTGAAGAATGAGGCTGAGGCTGCTGATTATGTCTGCCGTGTTATCGGTAAGCTGGGACCATATGTGGATTATATCAAGGCTGTCCATTTAAACTGTTCCCTGTCCGGCAAATATCAGCGAAGCCTGAACCATACCGTGCCTAAGAAGGTAACACCCCAGCAAATTTGGGAGCATATGATGCGGTTGGACCCTCATCAACCATTCCAAACCAAGGCAGCTCAACAAATTTTAAGTTGCATGCAGCCGGATTACGTGGTTCATGAAATGGCCTATAATAGTTTGGCCGAGCTGGAGGAAAAGGTAACCCTGCAGTTGAGTAATTGTCGTTAAAATACCCATCCTAAGAGGAGGAAGCATGAAGCTCAAGCAAGTAGTGTGTATAACAGGTCTGCTTTTGGGGCTGGCTAATCTGGCCTGGGCAGGAAATGTAGAAAAATATAGTTGTAGCCGGGATTTACATGGCTATGAGCAGGGGGATTTTGTCGTACTCAAGGGTGACTGCGTTAATTTGCGTCAAAGTCCAGTTGATGGTAGAGTGTTGGAGGAAATGCCCAGGCATACCCTGTTAAGGGTTGTGTCCCAGAAGGAAGACTGGCTTCAGGTTGTCGTTGATGGTAAGCAGGGCTACGTTTATGGTCCTCTCACCGGGCAATTAGCCAATGGTGAGCTGACTTCGGAGGATTTTGCCTTCGTGGGTGCACCTCTGGATGTTGCCTATGACGATTTGGCAACAAGCTTGGGTAAGGGCGATTACAAGAAGAAAAGCCATGGCATCAGGTATTATGAGTATGGTAAGCAGCTGCTGGTGGGCGTGGAGGATGATAAAATCTGTTCTCTGGAAACCGTCAAGCAGGATTATTTCCTAGTCCGTGGTGTGGGCGTTGGCGATACTAGTGCTCGTCTAGTTGGACAATATGGTAAGCCATCCGCCGTTATTTATGAATCTGAGAAAGTTGTATACGAGTATTTTTTGGAAAAATCTCGTCATGAGCAGTATTCTTTGGATGTAACTGTGGATGAAGAGGGAATTATACGTGGCTTAACATTGAAAAAGAAAGGATGATAATATAAAATAGTTTATATTATTTCTGAACAAATAAAATAAAATAAAATTTATTAAATTACTTGACTGTATGATAGCGTTGTGTTATACTAAAGAAAATTTATAAGAATTTACAAACCGTGGAGATGGAGATCAAGTCAAAAGATGCACTTACAGAGAGTTCGGGAAGCTGAGAGCCGAATAGAGAGCAGTTTGATAAATGGACCGTTGAGGGTGTAGTGAAATCCTGGAGGAGAGTATTCTACAACGTAGCATCTGCGTTAAAGGTGAGGGGTGTGTTGGCACTCTGCGTGAGAGCGTGATTTAGGTCATGAAACAAGGTGGTACCGCAGGTTGAAGAAGTATATTTGCCTGTCCTTGCATTTTTGCGAGGACAGGCTTTTTTATTTGTAGCGCCACACCAACAAATAATACTTTGGAGGTAGTAAGATGACAGTGGGTAGATTTGGAGAATTTGGCGGTCAATACGTGCCAGAAAGCCTGATGGGAGCAGTTTTAGAGCTGCAGGAGGCCTATGCCTATTATAAGGAGAACTTTGATTTTCAGCAGGAGTTGCAGCGCCTGTATCATGAATATGCAAATCGTCCTTCCCTGCTATACTATGCAGAGGCTTTGACCAAGGCCGTAGGTGGCGCAAAAATTTACTTAAAGCGTGAGGATTTAAACCATACAGGAGCGCATAAAATCAATAATGTGCTGGGACAGGTCCTGTTGGCTCGCCGCATGGGGAAGAAGCGGGTTATTGCAGAAACCGGTGCTGGTCAGCATGGAGTGGCTACGGCTACGGTGGCAGCGCTGATGGGAATGGAATGTGTGGTTTATATGGGGAAGGAGGATACTA
The DNA here is from genome assembly GCA_020024105.1 of Phascolarctobacterium sp. Classification (GTDB taxonomy): domain Bacteria; phylum Bacillota; class Negativicutes; order Acidaminococcales; family Acidaminococcaceae; genus JAHHUH01. The sequence continues at coordinate 47,394 of JAHHUH010000011.1, read as the reverse complement.
TACGCCAGGCTTTGAATGTTTTTAAGATGGAGCTTTTGGGTGCCAAGGTCATTGCCGTGGAAAGTGGTACCCAGACCTTGAAGGATGCGGTTAATGCAGCGCTTAATGAATGGGCGGCCCGACATGAGGATACCTACTACGTGCTGGGCAGCGTGATGGGTCCCCACCCCTATCCAGAAATGGTGCGTGATTTTCAGAAGATTATCGGGGAGGAGGTACGGCGTCAGATGCTGGAGCAGGAGGGACGTCTGCCCGATGCCCTGCTTGCCTGTGTGGGTGGTGGGTCTAATGCCATGGGACTTTTTTATGATTTCCTTCCCGATGCTCAGGTACAGCTGATTGGTGTCGAGGCTGCCGGACGTGGTGTGGAAACCAGGGAAAATGCTGCAACGATGGCCAATGGCAGATTGGGCATCTTCCATGGCATGAAATCCTATTTCCTCCAGGATGAGGAAGGGCAGATTGCACCGGTGTATTCTATTTCTGCCGGCTTGGATTATCCCGGCATTGGACCGGAGCATGCTTACCTTCAGGCTACCGGCCGGGCTCAATATGTGTCCATTACGGATGCGGAGGCTGTGGCAGCCTTCAGTTATCTGACCAGGGTGGAGGGCATTATCCCGGCTATTGAAAGCGCCCATGCCGTAGCCTATGCTTTAAAGCTGGCGCCGACGATGGACAAGGAGAAAATTATCGTAGTTAATCTGTCCGGACGTGGGGACAAGGATGTGGCAGCTATTGCCCGTACTATGGGGGTGAATTTACATGACTAAGCATTTGTTAAAGCAGGTAGAAAATAAAAGACGGATGGCAGGGGAAGTACCTGCCGGAGAGGGACAGCTTTATGTACGCCTGATGGCAGGTCGGCCCAGTCTAAAGCTTACGGGTGAGCTGCTGCTGAGCCTGCAGGCGGCAGGTGTGGCAGGGGCGCAGCTGGTCCTGCCCTTTTCTGACCCCATGGCGGCTAGGGCCCTTTTGCAGCAGGCAGGGGATGCAGCTCTGGCTACCGGTACTACGATGGAGGGAGTTTTTGAGCTGCTGGAGCAGCTGCGAGAGTGTCTCAGGATAAGAATTACCCTGGTAGTTTATATGAATCCCCTTTTGAACTATGGCTATGCTGCTTTCTTCCAACGCTGTCAGCAGGTCGGCGTGGCTGACCTGCTAGTGGTGGACCTGCCCTTTGAGGAAAGGGAGGAGCTGCTTCCCTATAGTAAGGCCAGCGGCGTGAAGCTGCTGACTACCTTTGCCATCAGCCAGCCCCAACGCTTACAGGCCTTGGCTGGGCAGGCTGAGGGCCTGGCCTATATTACTGGTGGCAACCGTCGTCCGGAGGTGGACAGGAAAAGGGTGGATCAGCTGGCTGCCCAGGTCAGACCCCTGGTCCAGCTACCCCTCTTGATAGGCTACGGCGGCAGCTCGGTGGAGGAGGCAGTGGCCTATGCCCAGCAGGGTGAGGGACTGCTGCTGGAAAATTACTTTTTAGAGCTGGTGGAACGCAGGGGGAGCAGGGCTCTTTCTGAGGCTGTTACACTGGTAGAGCAGCTTCGAGAGAATTGGAGGAAGGAGAAGAGTAAAAAACAGGAAAAAGATTCTTTATAAGTAATAAAAATTATTTTTTTGGTGGTTTTATTAACTTTGCTAATATAATTGCATTTACCATTCCCTAGGTATATACTAGGAGCTAGAAAGGTATATAACATACTGGAGAGATGGGAAGTGGTGAGGATGCTTTTACAACATATGCATCTGAAGAAAAAGTATGACGTTATCGCAGGACCGGTTGCTTTCGCTCTTGTGGCCTGGCTCCTGCACTTTTACCTGGGGCTGAAAAGCTCCCTGGCCTTGGGTACGGTTGTCTGGATGGGTCTATGGTGGATTACCCGTCCGGTGGACATTGCCGTAACTGCCTTTTTACCCATTGGCATTAATGCTCTTTTTGACCTGGTACCGGCGGAACAGATTATCACCCAATATTTTTCTGAAATCGTCGTGTTACTGGTGGGCTCGGATTTAATCAGCCAGACCTGGTCCAATACAGGTCTGGATAAGCGGCTGGGCATTAAGACCCTTTGCTGTATCGGCACTTCCATGCGACAGCAGATAGTGATTTGGCTGACTGTCTCTACGGTGCTGTCCATCTTCATGCCCAATGTGGTCGTCGTAATGATTTTTGTCCCCATTGCGGTTTCCATGCTGAAATTTGTGGGGGAAAAGAATATTAAGGGCAGCAAGGTGGCTGTACCCATTCTGCTGGCCATTGTCTGGGGTGCCGGTATCGGCGGCTTTGGTTCTCCCATTGGTGGGGCAGCCAATCTGGTAGCCATCAGCTATCTGGAAAGCCTTTCTGGTCATGAATTTATGTATATGGATTGGGTTATCCGCTTTCTGCCCTGTCTGCTTTTAGTTATGCTGTTGAATTTAGCCGTATTGCTGGCTATTAAGCTGCCCGTCCAGCAGTTGGCTAATACCAAGGAGTATTTTCAGGGACTTTATAAGGAATTAGGCCCCATGAAGCGGGGGGAAATGCTCAGCCTGGGACTTTTCGTAGCGGCTATCGTGCTGTCCTTTGCCCGTCCGCTCTTTGCGGAGTTGCTGCCCTCCATGCGTCCAGCGTATATTTTCTTTATTAGTGGTCTCCTGACCTTTGTTCTCCATGATGAGCATAAGAAGGTGCTCCTGGATTGGCGTCAGGCGGAGAAAAATTTAATGTGGGGCATGTTCTTCCTCTTTGCCGGTGGCCTGGCCTTGGGCCGTTTAGTTACCGGTACCGGTGCAGCAACGGAGCTGGCTGAGGTTATCACCCTGCTGCCCTTGACCGGTGGGTTAGAAACAATTTTCTCCTTTGTGGTCTTTTCTACTATTTTGACAGAGGTGTCCAGTAATACGGCGGCTGCGTCCATTGCCATTCCCGTTATTCAGAGCATAGGGGAGGCCTTAAAGCTGAATGTGGTGCCCTATCTGTACATTACTATTATTGCTGTCAACTGTGCCTACATTCTACCGGTTTCCATTCGTGCCATTCCCATTGGTTATGGTCTGGAGCCATCCGAGCTGTTACAGCGGGGAACGGTATTATCACTACTGAATATTATAATGACCGCTATTGTGGGTTATCTTTTTATCCAGTATTGGCCGCTTTTCAGTACCTTTTAGCATGAAGCGCCGAGACCGGCGTGCTGGATTAAGGATTCTTAGAAAAAGCCCCCTGCTTGGGTACGTAAGCGTATCTAAAGCAGGGGGTGTTTATTTTTTATTTTTTTTATTTTTGCAGTGCTTTTGGGTCTGTCAAAGGATAAAAAATAAACCTCTTGGATTTACTCCAAGAGGTTTTGTCATTAAACGTAAATTATTGGTTGTCAGCAATAACCTTGTTCAGGTCTTCAATCAAAGCATCTACGTCAACACCATGAGCACCAGCGCCTTGACCAATGGTTTCAAAATGAGCAGCCATGCAGCCTACGCAGCCTAAACCATATTCAGCAAATACTTCCATAATTTCGGGATGTTCTTGAACGGCTTCAATAATGCCGGTATCTTTTGTAATAACCATTTGTTAAAACTCCTTAATAAAAAATTAAAAAAATTCCCTGAACGAGAAAGATTTTTCTATATATAATTATAACATCATCTCTACTTATTGCAAATAAAATTGTAAAAAATAGGTGAAACAATTAGCAAAAATATGTTAATTTAGTTTTACATACATTTTTATTAAGATATTGTATTTTTTCTCTAAAAACAGTATAATAGAACAAAAGTGGGGAAAAGTGGCGAAAAGAGGTGACCCGATATGCTATTAGGTGAATATGAGCACAATATAGATAGTAAGGGTCGTGTCGCTTTGCCCGTCAAGCTGCGGGAGGACCTGGGTACAAGCTTTATTATTACCAAGGGTCTGGACGGCTGTCTTTCCGTGTACGCCCTAGAGCAATGGCATTTACTGGAAAGCAAGCTGGCATCCCTACCCATGAGCCGTAAAACAGCTCGTGATTATACCCGCTTTTTCTTCGGTGGTGCTTCAGAATGTGAATGCGATAAGCAGGGAAGAATCTCTATTCCAGCTACGCTACGTAAATATGCCGGCCTGGAGAAGGAGACCGTTATCGTAGGTGTTGGTAACCGCGTGGAAATCTGGGATGCGGCTAAATGGTCTGCCTACAATGAAGCAAATGCCGAAACTGTGGAAAAGCTTTCTGAAGAATTAGCTGATTTAGGTATTTAATTGAGGCGGTAAGAATGGAATTTAAGCATACAAGTATTCTGCTCCAGGAGAGTGTGGACTTTTTAATTACAGATAAAAAAGGTATTTATGTGGACTGCACCATGGGTGGTGCGGGACATAGCCGTGGCTTTGCGGCTCAGCTGGAGCCGGAGGGCATGCTCATCGGCATCGATCAGGACGATGATGCAATTGCCGTAGCAGGTGAGCGTCTGGTAGATAAATTTCCCTGTAAAACAGCGGTGGTGAAATCTAATTTTAAGGATTTTGCCAGTGCCCTGGATGTTATGGAAATTGACAAGATTGATGGTATATTTTTTGACCTAGGTGTTTCCAGTTATCAGCTGGATACGCCAGAGCGTGGTTTTTCCTATATGCATGACGGTCCCTTGGATATGAGAATGAACAAGGAGGCTAAGCTGGATGCAGAATATGTGGTCAACCATTATAAGGAGGACCAGCTGGCAGAGCTTATTCATAAATACGGTGAGGAACGCTGGAGTAAGCGTATTGCCCAATTCGTAGTGGCAGCCAGAAAGCATCAGCCCATTACAACTACCTTCCAGCTGGTAGAAATTATTAAGCAGGCCATTCCCAAGGGTGCCCGCATGGATGGTCCCCATCCGGCAAAGCGTACCTTTCAGGCTATTCGTATTGAAGTAAATAACGAGTTGGGAATTTTGGAGGCTACGATGGAGGCGGCCGTAAACCGTTTGAAAAGCGGTGGCCGTATTGGCGTTATTACCTTCCATTCCCTGGAGGATAGAATTATTAAACAGACCTTTGCCCGCTTGGCTAAGGGTTGTACCTGTCCGCCCCAGCTTCCCGTCTGCGTCTGTGGGAAAAAGCCCCTGCTGAAAAAGGTGGGGAATATCGTTCCCTCTAAGCAGGAGGTTGAAGAAAATCCCCGCTCTCGTAGTGCACGCTTAAGATACGCAATAAAAATTTGACATTAGATATTATAGGATGAAAAGGTGGGATACATCGTGCTGGCTAGAGATTATGGTTATGAACGTGTGCAGGAACCAGAACAGAATACTAGGGAGTTTCATTTTATTGATTTGAAGAAAAATATGGAGCAGGAAAGGGATGTCTTTGTGCGTAGCTGTATCCTTGTAATTATTACTATGCTGATGGCGACCTATGCCATTAGCGTTTTTCGGAGTACTACGAAGATGGCTGTGGGCAACAGCCTTCTGTCCATGCAGAGCCAGGAGCTGCAGCTGATTGAAAGCAATAAGCTGTTAAAGCTGGAGGTGGAGCAGCTGAAAAGCCCTGAGAGGGTCATCGGCTTTGCTGAAAAAACTCTGGGCCTGTCCACTGCACGTAGTAATATTTATGTTTATCCGACTAATGTCAAAGAAATGAATAACACTACCTATGCTCTATCTAATAAATAAAGCGTAGAAATTTAGCAAATTTTGTGATATAGTGTAGGTAGTATTTGTAAGAGGCAGCCTTTTGGCTGCTCTTTCACTTTTGGAGGTAAATCAATGGAAAAAACTTTAGCTGGCTTACTGGCACTTTTGCCCCAGGCCCAGGTGCTTGGAGCTGTTGATAAATTGATTACGGATATCACTGCTGATTCTCGCGTAGTGGAGCAGGGCAGCCTTTTTATCTGCCTGCGTGGTGCTACTGTGGACGGACATAAATTTTTACCGATGGCAGCAGCCAAGGGTGCTGTAGCTGCTCTGGTGGAGGAAGTCCCGGACCAGGTTCCTGTCGGACTGACTCTGATTAAGGTAGCGGATACCCGTGCAGCCATGGAGGTCGTTACACCCTATTTTTTTGATTATCCGGGCAGACAGCTGCGGATGCTGGGTGTTACTGGTACCAATGGTAAGACCACTACCACCAATATTATGCGCCTGATCCTACGTCAGGCTGGTTATAAGGTGGGTCTGATCGGTACTATCAACATCATGGTTGAGAATGAGGTGACTGTTTCCCACAATACTACTCCTGATGTAGTAGACTTACAGAAATATCTATATAAGATGGTCCAGGCGGGCTGTCAGTATGCAGTTATGGAGGTTTCCTCCCATGCTTTGGCCCTGCAGCGTGTAGCAGGCTGTGAGTATGACTGTGCCGTGCTGACCAATATTACCCAGGACCATTTGGATTTTCATAAGACCCTGGAAAATTATCGTGATGCCAAGAGCCTGCTGTTCGAAGGCCTGGCTGACGGCAGGAAGCCGAATAAGCATGCTGTTTTTAATATGGATGATCCCAGCTCTGCCATCATTATGGCGCGTACCAAGGTACCCTGCCTGACCTATGGCAAGGCTGCTACCAATGATATTTATCCCCTGCATTTTAAGGTGGAGGCTAAGCATATGCAGCTGAGCCTGCATACTCCGGCAGGTCAGATGGACCTGGAGCTGAAAATTACCGGGGAATTTAACGTATATAATGTTATGGCCGCAGTGGCAGCAATGCTGGCCGAAAATATTCCGGCAGCAACTATCTGCCAGGTATTGGACGGCTTTGACGGTGTACCCGGACGCTTCCAGCTGGTGGAGGCAGGCCAGCCCTATACTGTGATTGTAGATTATGCCCATACCCCTGACGGACTGGAGAATGTTCTGCGTACTGCGCGCAGCATTACCAAGGGTAAGCTGTGGGTGGTCTTCGGCTGTGGTGGTGACCGTGATAATAAAAAGCGTCCCATTATGGCAGGTATCGCCCTGGCCTTGGCCAATCAGGTAGTAGTAACCTCTGATAATCCCCGTACAGAGGACCCGGAGCTGATTATCGATGAAATTTTTAACGGCTTCCAGCAGATTCCTGCAGGTAAGGGCGTACACCGCCTTAGTGATCGTCGTGAGGCTATTGAATTTGTTCTGGCACACGCTCAGCCCGAGGACGTAGTGCTGTTGGCAGGTAAGGGCCACGAAAATTATCAAATTTTAAAAGACCATACCATCCACTTTGATGATAGAGAAGTTGTCTTAGAATATTGGAGTGAAAAATAATGTTGAACACAGATTTAGTTGTCGCTGCCACCCAGGCCCAGTACCAGGGTGGGGTAGTGGAATTTACCGGTATTACTACGGATTCTCGTAATGTGCAGCCGGGTCAGCTTTTTGTAGCCTTAGCAGGGGCTAATTTTGACGGCCATAATTACTGCGCTAGGGCAGTGGAGCTAGGCGCCGCAGGTGTCCTGGTGTCCAAGGACGTGGAACTGCCCCAGGGCATTGCCGTGCTCAAGGTTGCAGATACGCTGAAGGGCTTCCAGCAGATTGCCAGGGCCTACCGTCGTCAATACACTAATTTGAAGGTGCTGGCGATTACCGGCTCCAATGGTAAAACATCTACTAAGGATTTATTGGCTGCCTGCCTAGGTGCTAAGTACAAGGTGGTTAAAACCCAGGGCAACTTTAATAATGAAATCGGCCTGCCCAAGACCCTGCTGGAAATCCAGCCGGATACGGAAATGGCCGTGGTGGAAATGGGTATGCGTGGTCTGGGCCAGATTGCCGAGCTCTGCGCTATTGCCGAGCCGGATAGCGGTCTGATTACTAATGTGGGTGAAACCCATATGGAATTATTGGGCAGTATGGAAAATATTGGTAGAGCCAAGGGTGAGATTGTAGTTAATTTATCCAGGGAGGGATTTGCCATCCTGAATGGCGATAATAAATATGTGATGGATGCCGCTCGGCATACTCAGGCACAGGTAGTTACCTTTGGTCTGGGTGAGGAGTGCGACTACCGTGGTACCGACCTGCGTACCGTAGGTCTGGATACTATTTTTACCTGTACGGAAAAGGCCAGTGGTCAGCAGGTACAGGTCCGCTTACAACTGATTGGCGAGCATAATGTGTATAATGCCCTGGCTGCCATGGCTGGTGCTGCCGTTTATGGCGTACCCCTGGAGGATAGTGCCAAGGCTTTAGCTACTGCCCGTCTGACCGGTAGTCGTCAGGAGATTGTCTATACCGGCACCCTGACCTTTATTAATGATGCTTATAATGCCAGCCCCGCTTCCATGGAGGCGGCGCTGAAGACCATGCACGAGGCTAAGCGGGCCCAGGGTAAGGGACGCACCATTGCCGTTTTGGCTGATATGCTGGAGCTGGGTGCTATTTCCCAGGATGCTCATCGCCGTGTCGGTCGCTGGGCTGTAGAAAATAAGGTGGATTACGTACTGACTTATGGTGAGGAGGCTGCCCAGATTAGTGCGGCCATCCAGGAGGCTGACGGTCTCACTCAGACCCAGCATTTTGCTGATCGTCTGGAGGCGGCTGCAAAGCTGCGCGCCATGGTGGAACCGGGAGATATTATCCTGTTAAAAGGTTCCCATTCCATGCAGGTTGATAAAATGCTGGAAATGTTTAAATAAAATTTGAGGTGTACACAAGCATGAGTTCAGAAATCTTGATTTTAGCGACAGCCTTTGCTGTCTGCGCTGTTATGGGACCTTTTTTGATTCCTTTCCTGCATCGGATTAAATTTGGTCAAAGTATTCGCGGCTGTGGTCCGGCCCGTCATCAGAAGAAGAGCGGTACCCCGACCATGGGTGGTATTATGATGATTGTAGCCGTTATCGTGGCTTTGGCCCTGGGGGGGGAATGGACACCTCAGGTGATAATTGCCCTGGTCCTGCTCTTAGGCCATGGTGTTATCGGCTTTATTGATGACTATATTAAGGTGGTAATGAAACGGAATTTGGGCCTGACGGCTAAACAGAAGTTCTTTATGCAGTTTGTCCTGGCTGGAGCCTTTGTTTATTATGCAGAGTCCCATGGTGCCAGCACCCAGGTCTGGGTACCGGCGGTCAATATCTGGCTTGATTTAGGCTGGGGCTATTATGTACTGGCTTTCCTGCTGCTGGTGGGTACTACCAATGCTGTTAATCTGACTGATGGCCTGGACGGCCTGGTTTCCTTTGTTTCTCTGCCCGTTACCATGGCCTTTGCCATTATTGCCATGGGTAATAATGGCCTGAGCGGCTTTGCCTATGCCCTGACAGGTGCCTGCCTGGGCTTTCTGCTGTTTAACCGTTATCCGGCCAAGGTCTTTATGGGAGATACTGGTTCTCTGGCTTTAGGTGGTGGTATTGCGGCCCTGGCACTTTTGACGAAGACGGAGCTGCTGCTCATCCTTTTAGGTGGTGTGTATGTAGCAGAGGCTGCCTCCGTTATTATCCAGGTAACTTACTTTAAGCTGACCCATGGTAAGCGTATTTTCCGGATGAGCCCGCTGCATCATCATTTTGAGCTGGGCGGCTGGCGCGAAACCAAGGTTGTTGCAGCCTTTACCACTATCAGTGTGGTTTTGGCGGTGCTTTCCGTAGCCTTATATGTGTATATGGTAACAGCTAATTTGGCAAATAATTTTTGATAAATAGATTGTATTTAGGGGGCTTTAGCATGACGGATTCTAATGCCGTTATTGTATATGGCGCCGGCATTAGTGGCCGTGGCGCTGCCGAGGTGTTGGCCAAGGCCGGTCAACAGGTGTTTTTGTATAATGATTCTGACTGCCAGGTGGAGCCTGCTCTAGCAGAGCTGCTTCAGCAGGCTGGTGGTAGGGTAGTATGCGGCAATTTTGCCCAGCTGCTGCCGCTGGCACAGCAGGTAGTACTTTCTCCCGGTGTGTGGGCGGATAATGCCAACGTGCTGCTGGCAGAGGAGCAGGGCCTGGAGGTTATTAGTGAAATAGAACTGGCCTACCGTCTGTATAAGGGGCATTTAGTGGGTATTACCGGTACCAACGGCAAGACCACTACGACCACCCTGGTAGGGCAGATGCTGGACTGCCTGCCGGTAAAAACCGGTGTGGGCGGCAATATTGGTCTGGCTATGTCCAAGGAGGTAGCTCAGTTGGACGAGCAGAGCTGGTTTGCTGCAGAGCTTTCCAGTTTTCAGTTGGAAAAAGTGCAAAGCTTTGCACCGGATGTAGCGGCAGTATTGAATTTAACGCCGGACCATTTAGATCGTCACCGCACTTTGGATAATTATTACGGCGCCAAAAAACGCATTCTGACCCAACAGACCGGGCAGCAGGTGGCTGTCTTAAATTATGATGACCCTCTGGTAAGGGCATGGGGCAGGGAATGCCAGAGTAGGGTGTGCTATTTCAGCCGCACTACGGAATTGGAGCAGGGTGTTTTTATCCGCGACGGCGTGTTTACCCTGAAATGGGGTGAGCTGGAGGCAGGTATCTGTGCTGTGGACGAGGTCCATATCTTTGGTGGTCATAATGAGGAGAACGTACTGGCTGCTATTGGCTGTGGCTTCTTTGCCGGTGTGTCTTTGGCGGATATGGCCCAGGTACTGCGCAATTTTAAAGCCGTGGAGCATCGCCTGGAATATGTAGCCACCATCAAGGGCGTGCCCTATTATAATGATTCCAAGGCAACCAATACGGACGCAGCGGTCAAAGCTCTGCAGGCCTTTAAGGACGGTCATGTCATTCTGCTGGCCGGAGGCTGTGACAAGCTGACGGAGCTGGAAACCATGATGGCCGTGGTCAAGGAGAAGGCGGATGTGCTCATTCTGCTGGGCGCAGCCAAGGAACGTTTCTATCAGGCGGCAGTAGCTGCCGGTGTGGAGCAGATTAAAGTAGTAGATTCCTTTGAGGAAGCAGTGGAGCTGGCCTATGAGCTGGCTAAGGAGCCCCAGGTGGTGCTTCTGTCTCCAGCCTGCTCTTCCTTTGATATGTTTAAGAACTACCCGGCTCGTGGACATCGCTTTAAGGAGCTGGTCCATCAGCTGGAATCCCGTGCTTAAGGAGTGAAAGAAGTGAAGATTATCCTTTCTGGCGGTGGTACCGGTGGCCATATCTATCCGGCCCTGACCATTGCAGATCAGATAAAACAAATAGAACCTCAGGCGGAGATTTTCTTCGTTGGTACCAGGGAGGGCCTGGAAAAGGATATTATTCCTCGTTATGGCTATCCGCTGAAATTTATCGAGGTAGCCGGCTTTAAGCGCAGCTTGAGCCTGGATACCCTGCGGAGCATTAAAAAGCTCTTTTCTGGTCTGTCCCAGGCCAATCAGCTGATTAAGGAAATCCAGCCGGATCTGGTTATTGGTACCGGCGGTTATGTTTGTGGTCCCATTGTGCTTTTGGCGGCCCTACATAAGATTCCCTGCTGTATTCAGGAGCAGAACGCTATGCCCGGTGTTACTAATAAAATCCTTTCCCATTGGGTAGAGAAGATTTTCTTAGGCTACCAGGAGGCAGGCAAGTATTTTAAGGGCCATGCCCAGAAGGTATATACGGGTAATCCCATCCGTACGGAAATCCTGCGCCACGAGAAGCAGGAAGCCATGGAGGAGCTGGGGCTGGACACGAAGAAGAAGACCATTCTGGTTTCCGGTGGCAGTCGTGGTGCCCGTAGCATTAATAAGGCTATGGTCGAGGTGGAGCTGGCTCTGTCCGGTAGGGACGATGTACAGATTTTACATGCTACCGGTGATATTAACTATGAGGGTCACCTGCAGGAGCTGGAGCAGGGGGGCGGCGTAGCCGACAATATCCAGATCAGACCCTATCTGCATAATATGCCCGTAGCACTTGCTGCGGCAGATTTAGCTATTTTCCGTGCTGGTGCCATCGGTCTGGCCGAATTGACGGCTAAAGGTGTACCGGCGGTTCTGGTGCCCTATCCCTACGCTACGGCGAACCATCAGGAGTTTAATGCCCGGGCTATTGCCGAGGAGGGTGCAGCCAAGGTCATTTTGGACAAGGCTTTAACAGGTAAGGGAATTTTAGAAATTGTTGAATATCTGTTAATCCATCCGGAGGAGCTGCAGCAGATGCAGCAGGCGGCAGCCAAGCTGGGACAGCCCCGGGCTGCAGAAAATATTGCCCGGCAGGCCTTAGCGCTGCTTAAGAAATAAGGGGAGGTATTCCTGTGTTAGAAAATTTACGTAACTTTCACTTTATAGGCATTGGTGGTGCCGGCATGAGCGCCATCGCCTATGTTTTAATAAAAAGAAACTATAATGTCAGCGGTTCCGATTTAAATTCCGGTAACGTTTCTGCTCGTTTAGCCAATGAAGGCGCTATGATTTTCATGGGCCATGCGGCTAGTCAGGTAAGTGATGCTGATGCTCAGGCTGTTGTTATTTCCACTGCCATCCATCCGAATAATCCGGAGCTGGTAGAGGCTAAGCGTCTGGGCCTGCCGATATACCACCGCAGCGATATTTTAGCGGCTATACTGAATAAGGCCCGCGGTGTTGCTGTAGCTGGTGCTCATGGTAAAACTACTACCTCTGCTATGATTTCCTGTATTGCTACCGAGGGTCAGCTGGACCCCACCGTCATTATTGGTGGTGATGTAAGCAGCCTGGGTGGTAACGCCCGTAACGGCGCAGGTGCTTATGTAGTAGCCGAAGCCGATGAAAGTGATGGCTCCTTTTTAAAATTCCTGCCCCAGCTGGCAGTTGTTACCAATATTGAAAACGACCATCTTGACCATTATGGCTCCGAGGAAAATATCTATCGGGCCTTTGCCCAGTTCATAGATAATCTGAAGAGTGGTGGTAAGGCCATCCTCTGCGTGGACAGTCCTAAGGTTGCCCGTTTAGCTGCCGAGACCAAGCAGCAGGTCCTGACCTATGGCCTGGAAAACGCAGATTTCGTAGCGCGTAATATCTGCTACAGTACTGATGGCACCACCTATGATCTCTATCATCATGGTGCACTGCTGACCCAGGTGCATCTGATTGTTCCCGGTCGTCATAACGTCCTGAATTCCCTGGGTGCCTTTATTGCAGCCCTGGAAATGGGTGTGCCCATGGATTCTATTTTGGCCTCTTTGGCACGCTTTGGTGGTGCTAAGCGTCGTTTTGAAACCAAGGGCCGTGTAGGCGGTGTATGGATTGTGGACGATTATGCTCATCATCCGACAGAAATTGCAGTTACCATCAGGGCTGCTCTGCAGACCAGACCGAAGCGTCTGCTTTGTTTATTCCAGCCCCATCGTTATACCCGTACCAAGCTGCTCTTTGATGAATTCTGCAGCTGCTTTGATGGGGTGGACCAGCTGGTAATAGCTGATATCTATGCTGCCAGCGAGGAACCCATACCGGGCATCAATAGTGAGGCTCTGGCCGCCGGTATCAGCCGGAAGCTGGGCTGTGAGGTGAAATACATTCCCAGCCTGCAGAAGGCGGAGGAATATCTGCAAAAGCAGGCTGTCGAGGGTGATCTGGTAATGACCATTGGTGCCGGTGATGTCTATAAGGTGGGCGAAGAATTAGTAAGAGAATTGGAGAGAAATATTAATGAATAAAGAAGATAAGGTTGTAGTCCTCGTAGGTGGTCCCTCCTCCGAGGCAGAAATTTCCCGTGTCACCGGTGCTGCTATTGCAGCCGCTCTGCGTGAAAAGGGTTATAATGTGGAGGAGCTGGAGTTGCATCCCACCACTGTTTTAGCTGATTTACAGGCTGTTGGTGCTAAGGTAGTATTTAATGCAGTTCATGGCATGTATGGTGAGGACGGCCGCCTGCAGAGTATTCTGGAGGCTGCGGCTATTCCCTATACCGGCAGCGGTATTTTAGCTAGTGCCGTAGGTATGGATAAGGTTGCTACCAAGAGATTTTTGCAATCTGCACAAATTTCTACTCCCTGTGCCCTGCTCTTAAATAAAAAATACTGTGGTCCCCTCAAAGAGGTGGCAGAACAGATTAAAAAGGAATTTGGTATTCCCGTAGTTATTAAGGCTGCTTCCCAGGGCTCCAGCATCGGCGTAGTAATCGTCAAGGAAGAGAGCGCCATCGAAGCTGCCCTGGAGGAATGTTTCAGCTATTCCTCCGAGGTTTTGGTAGAGGAGCATATCCAGGGCAAGGAGCTGACTGTTTCCCTGATGGAGGTGGATGGTCAACCTCAGGCCCTGCCGGTAATCATGATCGCACCTCATTCCGGTGCCTATGACTTCCATTCCAAATATACCAAGGGCTGCACCGATTATCTGGTACCGGCACCCTTGACCGATGCTCAGACTGCCCATGTGCAGGAGCTGGCCATTAATGTTTATAAGGTGCTGGGCCTGAGCGGTGTAGCACGTGTAGATATCATGCTGGCTGGTGACCAGGGCTACGTGCTGGAGGCTAATACCATTCCCGGTATGACTGCTACCAGCCTGGTACCCAAGGCTGCCGCCGCTGTGGGCATTAGCTTCCCCAATTTGTGCGAGGGAATTTTAAATAGTGCCCATTAAGAGTTTAAAATAAGTAGTAAAATGGAGGTGGGCTAATGTCATCAATGAGTGATAGGATAAAAAAGAAGGCCAGGGCTCGACGGATGCACCGGATAAAAAAGCTGTTGACTTTCATGCTGATAATTTCCATACCCATAGGCATCTGGCATTTAGTCCATCAACCATATTTTGCCTATGGTAGCATCCAGATTGAAGGTACGAATAAGCTGACCGTGGACGAGGTGCTGTCCCTGGGTGAAGGTAAGAAGCCTATCAATTTGTTTACTTTGGACAGGGAGCGGATTGAAGAAGCCCTGCGGCATGATGTGCGTTTCCAGCAGGTCAGCTCCGAATATGTCCTGCCGGGAATTTTGAAGCTGAAGCTGGTGGAGCGCAAGCCGGCGCTTTATTTGCAGAATGCCCATAAAAATTATGTGATGCTGGATTATCAGGGACTGGTGATGAATGTTACCAACGGTATTCCCAGTGATAATGCCCCCATGCTTGTCGGTATAGCCTGTGGGGATATGTATATTGGTGATACCATCGAGGATACGAAGCTGCTGGGGCTGTTGACCTTTCTCAGAGATGTCGGTACGGCGACGGTGGACCAGTTCGCCGAGATTGCCATTACGGATAAGCAACAGGTACGCATACAATTAAGAGACGGACTATATATCATACTGGGAGATTTGGCTGAGGTTACCTCCAAAACCCAGATTTTTTGTACGGTCTATAATGAAATTAAAAATAAACAGCTGGGGGCTAAGTATATCGACTTTACTTATAAAAAACCTTACGTAAAGCTGGATGAAAATTTAGCACCTAAGCTATTACAAGGAGTAAATCAATGAGGGAAGGTAGGCAATTAGACATTAAGGCTAAATTATTAGTCTTTTTTGTCTTTCTAGTCCTGGGCTTAATGATCTCCACCCAGTTTAAAAATACGGAGCAACAAAAGAATATCTATTCTGCCAGAGTGGATGACCTTTCTGAACGCCTAAAGATGGCGGAGGCAGAAAAAAAGCAGTTGGCCGCAGAGCTGGAAAGCCTGCGTAACGACCAGGGTAATATGGTCGGACATAATGAGCTGGCCCGTTTACGCATTCTCTCCGGTGCTGTTCCCCTAAAGGGTAAGGGTATTGAAATTACCCTGGATGATAGCAAGCTGCAGAAGAGTGGACAGGATAATCCCAATCTATACCTGATTCATGATGAGGACCTGCTACAGGTCTTAAACGAGCTGCGTGCTGCCGGTGCGGAGGCCATTGCCATCAATGACCAGCGTATTGTGGCTACAAGTGAGATTCGTTGTACCGGACCTACGGTTTCCATCAACAACCATCAAAGTTCACCACCCTATGTTATTAAAGCCATCGGCAATTCCAAGAATATGCTCAGCGCCCTGAAGCTGAGGGGCGGCGTCCTGGAAACCTTTGAGTTCTGGGGCATCCAGGTTAAAATTGAGCGGTTTGATAATTTAGAGGTGCCTGCCTTTGACGACAGGTATGGCTACGAGTTTGCCAAGCCTCTAGGAAAGGAAGGTGCCTAATGCTCTATTATAGTATTGCAGGTTTGATCGTCGGGCTGGTGGCAGGCCTACTTTTTCCCATGGAGGTACCTGTACAATATACTAAGCTGTTGTCCGTGGCTATTTTGGCCGGTCTTGATTCTGTTTTGGGTGCTCTGCGAGCTGTAATGGTAGGGAACTACGATACCGTGGTATTTATCTCAGGTTTCTTTGTTAATGGCTTTTTGGCCATGCTTTTAAGCTATATAGGTAATCTTTTGGGTATTGATTTGTACTTAATTGGTACTCTGGTCTTTGGTATGCGTATCTTCCAGAATATTGCCGTCATCAGAAGACTTTATATGGGAAAATAATTTTTTAGTTTAGCAGGATTTTGTTTTATTCATGTTGAAGTTAACAAGAATAGATTATCTGTTAAAAAATTTAGATAAATGCCAATTATATGAGGAGGGTCTCTGAAATATGTTTGACGATATTGAAAATGAAGTACAGCCTTTAGCGAAAATAAAGGTTATTGGCGTAGGCGGTGGCGGTAATAATGCTGTCAACCGTATGATTGTTGAAGGCGTCAAGGGTGTAGAATTTATTACTGTCAACTGCGATGTTCAGGCCTTGAATATGTCCAAGGCAGAGGAACGCATCCAGATTGGCGAAAAGCTGACCAAGGGCTTGGGCGCAGGTGCTAACCCGGAAATCGGCGAAAAGGCTGCTGAGGAATCACGTGAGCAGATTACTGATGCTTTACGGGGCGCAGATATGGTTTTCGTTACCGCCGGCATGGGTGGTGGTACCGGTACCGGTGCTGCCCATATCGTAGCAGAATGTGCTAAGGAAGTAGGCGCATTGACCGTTGGCGTAGTTACGAAGCCCTTCCATTTTGAAGGCAAGCGTCGTATGAACCAGGCAGAGGTGGGCATTGCTACCTTAAAATCCAAGGTTGATACCCTGATTACCATTCCTAACCAGAAACTGTTAGAGGTTATTGAAAGAAAGACCACCATGCTGGAATCCTTCCGCATTGTCGATGAAATCCTGCAAAAGGGCGTTGATGGTATTGCCAGCCTGATTGCCGTGCCCGGCTTGATTAACCTGGACTTTGCCGATGTCAAGTCTGTTATGTCCAATGCCGGCAGTGCCCTGATGGGTATTGGTACCGGTAAAGGTGAGGGTGGTGCCCGCGCTGCTACTGAGGCTGCAATCAAGAGTCCGCTGCTGGAGGCTTCCTTAGAGGGTGCCAAGGGCGTGCTGCTGAATGTTACCGGTGGCCCGGAAATGTCCTTGTTTGATGTTGATGATGCTTCTACCATTGTTACAGAGGCTGCAGATCCCAATGCCAACGTTATTTTTGGTGCAGTAATTGACGAAAACATGGGTGATGAAATTCGTGTTACCGTTATTGCTACCGGCTTTGAAAAGAAACCGACTAAGCCGACCAGCGGTATGGGCATCAAGAACCCGGAAACCGCTACTACTAGTAATACTACTACCACTAATAGCTATAACAATGGCTTAGGTACGCTTCTGCGTCCTTTCCCGACAGAAGACAAAAACACTGATGAGATTCCACCCTGGTTGCGTTAATAAGTTGAGGATTAGGCGATGAAGTGTCCGTATTGTTTTCACCGAGATAGTAGAGTCATTGATAGTCGTTCCGTGGAGGATGGTACCTCCATCCGTAGACGTAGAGAGTGCCCGTCCTGTGGGCGTCGCTTTACGACCTACGAAAAGTATGAGGAAGCACCTCTTGTAGTCAGCAAGAAGGATGGACGACGGGAACTTTTTGACCAGAAGAAGCTTTTGGGAGGGCTGTTAAAAGCCTTTGAAAAGCGTCCGGTTCCGTACGAAAGAGTACAGGAAATTGCGGATAAGGTGGAAAGGGAACTTCGTACCCTAGGTGAGAGCGAGATAGAGAGTACGGTGATTGGTGAGATTGTGATGAAATATCTGGAGCAGACTGACCAGATTGCCTATGTACGCTTTGCTTCCGTGTATCGCCAATTTGCCGATGTAAATAATTTTATGCAGGAGCTGCAGAGGATTATGAGCAAGAACGAGCAGGACGAAAAAAAATAAATACTGCCTTGGAAGGATGGTGCCTGGCGCCATCCTTTTTCTATCGTCCCTTCTGCCTAAGATGGCGGGTGCTGGTAGCTCTAGGAAGGATTGCCCCTACTCAAAGCCAGGAGAATCTGTTACACTAGGAGTAATGGTAGGCTGGTCGTAGCTCCTGGGGGAGCTATGTCGGCAAAGGAGGAGCATTATGCAGATAATTATCGCCCCGGCTAAGCAGATGCGGGTGGATGAAGATTTTGGTACTGAACGTTTACCTCAGTACATACACCGGACAGAGGAGCTGTTAACAGTTTTACGGTCGCTGACCATGGCAGAGCTGCAGGAGCTGTGGCGCTGCAATGATAAGCTGGCCCAGCAGAATTATGAGCGTATCCAGAGGATGGAGCTGCACCGGGGACTGACTCCGGCACTATATGCCTATGATGGATTACAGTATTCCCACATGGGTGCCAGGGTCTTGGAAAAGGATGCCTGGGAATATCTATGTCGGCATTTACGTATTTTATCCGGCTTTTATGGTATTCTTCGTGCTGATGATGGGGTAACCCCCTATCGCCTGGAAATGCAGGCCCACCTGTCCGTGGGCGGCAGGAAGAATCTTTACGAATATTGGGGTGACAGCCTTTACCTTAGCCTGGTGGCAGAGGACAGGGTTATCCTGAATTTGGCCTCCAAGGAGTATAGTAAATGCATTGAGCCCTATTTAACTGCCGAGGATAGGCTGATAACCTGTGTTTTTGCTAGCGGGACGTCGACCAAATATAAGGTGAAGGCCACGGAGGCCAAGATGTGCCGTGGCGCATTGGTCCGTTATTGTGCTGAGCGGCAGGTGGAGCAGCCCAAGCAGTTGCAGGGCTTCACGGAGTACGGTTACGTTTTCCAACCGGAAATTTCTACAGAGCATGAATATATTTTCTTAAAACTAGCTGGAAAATGAGATATCTTGGGGGCTGGACCCAGGACTACTCTTGTCAGCCGGTAATATTGATGTTATAATATACACAGGAAATATATGTATTCTTTACGAAAGAGTGGGTTAAATACCTACTCTTTCTGCTTATGTAAGGAAAGGATATTTTAACAACTTAATAGTGGAGGTGAAAAAAAATGCAGGCTAAAGAAGTAGAAACGCTGATCACCGATTTAGTGATGCCGGTACTGGAGGGTACGGATTTGACGCTGGTGGATGTTGAATACGTGCGCGAAAAGGACTGGTATTTACGTATTTTTATTGATAAACCAGGTGGAGTAGAGATTGACGACTGCCAGTTTGTCAGTGAAAAATTAACAGATGTTTTAGACGCGAAGGACCCCATTCCGGATAAGTATTTTCTGGAGGTATCCTCTCCCGGTATTGATCGACCCTTAAAAAAGGATAAGGACTTTGAGGCTGCATACGGTACCAAGGTGGACATTATGTTCTATGCTCCTTGGGAAGACATGGAAAGCTTGGTAGGTGTCCTGGTTAGTCATGACGCAGATTTTATTGAAGTGAAAAAAATTATTAAAGGCAAGGAATTTAGGAATCCTGTCAAAATAGAAAGAAAATTAATTTCTAATATTAGACCACATATAGATTTTTAAGAAATAGGAGGCGTGAATAATTGAACGCAGATTTTATCTTAGCCATCCAAGAATTGGGAAAGGAGAAGGGTATTGAGCCCGAGCTTCTGTTCCAGGCTGTTGAAAAAGCTTTGGTAGCTGCTTATAAAAAGCATTTTGGCGAAAATCAGAATGTAAGAGTGGAAATGAATAGAACAACTGGTGAATTCCATATGTTCGCTCAACGTGAGGTCGTAGAGGGTGACGAGGTAGGGGAGAACGAAATTTCCCTGCAGGAAGCCCGCGGCTACAATCCCCAGTACGAGGTTGGCGATATTGTAGAGATTGAAGTAGATGCCAAGAACTTAGGTCGTGGCGCTACCTCCAATGGTAAGCAGGTCGTAGTTCAGGCCATTCGTGAGGCTGAACGTACCATGGTTTATGATTGCTATTCCAGCCGTGTTAATGATATTGTTACCGGTCTGGTAGGTCATATTGAAAACCAGAACGTCTATATCGATTTGGGCAAGGCTGAAGCCCTGTTGAGCAGCAACGAACAAATTCGTGGTGAAAAATACCAGGTTCATGACCGTCTGAAGGTTTATGTAGTTGAAGTTAAAAACAATAATAAAAACACCCAGGTAATCGTGTCCAGAACCCATCCCGGTCTTTTGAAGAGATTGTTTGAGCTGGAGGTTCCTGAAATTCATGATGGCATTGTAGAAATTAAGTCCGTAGCCCGTGAAGCAGGTATGCGCTCCAAAATTTCCGTTTATACCAAGGATGAAAACGTGGACCCCGTAGGCGCATGTGTAGGTCATAAGGGCATGCGTGTCCAGACCATCGTTAATGAATTACGTGGTGAGAAAATCGATATCGTTAAGTATAGCGAGGACCCTGCCCAGTATGTAGCTAATGCTTTAAGCCCGGCTAAGGTTGTTAGCACTGATGTTAATCTGGAAGAAAAGATTTGCCGCGTAGTAGTTTCCGACCATCAATTATCTCTGGCTATCGGCAAGGAAGGCCAAAACGCACGTCTGGCTGCTAAGCTGACCGGCTGGAAGATTGATATCAAGAGCGAAAGTCAGGCTGCTGCTGAAGCAGAGGTTGTGGAGGCAGAATGAAGGTCAAAAAGGTTCCCCAACGTAAATGCGTTGGCTGTAACGAAATGAAGGACAAAAAGGAGTTAATCCGCATCGTCCGTTCTCCCGAGGGTGAAATCAGTCTTGATTTGACCGGCAGGAAGAATGGCCGCGGGGCCTATGTTTGTCCTAACGAAGAATGCATCATCAAAGCCGTGAAAGAAAAGCGCCTGGAGCGTGCTCTGGAAAAGGCTATTAGTGATGAGGTCTATCAGAAATTAGTGGAGGACTTTAAAAATGGCAGGCAATAATATTGCTTTTGCCCTGGGGCTAGCACAAAAGGCAGGCAAGGCTGCTTCCGGTGATTTTGCTGTAAAAAGTGCTTTGAAAAGTGGCAAGGCTAAATTATTAGTGTTAGCTGAAGACGCAGCGCCTAATTCTAAAAAGGAAATGTACTACCTGGCTGAGCTTGCTGGAGCTGAAGTGGTGGAAGCCCTCACCAGAGCAGAGCTGGGCTATGCAGTAGGTAAGGCACAGCGTACCGCCATCGTTATTACCGATACTAATTTCGCCAAGATGATCAAAAAGTAATACCCTACTCGTTAATGAGCGGAGGTGGCTGCATGGGTACTAAAAGAATATATGAAGTAGCAAAAGAACTTGGTAAAACTAGTAATGAAATTATAGATGTCCTGAAAAAACATAACATTGCAAAGAGTAATTTCAGTGGAGTGGACGCTCAGGATATGGAGATAGTAAGGAAAGCATTTGCTAAGAAACAGGAGGTACAATATTTGGATAAAGAGCAGAATAAGACAGCTGGTCCTGTAAGAAGACAGGACCAGCCTAGAAGAACAGAAAATAATAACTTTAATCGTAATAATGATAATCGCCAGGGTGGTAACCGCAATAATGACAACCGTCAGGGCGGCTACAATCGTAACAACGATAATCGCAGCAACGACAACCGTCAGGGCGGTTATAACCGCAATAATGACAATCGTCAGGGAGGCTACAACCGTAACAACGATAACCGCCAGGGTGGTCGCAATAACGACAACCGTCAGGGTGGCTATAACCGTAACAATGATAATCGCCAAGGTGGTAATCGCAATAATGACAACCGTCAGGGCGGTTATAACCGCAACAACGACAACCGTCAGGGCGGCTATAACCGCAATAATGATAATCGTCAGGGCGGCTACAACCGTAACAACGACAATCGTAACAGCGATAACCGTCAGGGTGGCTACGGCCATAACGACAACCGTAAGGGTGGTCGTTCCCAACAGAGCCGCTCCAGCAGCACTAACAGCTTTGGCGGTATTTTAGATGTGGCTACCAAACCCGGCCGCGAAAACAAGAGACGTGAAAAACCGCAAATTAAGGGCTCCTATGCTACTAGAGAAAGTCGTCCCAACCGTAGTGCAGGCCATCAGATGCCCCATAACAGACGTCCGAACAATGCACCCAAGGCTCCGCAGCCGGTAGTAGAGATTCAAAGACCCACTCATGTTGAGGTTGGCGAATCCATTAATGTTAAGGAATTTTCCGCGTTAATCAAACGCGAGGTTAACGAAGTTATCAAAGCCCTCTTCATGCTGGGCATGATGGTAACCATTAACCAGGACATCGATTTTGAAACCGCTCAATTGATTGGTGATGAATTTGGCGTAGAGGTTACTGCCAAGGCTCCGGACGAAGATCCTACCGAGGTTCCCGAGGTTGAGGATGATCCGGCTAAGCGCGTAACCCGTCCGCCTGTAATCACCGTTATGGGTCACGTTGACCATGGTAAGACCTCCCTGCTGGATGCCATCCGTAAATCCAACGTCACCTCCCGCGAAGCAGGTGGTATTACCCAGCATATTGGTGCGTATAAGATTAATTACCAGGGCAAGCCCATTGTCTTCCTGGATACTCCGGGCCATGAAGCCTTTACTGCAATGCGTGCCCGTGGCGCCCAGGTAACAGACGTAGCTATTCTGGTTGTTGCCGCAGATGACGGCGTAATGCCCCAAACCATTGAAGCAATCAACCATGCTAAATCTGCTAAGGTGCCCATTATCGTAGCTATCAATAAAATTGACCGTATCGGTGCTAATCCGGAGCATGTTAAACAGCAATTAGCTGAGCATGAGCTGATTCCTGAGGATTGGGGCGGCGATACCATCATGGTTCCCGTTTCCGCACATCAGAAGACCGGTATCAGCGAGCTGCTGGAAATGATCCTTCTGGTTGCTGAAATGCAGGAGCTCAAGGCTAACCCCAACCTGCCTGCCCATGGTACCATTATTGAAGCACAGCTGGATAAGGGCCGTGGTCCTGTAGCAACCGTTCTGGTACAGCGTGGTACCCTCCATGTTGGTGATACCATTATCGCAGGTACTGCCTATGGTAAGGTACGTGCCATGATTAACGACCGTGGTGAAAAGGTTAAGAAGGCCGGTCCTTCCACTCCTGTCGAGGTACTGGGCTTGTCCGACGTTCCCGGTGCAGGTGATATTCTGGATTCCACCGATGAAAGAACTGCCCGCAGCGTTGCTGAAAAACGTATCGCAAAAATTAAAGAAGATGAAATTAAGGCTAAATCCAAGGTTTCCCTGGACGACCTCTTCCAACGTATTCAAGAGGGCGAGCTGAAGGAACTGAAGATTGTTGTTAAGGCCGACGTACAGGGGACTATTGAAGCCCTAAAGGCCTCCTTAGAGAAGATTAAGAATGACGAAGTCAAGGTAGTAGTTGTCCATTCCGGCGTTGGTGCCATTGCTGAATCCGACGTAATGCTGGCTTCCGCTGCTGACGCTCTGATTATCGGCTTCAACGTACGCCCGGATGCTAATGCACGTAAGGCTGCTGAGGCTGAAAAGGTTGACGTACGTACCTACCGTGTAATCTACGACGCTCTGAACGACGTAGAAGCAGCAATCAAGGGTATGCTGGCTCCTAAATTTACCGAGGTCATCCAAGGCCGCGTAGAGGTTCGTCAGCTGATTACCATTTCCAAGCTGCTCATTGCCGGCTGCTATGTAACTGAAGGTAAGGTAACCAACAGCTCCAAGGTACGTGTAGTCCGTGATGGCATTGTAATCCATGAAGGTGAAATCGAATCCCTCCGTCGCTTCAAGGATGACGTGAAGGAGGTTTCCCAAGGCTTCGAATGCGGTATTACTTTAGATAAATACCGTGATTTGAAGGAGGGCGACCAATTCGAAATCTTCAACATGGAAGAAGTTAAACTTGACTAAGGTTCAGTAGGTGAATTATGGCAAGATTAAGAGTTGAAAAAGTACAGGAGGCTATTCAGCACGAAATCAGCAATATGCTCCTCCATGACGTGAAGGACCCCCGCATCCAGTTTGTAACTGTAACCGGTGTGGAGCTGACCGACGATTTGAGCATTGCTAAGATTTACGTAAGCCTGTATGGCCCCGAAGATAAACAAGCAGATACCTGGAAGGCCCTGAATAAGGCCTTGGGCTTTATGCGTAGTGAAATCGCCAAGAGAATCCGTCTGCGTTTCGCACCCAATTTGATTTTGGTAAAGGATACCTCCATGGAATATAGCGCACATATCCAGAGTATCTTGGACAAGATTAAAGAAGAAGAGGGTCACAAGCATGAGCAAGATTAATCTGCGTACAACTGGTGACCTGCTGCTGGCGGCACAGGACCTGGTCCTCTGCTGCCATGTCAGCCCCGATGGGGATACCCTAGGCTCTGCACTGGGCTTAAAGCTCTTTTTAGAGTCCCATGGCAAAAAGGTAACCATGCTGGTGGATGACAAGCTTGATAAATCCTTTAGCTTTCTGCCCGGCAGCGCAGGAATTGTGTGCCCGCGGGAGGGGGAGAGCTATCCTACCGAGCTGCTGGTTGTCATTGACGCCAGCTCCTGGGATAGAATCGGCTTGGTAGCCGATGTAGTAAAGCCCCGTCATATCCTGAATATTGACCACCATATTTCCAATACGGAATTTGCCGAGTATCTTTATCTGGATACCAAGGCTGCTGCCGTAGGTGAAATAATGTGTGACCTGTTCCTGGAAATGGGCTGGGCCTATACTCCCGAGATTGCTTTGGATTTCTATACAGCAATTTCTACGGATTGTGGCTCCTTCCGCTATACCAATACCACATCCAAGACTATGCGCCGTGCCGGTGATTTATTGGATTATGGCGTGAACCCCATGATTATTTCCGATAACCTGGACATGAAGACCCGTGCTACCGCGGAGCTTTTTGCCAAGGTATTGCCCACGCTGACCTTTGAAAAGGAGGGCAGGATTGCCTACATCAGCCTGAGCAATGATTTGTACGATGAAAATGTTTCTACAGAGCCCTTCGTCTACTATCCCCGTTATACCGAGGGTGTGGACGTGGCAATTTTCTTCAAGGCCGTAGAACCGGCAGTAACACGTGTCAGCATGCGCTCCAGCAAGACCGATGTAGCCGCTATCGCCCTCAGCTTTGGTGGCGGTGGCCATATCCGTGCGGCAGGCTGCACCATTAATGCTCCCCTTGAGGAAGCAAGGGCACAGCTGCTGGCAGCTTTGGGAAAGGTTATGTAATTTATGGATGGTATTTTTAATGTTTTAAAGCCTCCAGGAATGACCTCCCAGGACGTGGTTGCAGTTTTACGTCGTATTTTAAAAACGAAAAAAGTTGGCCATGGCGGAACTCTTGACCCTGATGCGTCAGGAGTTCTTCCTGTTTTTGCAGGTACCGCCACCCGTTTGCTGGAATTTGCGGTGGAGGGGCAGAAGCAGTATCTGGTCGAAATCACCCTGGGCCAACGGACGGATACAGGGGATGATAGTGGTCAGGTAGTCGAGGAGCTGCCCGTCCCCAATTTGACTGAGGCGTCTATCCTAAAGGTACTACAGGCCTTTTTGGGACCCCAGGAGCAGCTGCCCCCCATGTATTCGGCGATTAAGATTAATGGTCAAAAGCTCTACCAGCTGGCCCGTAAGGGCGTGGAGGTGGAGCGCACCCCTAGGGCGATCGAGGTCTACCGTCTAGAGCTGATCAGCTTTACGGAACGAACGCTTACTCTGGCTGTGGACTGCTCCAAGGGCACCTATATCCGCGTTTTAGGTGAGGATATTGCCAGGGCCTTAGGCACCTGCGGTACCATGAGCTTCCTGCTCCGTACCCAGGTGGGACCCTACCAGCTGGCAGACTCCCATAGCATCCAGGAGATTGAACAGGACCCGGAGGGCTGCTGTCAGGCTCCGGTAACGGCGGTACAGCATCTGCCCCAGGTACAGTTGACGCCTAAGCAGGCGGACCGTATCACCAATGGGGTAAGGACCACGGTACAGCAGGTAGAGGAGGGCCGCTGCGTTCTCCTAGGACCGGAAAACCAGTTCCTGGGCATTGGCAAATGCCTGGAGGGACGCATTCAGGCGGAAAAGATTTTCGCCCATTATCGACTAGAAGAGGAATAAAATGGAGCTTATCAGTTCTTTAGCACAATTGCATAAGGTGCAGGTACCCTGCGTTATTGCCCTGGGCACCTTTGACGGCCTGCATTTAGGTCATCAGGACGTTATCAAGCGGGCTAGGGACTATGCAGCTGCCCATGGCTTGCGGCTGGCGGTTTTTACCTTCAGTAATCATCCCATGACTCTTATCGACCCCCAATGTGTGCCCGTGGCCCTCATTACCCAGGAGCAGAAGCTCCGCTATTTTCAGGAATTGGGCGTGGACCTGCTTGTGAACGTGCCCTTTGATAGGAAGCTGGCCAAGCTTTCCCCGGAGGAATTCCTGGCCCAGCTGGAGCAGCTGGATTTCCGCTGCCTGGTGGTGGGGGAAAACTTCAGCTTCGGCTACCATGGGGTGGGCAATCAGCAGACCCTGGCGGACTATGCTGCCGCCAAAGGCTGCGACCTGCTGGTCTGCCGGCTGGTAAGCATCGGGCAGAGGGTTATCAGCAGCACCACCATTCGTCAGCTGATCATGGCAGGTAAGGTAATGGAGGCCCAGCAGCTCTTAGGACGCCCCTACAGCCTTACAGGCATCGTCTCCAAGGGCAATCAGAGGGGAAACCTTTTAGGCTTTCCTACGGCCAATATAGAGCTGCAGGCGGCCAAGGTGGCTGTGCCTCTGGTCGGGGTATATGCAGTACAGGCCTTTGTGGACGAACACAGCTACCAGGGCATGGGAAATATCGGTAATAATCCCACCTTCGGTGACGTGGAGCAGGCCCGCCTGGAGGTCAATATTTTTGACTACAGCGGTAATCTCTATGGACGGGAGCTTACAGTAGCCTTTTGCCAGAGGGTAAGGGGCGAGGTTAAATTTCAGGGGATTGAGCAGCTGGTAGCCCAGCTGGAGCAGGATAAGCTGGCCTGCAGAAGAATTTTGGAAAATTTATAAAAACGCTGACAAAATACTTGCCTTAGGGTAGGTTATATGTTAAAATATTTAGGTATTTGAACCGAAGCTTGGAAGTTCGACACTCCGACGGCTGCTATGCTTTGGCAATTAAAATTATAGGAGGCAACTTTATTATGTTGACTAGCGAAGCAAAACAAAACATCATCGTTGACAACGCTCGCCATGAAGGCGACACTGGTTCCCCGGAAGTACAAATTGCAGTTCTCACCGAACGCATTAAATACTTGACCGAACATTTGAAAGAACACAAAAAAGACCATCATTCTCGTCGTGGCCTGCTGAAAATGGTAGGTAAACGTCGTGGTTTGTTGAACTACCTGATGGCTAAAGATATCGAACGTTATCGTGCAATCGTAGCTAAATTGGGTCTGCGCAAATAATTTCGACTTTCTTAGAGGCTTGTCCGCAAGGGCAGGCCTTTTTTGTTTGTGTACACAAGTAAAGTACTAGTGGATAGCAAACAATACTAACGGGAAAAATTATAGTAGTAAATTTTACTTTTGCGGAAATAAGTGTTAGACTGAAAATAATGTGAGTAGCTTAATTATGTGTGGAGTATATTTGTGAAAGTGAGGTAACAGGGATGGCAACCAAAAGTATGCTGAAAAATATTACTATAGAAAATAGAAAGAATACTGAAATACTAGTTGTTGCCTTGGAAAATGCAGAGAGTAAGGAAACTCAAAGGATTAATATGCCCAACTGTCACTATGCCACTCAGGAAGAGGTAGAAAAGCTAGTGTTTGCGACTAAATAAATCTTGAATATACTACAGTCGGTTTGGGATTGTTAATAAACAGTCATGTGCAAAACCAGCGGGTACTTGAGAGTGTTCTTAATACTTTTGATTGCTCGAATAATTATCGTAATTTGATAAGTGGTGATGTATTGTCAGAGACGGTATCTTGCAAATGAAAAAAATCTATTTTGTCTAAAAATAACGCATAAACTAACGCTTTACATTCACTTGAAAAATGAAAACGCTGTAACCAAATCCAATAAAGGAGTAGTTACAGCGTTTTTTATTATCGTATAAAGATTATAGTTTTTATAGGCCTTTTTGTTGACGTTCTTTCAAAATGGCTTTTTTCATTTCTTCACGTTCGATTTCTGCCTCCAGCTCTTTTCTTAATTTAGCTAGACGTTCTTCTTCTTCTTTTGCTTCTAAGGCAGCAACGCTAGAGGCTGTAATTTCTAACATATTGACAGCGTGTTGGATACCTTTGGTAAACTGTTGTTTTTCTTCCAGATCCTTTTCCCCAGCGTAGAAGAAATGCTTGACACTTTCATTGCTTTTATTCATGAAAATTGCAGATAAATTTCCGTGCTTACTCATCTTGTACAGCTCTATATCGCTAATTTTAATATTGCCATAGTAGGTATGGGAGAGTTCGCCCCAGAAACCAACATAATCACGCTTATATTCCCAGCCTTGGAGGTCGAAGTTGGCTACGTAACCATCTTCAAAAATTACAGCTAGGTAATCGGGAGCATAACCGTTTTCAGGTTTACCTTTTAAATCTGCCTGCCAGGTAATACTGGCAAAGGGGGCGCTATTTTGGCCCTCAAAGCCATAATTTACTATGAAATTAATAGTAGATCTATCTGCTTTCATATAGTCACCGTTATGGGTTAGCCCATTGCGACCTAAAAAGGAAAAATATCTACATTTGTTTTTCTCGCCAAAGGCATCCTTCATTTTTTCCGTACGCAGAAGAATATCATCAGAGTGTTTTGCCTGATAAGCACTGGCCTCTTCAAAGGTCATAGCAGCTTCAATTGTACTCGTACCAAAGAGCACTAATCCAAGAGTTAGGGCTGCTAATAATTTTTTCATCATAAGTACACTTCCTTAGCTTAGTATATAGTGTATATTCTAGCAATTTTATGGATGTTTATCAAGCTAATATTGTTTCTTGTAAGGAATGTAGCTAAACTTACTAGGATACCAAGGTGAAATTCTATTTTGGAGCTAAAGACAGTTAAATTTAGAATATGGAAAACTTAAAAGCCGAAATAAAGAAAACCTTGTAAAAATTAAGGCCTGTCCATTAATGGACAGGCCTTTTTAACATGATAAAACGCTGTAACCAAACCCAATAAAGGACTAGTTACAGCGTTTTTTGCTTTTTAGGAAGCTTTAGTCGTGCTTCACTCTATAAATTATCGCGTAGAGCACGGGGAGAATAATCAGGGTCAGTAGGGTTGCACCCGTGAGGCCGGAGGCAATAGCCACGGCGATGGCGTTCCAGAAGTCACTGGCAAAGAGGGGAATCAAGCCTAAAACAGTGGTAAAGGCGGCCAGCATAATGGGACGGAAGCGCACGATGGCAGACTCTGTAATAGCCTGGATGGGCGTCATACCAGCGTCCAGGTGTTGTTGAATCTGGTCAATGAGTACCACGCTGTTGCGGATGATGATACCCGCCAGAGCCAGTACACCCAGCTCGGCCATAAAGCCCAGGGTGGAGTCAAAAATGAGCAGACCCCAGATAACACCGATCAGGCCCAGGGGTACGGTCAAAACGATAATCAACAGCTTACGGATATCCTGGAGCTGCAGCATGAGTAGTACAATCATACTGATGAGCATGATGGGTACGGGCTTCAGCAGACTGGTAAGGGTCTTCTGGCTGTCCTCAAGGCTACCGGCAATCTCAATGGAAATACCATTGGGTGCCTGTTCACGCAGGTCCTTCAGCTGCTCGTAAATCTGCTTGGTAACGTCGTTACCGGTTACACCCTCGGAGATATCACCGCAGACGGTGATGGTGGGCAGCAGGTTACGGCGCCAGATCATATTATCCTCACTACCATATTCCAGATGCGCTACCTGGGAAAGAGGTACGGCACCATTTTCGGTAGGAATGGAAATGGTTTCCAGCTGGCTGATATCAGCTCGCTGGTCCGGGTCCAGACGGAAGACTAGGTCGATATTCTGGTCGCCCTCTAAATAGCTGGCTACAGGATAACCGGATACCTGGGCCTGCAGGGCCATGGCTACGGTTTGTCGGGTCAGACCCATCTGCAGCAGCTTATCATTATCAACGACCAGCTTTACAGCGTTGCTCTGTTCCATCCAGTCAAAGCGGGTCTGGGTAATATAGGGATGAGCCTCCATGGTCTGACGGACCTTTTGAGCATATTCCTTTACTAGCTGCTTATCGGCACCACTGACGCGGAGCATAACCGGATAGGGAGCCGGGGGACCTAAGGGGATGGAACGGGAAATAGCGATAACATTGGGGAAGTTTTCGTCAGTCAGCTTGCTGACCAGGGTTTCCAGGCGTTTACGCGCTTCAATATCCTTGGCCTTAATAACCAGCTGGGCATAGTTATCACGGGGATGTACCGGGTCGATAACCAAGACGAAGCGGGGAGCACTCTTACCAACATAGGTGGTAATATTTTCAATATCCTTATTACCCTCCAGCATCTTGGTCAGGCGCTGGGCGGTGGCATCAGTAGCCTTGACGGAGCTGCCCTCGGGCAGGTTCAATTCCACCAGCAGCTCCGGACGAACGGAGGCGGGGAAGAATTCCTGACGGATGAACTGGGTCATGAAGAGGGAGCCGAAGAAGAGGGCTACCACGCAGCTCAGAACTAGCACACGCTTGCGGAGAGCAAAGTTGAGCAGGCTACGGAATTTGTTATAGAAGGGAGTATCAAAGCTTTCCTGCTTAATTACACGGGGCTTAATCCAGGCATGGCCTAAAACGGGAGCCAGGGTTGCGGATATCAGCCAGGAAAGGAGCAGGGTAATGCTCATAACGGGGAAGAGGGCTACGGCAAATTCCGAAGCACTGGAATGGGAGAAGGCAATGGGCATGAAGCCTAAGCAGGTGATGACCGTACCGGTCAGCAGGGGCCAGGCACAGGTCTGGAAGGCATAGGAGGCCGCCTTGGTGCGGTCCCAGCCCTCGGACATTTTAACCTCCATCAGCTCGACGACGACAATGGCGTCATCCACCAGCATACCTAGGGCGACGATTAAGGCACCCAGGGAAATCTTGTGCAGGTCAATGCCTAAAAGATACATGCTGCAGAAGGTACCCAGCAGAATAAGGGGAATGCAGCAGGAAATAACATAGCCGCAGCGACGTCCCAGGGAGAAGAGGCTGACTGCCAGCACGATGATAATTGCCTCGTACAGGCTCTTGGAAAATTCATTAATGGAGCTTTCAACAACCTCGGGCTGGTTAGCTACCTGCTCCAAGGACATGCCCAGGGGCAGCTCGTTGTTAATAGCAGCTACGGCTTTAGCCAGGTTCTTACCTAATTCAATATTATCGCCGCCATCTTCCATGGAAAGGGCGATACCTACGGCAGGATGGCCGTTAAAGTACATTTTATCCTTAGCCGGTTCCTCATAGGCACGCTTAATCTGGGCAATATCTCCTAAGCGGAAAACTCTACCCTGAGCGTTAATGGGAATTTCCCGGAGGGCATCCAGGCTGGTGGTTGCACCGGTCAGACGTAGATAAGCGTTACTGCTGTCCGTTTCCACCATACCGGAGGGCACGATTGCAGTCTGGGCCTTAATCAGCTTGGCCAGGCCTTCAATGTCCAGTCCCAGCTGGGCCAGCTTATCGGTCTGCATCTGGATGTAGATTTTTTCGGGCTGCATACCAATCAGCTCCACCTTTTTGACATCGGGGATGCTGTAGAAATGCAGCTTGATTTTTTCGGCATATTCACGTTTTTCCTCATAGGAGAAATCGTCACCGGTTATGGCGTAGATGTTACCGTAAACATCGTCAAAATGGTCATCAAAGAAGGGGCCTACCACACCCTCGGGGAGGGAGCGCTTGGCATCATTGACCAGGTTACGCAGGTCAAACCAATGCTGGCGTACTTCGGTCGGCGGAACCTCGTCTTTAATGTAAACCGTAATTACGGAAGAACCAGGACGGGAATAGCTGGTAATATGATCAATATGGTCGCTGGCCTGAATCTGCTTCTCCAGCGTATTAGTCAGATGATTTTCTACCTGCTCCGCAGAGGCACCAGGCCAGGCGGAATACACCACCATCTGCTTAACGGTAAAGCTGGGGTCCTCACTACGGCCCAGGGATTTAAAGGAATAAATACCCATGACCAGAATGAGGAAGGCGAAGAAGTAGATAATCTGCTTATGGTTGATGGACCACTCGGCCCAATTAGCCTTTTTCATTTACCTCACCACTTTCTTTGATACGGACCTCCTGGTCTTCTAAGAGCTTGTTGATACCGGCTGTAACCACTGTATCACCGGCCTGGAGGCCTGTTGCGATAATAACATCATTACCCTGGTGGCCGCCGATGGTTACCGGTACCAGATGGGCCTTGTTGTCACGGATAACCCAAACCTGGCTCTGGTCATCGGTCTGGTAAATTGCAGAGGCGGGGAGGACGATTTGGGCCTTGCCGGTCTGGTTCAGGTCAACCTTGGCCGTCATACCCAGCTTAACCTGCTCCGGCAGCTTGTCCAAAGCCACGCGTACCCGGTAGGTTTTAGTCATGGGGTCCGCCATGGGAGCAATTTCACTAATAACGCCGGGGGCTACCAGGTCACCCAGGGCCCAGAAGCTGACCTTGGCCTTTTGGCCCACCCGCAGCTGCTGTACTCTATTTTCAGGAACGAAAATCTGGATTTCTCTTTCTCCATCCTGGACTACGGTTACTACGGGGGTACCGGCATTGACTACCTGGCCGATTTCACCGTTAAGGTTGGCAACTACGCCATGGGCGTCACTGCGTAGCTGAGTGTAGTCCAGCTTATTACCGTTGCTGATAGCCTGGGCCTGGGCCTGCTGCAGATTGGAGGCAGCTGCCTCTAATTGAGTGCGGTACTGGTCCAGATTAGCCTGGCTGACAGCACCACTCTGGTACAGCTGCTCAAAGCGGCGTACATTGTCGGCAGCCAGCTTATATTGAGCCTGGGCTGCGCTTACCTGGGCGGCACTGGCATTAACAGCCTGTTGGATGTCCTGGGGATCCAGGGTCATGAGGATTTGTCCGGCTGCGACCTCATCGCCGATATTGATCTGGCGGCTGACAATCTTGCCGGCTACCTGGAAGGCCAGGTTACTTTCATAACGGCCACGAACCTCACCGGGATAAACCTCCAGCTGGTTGGTGGCATCTGGTGCTACCGTAGTTACCCGGACAATGGGGATGGGCTTGGCAGCAGGGGCTTCACCACTAAGAACGTGGTATAATTGCCAGCCTGCGGCTAGAACACATACCGCAGTCCCAACGGTCAGGGCTTTTTTTTGCACAGATGGATTTTCCAAAAATTTAAATGACATGATGAACCTCCTATCGAAATAAGAACCTTACTACTCATACTAAGGATGCTAAATAGGTACTAAGTGCCTGGGAGAGATATTCCTTGGGGTCATATTCGCTTAGTTCCTTAATGCGTCCACTGGTCAAAAAGAAGAACATAATAATACTTTCTATCGTAAAGGCCACGTGGGTTGGTTTAATAGTAGTAGTAATTTCCTTACGTTCTATTGATTCTTCTACCAGCTCCATCATGAACTGATGGAGTACATATAATTTATTTTTGACAAATTTTTCAAAAATAGGATGTGGGGTGGACAGCTCTCTAAAAATAAGGGGTATGCTGTGGGGGTTGGTTTCCTGCAGGGCGGAAAGGGCAACCACATAAGCACGGAGCTTATCCAGGGGAGAAATATCCTGCTTACGGATATTGGCGATAATGTCGGCAAAAATCTGGCCCTGGCTTTCTAAAACTTCCTGGTAAAGATTTTTTTTACCACCAAAGTAATAGGAGATTAGAGCACTATTCACGCCGCTGGCAGCAGCAATCTGCTTAATAGAAACAGCGTTGAAATTATTGTCGGCAAAGAGCTTGGTAGCTGCCTGCAAAATCTTATCAGCACTACTGGATATATTGGCAGAATCTGTATTCATAATCAACGAACCTTTCTCTTGTAAAATTTAATTAATCATTTAATTCATTAATTATTATACACTTGTTTTCCCGTGAAAAGCAAACAACTCCCCCGTCGATTTTGTGAAACTTTTATGAAAGTTATAAATTATTCGCTGAAAATTGGATTTTTGTGCAGTGTACATAAACAAGTAACAGTATTTTATTCTTACCGGGGGAATATGGGTCTAAAAGAAAAAGCTTACAAATTTATGAAAATTTTACCAAGACAGCTTAAATGTGATACAATAGAAGTAGTAATTGAAAAAATAGAGAAAGAGGTGCCAGTTTATGGATAAGAAATTTCTAAAGTATGTATTAGAAGAAACTGTGAAGCGATTTGACGATATAAACAATGGACCGGAGCATGATGAAAGCTTCAAGTTCACGGCGATTGCGACCTTTCAGCGGGAATGGGACGCAGATGCTGAGGATTTCTTAGCCATGTTTAAAAGAGCCACCTCGGACGCTGTTCATATATTGGACTCCAAAAAAAATCTTCCCAATGCCGGTCTGATCAAATTAATGGAAATGGGCAAAGAGGAGGAGGTCCGCAGAGCCTTCAAGATGCTGTTAAGTGAGGATGATGGCGATATTCCTCTGCGCCATCATCGCCTGCGTGATTTTGCCGATAAGATTAATGCCATGGAGCAGCAGACCAGTCTGAAGGGCACCCTTTATAAAGTAAGCTTTTATAGTGCGTTGGCCTATCTGAACCTGTGGCGTCCAGCCGAAAACTTTTTCGTCAAGGTCAGTGAAGCCAGAACCTGGTGCCTGTCTCTCAACTATAGTCCGGATATCGGCACCGGGGTCAAATTCTCCTTGGAGCGCTACTATACCATGTGTGAGGCCTGCCTTCAGGAGGTTAGAAAATGTACGGAGCTGCTCCAGCTGAATAAGGCTAGGGCTGAGGCCAAGGGCTGTCAGGACCAGGCTGAAGCTGAGCATGTGCTGATGTATGATTTGATTCACTGTGCCTACAGCTACATTTTCGTAGACCAGATGGGCCTGGATATTTCCAAAATTGACCGACTCAAGGCCAGCAAGGAAGAATACATGCTTTTGAAGCAGCATAATGACCGCCAGCAGAAGCTGCAGGAGTTGGAAACCCAGACCCTGATGGACCGTCAACAGCTGGTGGGCATGGAGATAAATAGTAAGAAGTTTGGTCCTGGTAAGATTATGGCTTTGGACGGTACCACCCTTTCCGTAGCCTTTGGGGACCAGGTAAAATATTTTGATTTGACGACCTGCCTGAGGTTCAACCTGTTAGGCCTGCCCGAAGCCTGCTTTGCCGGCTACCATAAGGATCTGGAGCTGCGCGAGGAGCGGAAGGATTTAACCAGAAAGCTGGAAGAAGAGGCTTAGGACCGGGACTGAAGGAGGTCTTGTATGGGAGTGGGAATCAAAAAAGAAGAAAATGCGCTTTTGGAGCAGGCCATCTGCTTTGTCTTGCAGAAGCATGCAGGCCAATGCCGTAAGGGAGGACAGCTTCCCTATATCGTCCATCCATTGGAGGTAATGCAGCAGCTGCTGGACATGGAGGCGGACACTAATCTGCTCATAGCCGGACTACTGCACGACACGGTGGAGGATACGGACACGACCCTGGAGGAGCTGGCGGATGTTTTTAATGCTGATGTAGCCCATCTGGTGGGAGAGCATAGTGAGGATAAATCCCGCAGCTGGGAGGAGCGGAAGCTGACGTCCCTGCAGGACGTGGCCCAGGTGGACAAAAGGGAGCAGATGCTGGTGCTGGCGGATATGCTGTCCAATATCCGGGATATGGAACGGGACTACAAGCGGGTAGGGGAGCAGCTTTGGCAGTGCTTTAACCGGCCCCGGACTCAGCAGGCCTGGTACTATCACGCTGCTATTCCGGCCTTGCAGGCCTTGGCTGACTATCCGGATACTAAGGAAGCCTACGGAAATTTCGTCCAGCTGGTGGAGGCTGTTTTTGGCGGTGTAGCAGATATTCCCCTTGCCGAGGAGGAGCTGACGGACCGGCTGGTGACCCTGTACCAGGATGAGGAGCGTGGACTCTACTGGCAGGTGGAGCAGGGACGGCTGACGATTAGCGGCGAGGATTACGACGCTGAGGATAGCTATGAATGTAATTTAAGCCTGGCTGAGGCAGATATGCGCAGTTTTTTCCAAAGCCTACACCGTGCCTATGGTGCGGTGCCGGTGGATGAGCTGGTACAGCAGCATTTTGGGGAGGAGGACGGCTTTTACAAGCTGAAGGCCTTTTTGGATAAGCACCAGCTCGTCTACGAGTTTTTCTCATTTTAGTTTGACTAGGGCACTGAGATTTTCCTCAGTGCCTTTTTTAACGAACGTTTAGCCGGAAGTGAAAAAATGTTCACAGAAAATTAATATCTCGCCACCTTTTTATGCTATAATAGAATATATTTAGTGAAATGAGGTTGGAGCAGTGGAGATAAATTTACTACTTGGAGGACTACTGGGCCTGGCCTGTCTGGCTGTGGCGGGCTTGAGCGTCGTTCTTTGGCGGCGGAGCAGCAGTAGTAGCCAGTCCGCAGAAACCCTCCAGCGTCTGGAAAACCTGGAGCATGGCGTATACGAGGCCCTGCGGGATTTACGAGGGGAGCAGAACGTACTGGCCCGGGCGGCGCGGATGGAAAATCAGGCGGCATCGGACCGTTTAAGCGAACAGATAGACAAGCGGGTGGAGCGTCTGGCCGACCTGACGGACAAGAATCTGGAACGGATACGTACTACCGTGGATGACAGGCTTAATGAATCACTGGAACAAAAGTTTGGCCAGGTGAGCAGACGGTTGGAGGCTCTGCACCACAGCCTGGGCGAAATGCAGGGGCTGGCCGGTGGTGTTAACGACCTGAAGAAGATTTTAACCAATGTCAAGACCCGTGGTATCTGGGGGGAAATGCAGTTGGGTAATCTACTGCAGGATATTCTACCCAAGGACCATCTGGCCGAAAATGTGGAGGTAGTGCCCCACAGTAATTGTCGGGTGGAATTTGCCGTGCGTCTACCAGGAGCGGAGGAGCATAACGAAATCCTGCTGCCCATCGACTCCAAATTTCCCCAGGCCGATTACCAGCGCTTGCAGGCAGCCCGTGAGGCCGGGGATGCTGCTGCTGCTGCTCAGGCCTTGAAGCAGCTGGATAAGCGTTTTCGGGCCGAGGCGAAGGATATTTCTGAAAAATATGTCTGCCCGCCCTATTCTACGGATTTTGGTATTATGTATCTGCCCAGCGAGGGTCTTTATATCGAGGCCTTAAACCAGCCGGGACTGGTGGACAGGCTGCAGCGGGAATATCGGGTCTGCGTGGCCGGCCCCTCCACTCTAGCAGCCCTTCTGAATAGCCTGCATATGGGCTTCCGCACCTTGGCTGTGCAGCAGCGGACCGATGAGGTCTGGCAGCTGCTGTCCTCCATCCGTCAGGACACAGACGAATTGGTAGCAGCCCTG
The DNA here is from genome assembly GCA_020024105.1 of Phascolarctobacterium sp. Lineage (GTDB taxonomy): Bacteria > Bacillota > Negativicutes > Acidaminococcales > Acidaminococcaceae > JAHHUH01. The sequence goes on along the minus strand of JAHHUH010000011.1, from coordinate 9,991 downwards.
GACAAGACCAGTAAAAAGCTGGACGAGGCCCAGAGCAATATTAGCCTGGCCAGTCAAAGGGTGCTTACCTTGAGCAGACGGCTACAGGCAGTGGATACTTGGAAGTACGAGGAATAAGCTATGGACGAAGAAAAGCAGCAAGGCCGGGAAAAGCCCCATATCGTAGTACAAATCTTTTTGTGGGTGTATGGGCTGATGTGGCTGAACATGATCTTTGCCACCGGGCTCAATAGCCTTTATTTAGGGTATATCGATTACAATACGGGAAGCATTGCTCTGGCGATGACCATTGGGATATACTTTATTTTTAAATACGTGTAAAAGAATCCGGCAGCGCTGGCTGTCGGATTTATTATTTTTATGAATATTGACTGTATACTTACTATATAGTATATAATTTGTATGTATTATTTATTGAGGAGTGAGTGTTTTGATGATTAAGTCTGATTTACTAAAAATATTGATTTGTAGTGCTGTAGTCTGTAATGGTAATTTAGGTTATGCTGCTGAGGGTATTCAGGAATTTAGTTTAGATGAAATGGTAGTTACAGCAACAAGGACGATGAGACAATTACAGGAGGTTCCTTCTAGTGTAAGTGTAGTAACTTCTAAGGACATTGCTGTACGTAATGTTACCAGTGTACAAGAGGCTTTACAGTATTTGCCAGGAATTTACATGTATCCTACTGCACAGGGTGGTATTCAGATGCGTGGCTTTGGTGATAATAATATTCTTTTTTTGGTAGATGGTCAGCAAATGAATACGACTTACGATGGTTCTGTTAATCTTAATTCCATTCCCATTGAAAATATTGAGCGTATTGAGATATTGCGTGGTGCAGCTTCTTCAATTTATGGTGGTCATGCAGTAGGTGGTGTTATCAGCATTACTACAAAGGAAGCCGATAAAAAATTGTCTGGTACTAGTGTAAGTAGTTATGGAAGCAATGATACAGAAAAACATACTTTGGTAATTAATGGTAAGCATGATAAGTTTTCTTGGGGAATAAATTATGAAAATAAAGAATCTGATGGGTATAATGGTTACTTTGTTACTAAAACAGCTAGAAATGGTGAAGGAAATATTAAAGCAGATTTGCCTCAATTAGCAGATGGTACATATGTGTTAGGTGGTCGAGGTGCAAGAAGTTGGGAGCATAAAAATTATGGTGCTAACATTAAATATGATTTTGATGCTAGTAAATCTATAAAATATATTTATAGTAGATCCGAATCTGAATGGGGATATGATAATCCTTTTAGTTACATCAGGGATGCAGAAGGTAAACCTGTATATAGTGGCAATATCGTTGTAGCTGATGGCAAAGTGATCAAATTAAAAGCTAGTAGTTTTTATGGTTATCATAATGTTTTAGAACGAGATACACATGCTTTAGTTTATAAGGACGAAGATAATAAATTCAAAGCCATCTTTGATTTTGTAAATACTTCTACTGATGGGTATTCTTCTGCCGATGTACCAAGTGATTATAATAAATTAGATTGGGATGGATTGGGGCATTCTTCTGAACATCCTGGGAAATTGTATAACTATGAAATAGAAAAAGCCTGGGAAAACTTAGGGCAACATACTATTGTTTTAGGTGGTAATCTTAAACAGGAAGAAATGTTGCAGAAACGATTTGATTTATCTAGATGGATGGATGAAGATAGTAAAATTAGGCAATATGCTCAAGATAAGGGCAAGGTTAAGAATGTAGCAATTTATGTACAGGATGAATACAAAATTAGTGGACCTTTAACTATGTATGTAGGCGCTCGTTGGGATCATTATAAGAAAGGCGAGGGTAGCTTCTGGTCCACAGAGGAGGGTAGTAGCTTTAACGAGGGTTCTGCTTCTGAAAGCTATAATGAAATTAGCCCTAAGGTAGCCTTAGATTATAAAGCGGACGAAAATACTAATTACTATATTTCCTATGGTCATTCCTTTAATCCGCCGGAAATGTATAAGATTTACCGTTTCTCTGAATTTTCCAAGTACTGGTACGTACCTAATCCTGAGTTGGACCCGGAAACTTCCGATACCTTTGAAATTGGCATGAAGAAAAAGCTTAGTGAAGCAACTGCCCTAGGTGTAACCCTGTATCATGTGGATACTGACGACAAAATTGCCGCTTCTCCCGTTTTGCCTGGTGAAAGCTATAAAGGTAAGGGCGTAAAGAAGTATATGAACTATGATTCTGAAAACCGAAATGGTGTGGAGGTAGAGCTGAAGCATCGTTTTAGCGATAAAGTTAGCGGCTACATCAATTATGCCTGGCAGGAGGGTAAGTTGAAAAAGAATGGAGTGGAAAGCAATAAATTTGAAATCCCCAAGCATCTGCTCCACGCTGGTCTGGAATATAATTTGGACCGTTGGAATGCATTGCTGGACTGCCAATATGTGAGCGAAAGACAGGACCCTGCAGAAAACCTAAGTGGGATTGGCGCTGAAGAGGCTTTCTTCATTATGAATGCTACTGTAAACTATCAGCTGAAGAAGAGTACTCAGCTACAAATTTCCATCAACAATTTATTAAATCAGGAGTTCTACGCAGATGAAGCAACTGCTGGACGCACCTACAATATAGGTGTGCGTTATACCTTCTAAAGTAAATCTCAGCTAAGCCTGAATGGCTGGAGCTAATGCTCCAGCCATATTTTTATTTATGCAAATTAGTGTTCTGCTAGTAGGAAATACGGCTTTGAGGTAGAATTTAACTATAGTAATAAAAAACGCTAATTTTTGACCAAGGGTGCAGAAGGCAGCTGGAAGGATGATGATATATGAATGAAGATACAATTTTAGGTATTTTAGACCCCTATCTGGAGGACTACAAGCAGGGTGGCAACTTAACCCACCGTGCTTTATACGCTCTTTTTGATGAGCTGACCACGGAGGAGTGGACCACGGTTCAAAGAATCTTGGACGAGGAGCAGATGAACCTGGAGGAATATTGTACAGGCGTATTGGAATACGAGCTGCTGATTGATGATAGCCAGGATGATGGTGCACCCCTGAAGGAAGTACGGGTGAACCGGGAGCAGGACCAGGAGGAAGAGCCGGATCGGGATCAGCTGGAAAATGAATACCTGATGGAGGAAGAGCTGAAGGAGCTGCTGGGCCAGGTATTGGAGGAGCTGCCGGAGGATGAGGCCAATGTCATCCGTATGCATTACGGTCTGGAGGGCTATCCTAAGCACAGCCTGGAAGCGATTGCCCGGGAGCTAGAGCTTACCCTGGATGCGGTAATGCAGCTGGAGGCTAAGGGCATGAGCCACTTAAAGGACCCTGAGGTCAGAGGCCAGCTGGAGGATTACAAAAACTTTAGTAAATAATAGTATTAGCCAGCTCTTAGTGGCTGGCTTTTTTAATAGTTCAGCTGGAAGAAAAGCATGGCAAAGCTGTTTTCTTAGGCCCAAAGATGGTAGAATTGAAATAAATATGAGTAAGGGAGGCTGTGGCATGGATAATACACTGGCCTATTATGATAAAAATGCCCAAGACTTTGTGGAGGGTACGGTGGCGGTGGATTTTAGCGCTACTCAGGATAAATTTTTGCAGTTATTACCGGTGGGAGCTAAAATTTTGGATTTCGGCTGTGGCTCCGGCAGGGACAGCAGGTACTTTTTAGAGCGGGGCTATGAGGTAACGGCCATGGACGGCTCGGCGGAGCTTTGCCGTTATGCTAGTGAGTACACGGGCTTAGCAGTCCAGCAGGGCTACTTTCAGGACCTGGTGGCGGTGGAGGAATACGCAGGTATCTGGGCTTGCTCCTCCATCCTTCATTTACCTTGGGCAGAGCTGGTGCCGGTAGTGGGAAAAATGAGTACCGCCCTCAAGTCAGGTGGGATTATTTATACCTCCTTTAAATACGGTAGCTTTGCCGGAGAGCGCCATGGTCGTTATTTTACAGATTTGGATGAAAAGGGCCTGGCAAGACTGCTCCTGCCTTATCCGGAGCTGCAGGTGGAGGAGCTTTGGATTACAGGTGATGTAAGACCGGGACGAGGGGATGAATTATGGCTGAACGTACTGCTGAGGAAAAACTAGAGCTCCAGGCGGTGGAGCCTACGGCGGTTATTACCGGTGATGATAATTATAAAAAGTTTTTATACTACCAGCTGAAAATGAGCATGCAGCAGGCGGATAGTATTGACCTGATAGTTTCCTTTCTTATGGAATCCGGAGTACGGATGCTACTACAGGATTTACAGCAGGCACTGGACCGGGGAGTGAAGCTGAGGGTATTGACTGGCAGCTATTTGGGGATTACCCAGCCATCGGCACTATATCTGCTGCAAGGGGAGCTAGGGGACAGGATTGACCTGCGCTTTTACAACGACCCTCACCGCTCCTTCCATCCCAAGGCGTATATTTTCCACTATGGCGAGGCAGGAGAAATTTTTATCGGCTCCTCCAATATTTCCCGTAGTGCCTTGACCAAGGGCATTGAATGGAATTATCGGCTGCTCAGCTCCGTGGATAAGGAAAATTTTACTGCCTTTCAGCAGACCTTTGAGGATTTGTTCTATCATCATTCCTTAAAGATAGATGCTCAGGTGCTGCGGGAATACTCCAAACAGTGGAAGCGTCCTGCGGTAGCTAAGGATTTGGCTAAATATGAGCAGCCCCAGGCGGAGGTATGTCCACTTATCCAACCCAGAGGGGCGCAGATAGAGGCTCTTTATGCCTTGGCAGATACCAGGGCGGAGGGTGCAGTCAAGGCGCTGGTACAAGCAGCAACGGGTATCGGTAAAACCTATCTGGCTGCCTTTGATTCCTTAAATTTCCCAAGGGTGCTTTTTGTTGCCCACCGGGAGGAAATCCTCGCCCAGGCACAGCGGAGCTTTCTGAACGTGCGTCCTCAGGCCAGCAGTGGTTTCTTTAATCAGCAGGAAAAGAACACCCAGGCCGATTTAATCTTTGCCTCCGTGGCCTCCTTGGGGAAGCCTAAATATCTGAATGAGGCTTATTTTGCTCCCGATGCCTTTGATTATCTGGTGGTGGATGAATTTCACCATGCCGTTAATGACCAGTATCTACGCATTATCAACTACTTTAAGCCTAAATTCCTTTTAGGACTGACGGCGACACCGGACCGCTTGGATGGTAGAAGTATTTTTGCCCTTTGTGATTATAATGTACCCTATGAATTGAGCCTCCAGGAGGCCATTGTCAAGGGGATGCTGGTACCCTTTCATTACTATGGTATTTTTGACAGTACGGATTATGCTAATCTGCGCTTTGTGGGTGGTCATTATGCGGAGGAGGATCTGAATGCCCTCTATTTAGAAAATACCAAACGCTATGATCTGATTTTTAAGCATTACTGCAAGCATCCTGCCCAACGGGCATTAGGCTTTTGCTGCTCTCGTAGGCATGCAGAGGCAATGGCGGAGGCCTTTTGCAGACGTGGAGTTAAAGCAGCGGCTGTGTATAGTGGAGCGCAGGGTAAATACGCCCTGAGCAGGGACGAGGCCCTGATGCAGCTTTCCCAAGGTCAGCTACAGATAATCTTTTCCGTAGATATGTTCAATGAGGGCGTGGATATTCCCGATGTGGATATGGTACTCTTTTTACGTCCTACGGAATCACCCATTGTCTTTCTTCAGCAGTTGGGAAGAGGCCTACGTCGGGCCAAGGGGAAGGAATATCTTACCGTATTGGATTTTATCGGCAACTATCATCAGGCAGGTAAGGCACCCCGGCTTTTGGCTGGTAAGGAGGGTAGTCAGACTGGTAAGGTGCTAGCCCATGGCGGCATTACCTATCCGGAGGGCTGTCTGGTGGACTTTGATATGGATGTAATTGACCTTTTCCAGGAAATGGACAAGCAGAAACAGAGCCTGGCGACGAAGCTAGATGAAGAGTTTGACAGGATACAAGGTCTTTTAGAGGGTAAGGTCCCCAGCAGAATGGAGCTTTTCAATTACATGGATGGTAGTATTTATCAGCAGTGCCTACAGCATAGTAAGGAGAATATCTTTAAGCATTATTTTAGCTATAAAAAGACCAGAGGCTTGCTGAATGAAGCCGAGGCAGAGCTGGAGCAGGGGCTGGGAAAGGATTTTCTTCATTTATTGGAAACAACCAGTATGAGCAAGGTCTATAAAATGCCCGTACTGTTGGCCTTTTACAATGGTGGGCAGGTACGGATGGCAGTAACGGAGCAGGAATTACTTGCCAGCTGGCTGAACTTTTTTAATACCGGTACTAATTGGCGGGATTTAAAGCCCCAGGGCAGTAGGGAGGATTACTTGCGGATTAGTGAAAAGGAGCATTTGCGCAACATCATCAAGAATCCGGTCAACTTCCTTAAAAAATCGGGTGAGGGCTTCTTTGTCAGCTTGCCCGGCTATGCCATTGCTCTCCATGCAGATTTGCGGGAATTGGTTGGTAAGCCTGCTTTTGTACGGGAAATGAAGGATATTATTGACTATAGGACGGCAGACTATTACCAGAGAAGGTATTTGGAGAAGAACAAGTAAATTATTAATAATTTTAAATAAGATTACTGTATAAATATATAAAAACTCCAGTAGCAAAGATTAGTCTTACCTACTGGAGTTTTTTAACGCTATATGTTTATTTACTATCTCAACACACATATCTAGATTTTTTCGTATATCACTTTCCCAAAAGCGTAACACGTCCCAATGATTATCGCGTAATTCAATAGTGTTTTCTAAATCTCTTTCTTTATTCCGTTTAATCTTTTCAGTCCAAAACTTTGAGTTAGTTTTAAATTTATGATTAGCATTAGGTGCACCATGCCAAAAATCACCATCGCAAAAAATAGCTATTTTATATTTAGTAATAACGATATCTGGATGACAGGAACAAATTTTATAATTTTTTCGATAACGAATTCCTTGATGCCAAAGCGCTTTGCGAAGGATTATTTCTATTGAAGTATCATGCCCTTTGTTGGCTTGCATTACTTTCTTCCTTTGTTTAGGTGTTAAACAATCCATTCTTATCATCCCTTTGAATAATTCTATGTTTATTATAGCAAATTAAAAAGAGAAATCTCAAGAAATTTACTTATGTTTATTGAATATGTTTTGGTATATAATAACAGTATATTAATTATTGTTTAAAAGAGAAATGGTGGTGATGTTATATGAAAAGATACGATGACACTAATCCCTTTAGTATTGAAACTTATGGTAAAAAATTAATAGGCCATACATTTGAAGATGTTATAGCTTGGTCTACAGAAAACGCTATTAACAAAGGAACCATTAAGGAAGCACAAGAAAGCTATAGTAATAAGGCTAGAAAAGGTGGTCTAGGTAATTTATTGGAACAATTATATTTTGGATATAATATCAATAGTTGTTCCGATGCAGATTTTAAATTAGCTGGTGTAGAATTAAAAGCAACCCCTTATGAAATTCGTAAGGATGGTAGCAAAAAAGCTGGAGAGCGTCTAGTTTTAACTATGATTGATTATAATAGTCCTATGGAAAAGGATTTTTACAAATCTCATTTATGGGAAAAATGCAGGTTACTGCTTTTGGTATATTATTTGCGTGACAAAACTAAAAAAAGCAATTTGATGTATAAAATAGATTACGTAAAACTTTTTACTCCTACTCCCACGGATTTACGAATTATAGAACAAGATTATAAGGTAATTGCTGATAAGATTATTGCAGGAAAAGCCCACGAATTATCTGAAGCAGATACCATGTATTTAGGAGCTTGCACAAAAGGAGCTACTGCTGCTAAGAGTACAGTGAAACAATACTATAATGACAATGTGCTTGCAAGAAAGAGAGCATTTTGTTATAAAAATTCGTATATGACCTCTGTGTTGAACGATTATATCATTAATGATATTGATACATACGAACCTATTATTAAGGATGAAAAAGATTTAGAAAACTGTACTTTAGCAGAGTATATTACTGGTAAAATTAATCAATATATAGGCTGTAGTGATGAAGAACTTTGCAGAATATTTAACAGAGAATACAATAATAATAAAGCACAATGGTATGATTTAGTTTTTAAAATGCTTGGTATTAAATCTAGTAAGGCGTTAGAATTTAAAAAGGCTAATATCGTAGTAAAGGCTATTAGATTAAATGAAAAAGGTAAGATGGTTGAAAGTAGTCCCCTACCAAATATCAATTTTAAAAATCTAATAGAGCAAGATTGGGAAGAATCGGATTTATATAATTATTTGTCTGAAACGAAGTTTTTCTTTGTCGTCTACCATCAAGTTGGTGGTGTATATGTATTAAAAGGATGCCAACTTTGGAATATGCCTAGTGAGGATTTAGAAAAGATAGTTTTTGATGGTTGGCAAAAAATTAAGGGTATTGTTCAAAATGGGGTAAGGTTTACTATGAAGCAACAAAAAAATGGTATTGTTTTTACCAATAACCTACCTAAGAAAAATGATAATGATATCATTCATATCAGACCTCATGCACAGAAAAGGTATTATGTTATGGAAGATGGGGCTGTTTACGGTAATGGTAGCCTTGCTGATGCTGACCAATTACCAGATGGCAGATGGATGCCTAAACAGAGCTTTTGGTTGAATAATACTTATATCTTGTCAATACTGGATAAACACTTGAGAAAAAATTGATTAGAGTGCTTGATCCTAAAGCAGTTCTGTGTTACAATATCTAAATGGAAAAGAGGTGGAGTAATGGAGCAAACAGTATGTGAGTTGTTTGCAGGTGTTGGCGGGTTTCGACTTGGACTAGAGCGAGCATCCAAAGCATGGCAAACAGTATGGTTTTCCCAATGGGAACCAGGCAAAAAAAAGCAATGGGCACATGATTGCTACGTTGCTCACTGGGGAGATATTGATGAAAACACAGGTATAGATATTGCTTTAGTAAATAAAATAGACATTCCTGAACATAATTTATTAGTAGGTGGTTTCCCTTGCCAAGATTATTCTGTTGCAAGGCCATTGCCTGGTGCAACTGGCATTGAAGGCAAGAAGGGAGTACTTTGGTGGCAGATTAGGGAAGTTTTGCAGGCTAAAAACACTCCTTTTGTATTGTTAGAAAATGTAGATAGGCTTTTAAAATCTCCTGCAAGTCAAAGAGGTAGGGATTTTGGTGTTATTTTGGCTTGTCTAGCAGAGTTGCGCTATAATGTGGAATGGCGTGTGATTAATGCAGCTGAATACGGTGCAGGGCAAAGGAGAAGAAGAACTTTTATTTTTGCTTATAAAAACAATACCGGTTATGGCATAAATCAAGAGGCACTTATGCCGGAAAATATTTTGGCTCAAGATGGCTTTTTTTCTAAATGTTTTCCAGTAAGAGAAATTGATAACATCAGTAATATAACAGTTGATTATAGGGATATTCCTACTGTTTCCGAAAAATTCAAATTTGAATTTGGTAATGTTGGTTATATGCGTAATGGTAGTATTTATACGACTAAGTGTAAACCAGTAGAAGAACAGCCGATACCTTTAAGAAATTTGTTAGAAAAAGACGTGGATGAAAAATATTTCTTAGGAGAAGCACTGGAAAAATGGGAATATTTAAAGGGCGCTAAAAAGATTTTACGTACTAGTAAAACTGGCCATCAGTACATTTTTAGCGAAGGACCAATAGCTTTTCCTGATCCTGTCGATAAGCCGGCTAGGACAATGTTGACTTCAGAATCTAGTTTGAATAGAAGTACGCATGTTGTAAGTGATCCTGAAAACGGAAGGTTTAGACTATTAACACCCGTAGAAACAGAAAGAATCCAAGGCTTTGATGATAATTGGACTAACACAGGAATGCCCGAGAAAATGAGGTATTTCTGTATGGGAAATGCTTTGGTTGTACCTATGGTTACAAGGATGGCAAGGCAGTTAGAACAAATATTAAAAAATGAATAATATAAGAAGCAGCAAGATATTAGTAATATTTTGCTGCTTTTTATTTGTTTTGACAATATATAGATAATATATTAAACTTATGATAGATAAAGATAAACAACAGATGTAAAAGCTAATAA
>JAHHUH010000010.1 GCA_020024105.1 Phascolarctobacterium sp. | reverse complement strand
GAACCGTGCAGCGCTGGTACTTCGCCTCAGGGAACACTTCTCCAACAGCTTCCAGCATTTCATTCAAAGTTTCCTCTACGTTACCTCGAACAAGTTCTTTCAATTGCCCCTTGATTACTTCCTCATTTAGTTATACAATTTTCTCAGACATGATTTATGCTCTCCTTTCAGAATGATGTCTCGCAACTTCATTCTACCAAGAATCTGCAAACCATGTCTATTTGTTTTTGCGCAATTTATTTTACCTTATCTGATTTTTTTAGTTTTTACTTTATTTGTAAATATGTTTTATATTTTACAATTTAATCTAATTGTATTATTAAAAAAAAGAGATACCCTACACAGGGTATCTCTTTTTTCGCTTCTACTGTGCCGTCAGCCAGCGACGAATATTTTCATCCTTGGAGCCTGCTGTCCATTCCAAATCATCAACAGGTACGGTTACATTACCCAGAACCTCCATCCTATTTACGTTATAGGGATAGTTTTTAACCTGCCAATAATAGGGAAAGCCAGCTGCCTGCAAGGCTTCACTCCCAGAATCAGTCAGTAGATAATCCACAAAGGCGCGCGCCTCTTCCTCATGCTGCACCCCATCCAAAATAGCCATACAGGTAAGTAAATTTCTATTGGCATCCTGCACTACCGAAGTAAAAAGATGGGGATGTTCCTTTTCCAAGAGTAGCGCATATTTGAGCGGTACTACCGTAACTGCCTTTTCCCCACTATAGACCATGGCCACTGCCGCCTCATAGGTATCAGCATAGGTCACCCACTGCCTATTTAAACGTCCGGCAAATTTCAGTGCCTGCTCCTCACCCTCCAGCTGCCACAGAGAGGTCAGCAGGGAATAGGTCGCGCCACCATTATGAAGATCTGCTAAAATTATTTCTCCCCTCAGCTGGGGTAATAGCAGCTCCTGCAGAGTATTGGGTGCATATAGCCCCAGCTCCCGAAATTTATTCTTATTACTGATAAAGGCAATATATTCCAGATAAAGACTGGTCCAGTAGCCTTCTCTACTGCGCATGGAAGCAGGAATCTGATAGGCCAGTGCCGATTTATAGGGTACTAATAAGCCCTGCTTAGCCGCTAAATAATATTCCTCAGCCATACCGCCTAACCAACAATCACACTGCTGCTCCTTAATAAAGCTTAGGCGACTTTCCCAATTACCAGCTGGCACATAGGTTACCTGCACTTCAATACCGGTCTGAACCTGAAAATCTTTTATCAAAACCTGGGTAACCTGCTCTCCCATACTACTGCAAAGGCGTAATTCACGTGGAGCTGTCTCTGCCCAGACAACTGTTTGTAGACAGAACCAGCTGCATAGCACAAAAAGAAAATAGTATTTTTTCATGCTGCCATCCTCCTTTGCCCCTATTATAGCATAGCCCCTACACAAATAAAAAGCACCGTAGCTACAGCCACAGTGCTAAAAATTATAGGGCTTTAGTTTTGTTCGTTTCTTGCAAAAACCATAACCTTGTCAAAGTCCAGATATACCTTGCTGCCGTCAGGATATGCATATACATCGGCACCCTTGACAATGACACGAATCAGATGGTCATGGCATCTTACACGGAAGTCCACCGCATCACCTAAATAGAAGCGTGCTTCCATGGTACCTTCTATCTGACCACCATCTGCGGACAGGGTAATATTTTCCGGACGTACGGCAATAGTTGCCTCACCGGTTATCTTAGAGGTATTGGGGAAGGAAATATTACTGCCCTTAATAAAGACACGGTCACCCTTAACCTCGCCATCAATAAAGTTAACCAGACCGATAAAGTCCGCAACCATTTTATTAGCCGGATGAGTATAGATATCATGGGGTGCGCCAATCTGTTGGACAACGCCCTTGCTCATTACCACAACACGGTCACTCATAGCCATGGCTTCGCCCTGGTCATGGGTTACATAAATAACGGTAATGCCCAGCTTCTTTTGGATGGACAAAATTTCAAAACGCATGCTTTCACGCAGCTTAGCATCCAGGTTGGACAAGGGTTCGTCCAACAGCATCAGACCTGGCTGTGCTACCAGAGCGCGGGCCAGAGCTACACGCTGTTGTTGACCACCGGATAATTGGTGCGGATAGCGCTTGCCATATTCTCCCAGATGAACCAGCTCCAGCATTTCCTGTACTCTTTTTTCACGCTCAGCCTTTTCTACCTTTTGGATTTTTAAGGGATAGCCTACATTTTCAGCAACGGTCATATGGGGCCATACCGCATAGGATTGGAATACCATGCCGATATCACGCTTTTCCGGAGGGGTAAAACTACCCTTAATGGAAGAGCTTACACAATGGTCGCCAATGTAAATTTCGCCCTCGGTTGCACGTTCAAAGCCGGCCACCATACGCAGGGTGGTAGTTTTACCACAACCGGAAGGACCCAGGATGGAAACAAATTCGCCATCCTTAACAACTAAATCAAAATCGTTTACAGCAGTTACCTTGCCAAAACGTTTAAATACATGTTCAATACGTACCTCAGACATTTATTCCACTCCTTCTTAAATACCTACATTACCCTTGGATAACTTGTTAAGAATAACATTACCAAGCAGAACAATAGCCAAAATAATTACAGAAAGCACAGAAGCATTTTGGGTATCGGCGTAGGTTTGTAATTCGTACAACAAAACACCAATAGTCTTAGTTTCACTACCATACAATAACAGGGACATAGTCAATTCGTAGAAGGAAGGCATAAAGATTAAGAACCAGCCGGCAATAATGGAGGGCGCAACCAAGGGCATGATAATATCCTTGCAGCAGCGCAGCCAGTCAGCGCCGGAGTTCAAAGCAGCCTCTTCCAAGGAGCTATGTACCTGACTCAAAGAAGCAGCAATGGTACGAACAGACATGGTCATATATTTAACTAAATAGCTGACGATAAGAATCCAGGCAGTGGAATACAAGTTCAGGCCAAAATTTCCGGAAAAGGCAATAACCAGAGCCAACGCAATTACGATACTAGGAGTACTACCGCCAATAACAGTCAACAGATCGGGAATGCTACGGCCCTTCACAGTAGTCTTTACTGCCAGGTAAGCAACAAACAGGGAAATTAAGGTGCCAAGAGTAGCGGCTACTACTGCATAGATAACGGAATTCCAGATACATTCCATATATTGGGCACTGCTGATAACCGGAATCCAGGAATCAAAGCCCAGGTTATCCAGGGTAATAGGTCTAGACAAGCTCTTAATCAGAGAGGTCAGGACAATGGAGCCTAAGGGAATGATAATGGAAATCATGCTATAAGCACCTACGGCACAAAAAGCAGGCCATTTCCATTTTCTTAATTCTACAATATTAGGACGGGTGCTCTTACCACTAATGGTGGTATAGTCCTTACGGCCAATCATCCAGGTCATGAAGAACAGGAGGAAGTTTGCTAAGAACATTAAGGAAGCAGCCAGGGCAGTAGCATCGCGGATACCACCGTCATCGCCCATGTAGATGTAGGTTACGATACGGGTGGTCATAACCTCAATATTACCGGGCATACCAACAATGGCCGGAATACCAAAGCAGCTGCCGGCGGCAATAAATACCAGCAGACCACCAGCCAGAATACTGGGTGCCATCAGGGGCAGGGTTACATCCAACAGGGTACGCATGGGGGAGGCACCGGAAACGCGTGCAGCCTCTTCCAGAGTAGGGTCCATTTTCTCCATTGCACGGGAAATAGTAATAAAAGCAAAGGGAGAATAGAACAGGGTCAGTACCCAGGCCAGGCCACCAAAGGTATAAATATCAAAGGGTGCCTGCTCCAAGCCAAAGAAAAATTTAAAGATTTCGTTTAAATAGCCCACACTGGGGTTTAAAAGCTGTACCCAGGCAATAGCGCCTACATAGGGCGGAATCATATAGCTGGAAACCAACAGGGTGCGATAAATTTTCTTACCCGGCAAATCAGTACGACCTACTAACCAAGCCAAGGGGAAGGTAATAATAACGCTGGCTACCATAACCATTAAGGACAAATTAATAGTGTTGGTTAATGCACGCCAGTTTACATCCTGACTATATACACTACGGTAGTTGGCAAAATTAATTTCTCCATCCAGCAGAATGCTATCATAAAGTAATACGCCCATCGGGAAGATTACAAAATATAGTAGCAATAATACGGAAATGGAAATAACAATAAACTTACTGTTAATTCTCGATAACATGAAAAAAATCTAACTCCTTTCCTTGAGAATTTTCAAGGGAATATTTGTTTCGGTTAGAGTAGTACTTGTTAACTTTGCTTAGAAAGTCGGAAAAACAGGAACGACAGAACGTCCCTGTTTTCCCTAAGTGCTTCTTTGTAAATAGCAAATACTAAACTAAATTATTCCATAACTCTCTTACGGAATTCTTCTTTAATTTCAGCATTGTTGTTAGCCAATCTGTTCCAGTCAACCTTAATTCTGTTTTCAACAATGGTCTTGGTTTCAGGAGCGCCGGTAGGAGCAGCTATGTCACCGCGTACAGAGTGCATCCAGCCTTTAACAACTGCCTCTTGACCTTCTTTGGACAGCCACCAGTCAACCAGAGCTTTGGACCCTTCAACATTCTTAGTGCTCTTGAAAATAGCAATCGGAGAAGGAACGTTAACTACACCGTCTTCAGGATATACAACCTTCAATGGTTCTTTTTTGGTATTAGCCAATTTCAAAATGTTTTCTTCCAAAATAACTGCTGCAGCATATTCGCCGGTCAACAATTTATTTTGAATTGCAGAGTTACCTTCTTCAACACGGATATCATTAGCTTTCAGCTGATCAAAGTATTCCCAACCATATTTGTCGGACAATGCTCCAGCAAATACATAAGCGGTACCGGAAAGCAATGGGTTAGGCATAGCGATTTTGCCTTTCCATTTCGGATCCAGTAAATCCTTCCAGGATTTAGGAGCATCCTCTGCTTTCAATTTATCGCTGTTGTAAGCAATAATCATGTTACTGATACGAACTGCATGCCATGCACCTTTGTCGTCCTTATCAGCAATAACCTTATCAGATTCTTTGGAAACATAGGGCAAAAGCAAGCCTTTTTCATCCAATTTCAGATAGTAGGAAGGATCGGCAACCATTAACAGGTCAGCACCAATTTTTTCAGCTTTAATTTCACCAGTAATCTTGGTAATAACTTTTTCAGTACCACCTTGGAACCAGTTAACTTTCATGTTGGGGAAAGCTTTAGCTAAGCTGGGTTTGCACATATTATCAATGATATCAGGATAAATAGAGGTATAAACCATTACTTCGCCTTTGGTACCTTGTTCTGCCTTTTTGTCATCACCACCGCAACCTGCTACTGCAACGGAAAGAGCCAAAAGAGCAGCTGCGCCTAAAACCAATTTAGATTTTTTCATTAAACAACACTCCTTTTTATTAAAAATCTCACCAAAATATAAAGTTCAACCACTTCACTATATACTATTATTCTCTATGCATCTTATTTTACCTGCTTACAGTTTACAAAATCTTTTCAATAAAAGTGTGTTTTATGTTACTATGAATCATATGTGGTAGACATTCCACCACATATCGACAAATTAACATTTTTGTCCTGGAGGGACATTTTTAGTCCCTTTGTTTTACCGCTAAAAAGTTTAATTCCCAGGCCGGTACATAGGAATGCTTACGTAGATACAGCTTATACTCCGGTACCAGCTGCCAGATAAGGAGGGGTAAGCGATATAAATCTGCGTCGTAATGATAGGCTGCCACAAAAAGCTTGGGCTGGTGGCGCTGCAGGGTAGCACAACCTCCCCTTAAAGCCTGCACCTCGGCCCCCTCTACGTCCATTTTTATATAGCTGACAGGCCAGTCCCCTGCCAAATGATCGATGGTATCTACAGGTACTACATTTTTAGGCTTTAGACAAAAGCTGGACTGACGGCCACCGCTATCAGAAAAGCCCAATTCGCCCGGCTGTTCCCAAATGCCCACCTGATGGACGGTCAGCTTCCCCTGCTCCAGTCCCTCAGCCAGCGCACGCAGCTTCCTGTAATTTTTACGGTCCGGCTCCACTGCAATAATTTGCTGGTATTCTCCTTGGACCAGCTGGAGAAACTCTTGTACCGTATCTCCATTATAGGCCCCCAAATCCATGTATACTTCATTCCGGCCCCAGCTGAAAAGCTGTAAATCATCAGCACGGGCAGTCGTACAATCAAAAAGGTATTTTATTTTGCCGCTCAGCTTATAATTTAAGGTCGCAGCAAAAACCCTGCGGGATTGCTCATCCGCCAGACGGTCATACACCTGCTGCAGCTCCGTCTCATGCTGCTTTAACCAGGCTGCACTGACCAGCTCCTCTCCGCCAAAGAGGGATAAATGGGGCGCCACGGTTTCATGGAGCGCATCCAGCTCCTGAAAACGTTGTAGAACCTGCTCCCCCTCACTGGCAAAAGCAATAACAATAAAAATATCCGTTCCGAATTCTGCAATAATATCACTATACTTACGTACAGTAAAACCACGAAAAACCTGGCCCCGTACAAATTCATCACTGGCGAAAACACCGGCTACCGGTACCTGGTGATTCTCACACCAATCTATAATCTTATCCGCACCATTCCCCATACCGTAGAGGACGATGGGCTTAGAGTTTTTTTCTAAGCGTTCCCAGACACTTTTTTTTTCCTTAATAAAGTCTAACATTCCTATTCCTCCTAATACCTCCCATTATACACTATCCCTCTTCTTCTCCTCCACTACTTTATATGTTCAATTTAGTATGCTATAATAAAAGACATAAAACTCTACTTTGGGAGGGATTCATATGTCACTATTTGAATCTGGAGAAAACTATTTAGAGACTATTCTTGTTTTAACCAAGCGCAACGGTTGGGTACGTTCCATTGATATTGCCGCGGAAATGAATTTTTCCAAGCCCAGTGTCAGCCGCGCCATGAGTATTTTAAAACGCGATGGATACATCATAATTAATGATGAGGGTCACATTATTCTTACAGACCTGGGTATGCAGAAGGCCTCCTCCGTTTTAGACCGCCATATTACTCTCACCCGTTATATTAATGAAATTTTAGGTGTGAATAAGGAAATTGCTGAAAAGGATGCCTGCCGAATTGAGCATATCATCAGTCCGGAAACCTTTACAGGCCTGAAAGCACATTTACAGACCTGGGAAAGCGAGCATCAGTAGGTCTGAATTAGCCTTAGGAATCTTGTATACAATATTCTTAAGAGTAAAATTGGACTATTGTTCATTGTAAAAAATACGTTAATATCAGTTATGTAAAATGCTATGTTTCTTTTAGAAGCATAGCATTTTTTTGTAAATGCCTGCATTAAAAAATAACTTTTAGAGATAGTTCTTAAGTTGCACAAAATGTAGTGAACTGATATACTTGTTTTTGTTGTACACTTTAACAAAAGGAAAGGATGATAAAAAAGTGGCAGTTGTTATTTCAGCTCTCGTAACTTTTTGGGTAGGTTATTTAATCTACAAAAAGTACAAACCCCAACCCGTACTCTTTATGGGTGGTATGATTATGATGTATTTGGCAGTTATTCTTGGATATGGTGAAATTTTAGCACCTAAGGCAAGTACTGGCAGTCTCTTCTTTGATGCATTTGAATTTATGCGTAAAACCATGAGCTCCAATGTTGCTAAATTGGGCTTAAATATTATGGCAGTTGGTGCCTTTGCCCGTTATATGGACAAAATCGGTGCTTCCCGCTCCCTGGTTCGTCTGACTATTAAACCGCTTTTGGCTTTAAAATCTCCCTATATCGTTATGTCCTGCACATGGATTGTAGGTCTGCTCATCGGCCTGTGCATTAACAGTGCTTCCGGCTTGGCTATGCTGCTGATGGTTACCATTTTCCCCATCCTGGTAGGCTTGGGCGTAAGCCGTCTTTCTGCAGCAGCCGTTGTTGCTACCAGCCTCTGCTTTGACTGGAGTCCCAGTGACACCGGTACCATTTACGCAGCAGAAATTTCTAATGTTGATCCTGTAGTTTACTGGAGCCATTTCCAATTTCCCCTCGTTATGGTAGCTTTCGTCATTGTTGGCCTGGTACACTATTTTTATCAAAAACATATGGATAAGGTTAGCGGCCATGTAGTTGCTCCCCTGGAAGCGGAAAAGGCTGAACAGGAAGAAAATAACGCACCGCTCTGCTATGCCATCCTGCCGGTAATTCCTCTGGCTTTGATTTTAGCCTTCAGCTCTCTCTGGATTACTTCTATTAAAATGAATATCGTTATGGCTATGTTCATCGGTCTCTTTATTAGTATGGTATGCGAGTTTATCCGTCATAGGGATGGCCGTAGGGTATTTGATGACGTCCAAGCATTCTTCGATGGCCTGGGTATGCAGATGGCTAACGTTATTACCCTGATTATTGCAGGCCAGACCTTTGCCCAGGGCCTGATTTCCATGGGTGCTATCGAAACCCTGATTGAAGGTAGTAAGAGCTTAGGCTTCAGCCCCATGGTTATGATGTTGGTTATGGTTGCTATTATCGCCATTGCCGCAGTTATCATGGGTAGTGGTAATGCTCCTTTCTTTGCTTTCGCCGCTTTGACTCCGGCTGTTGCTGCTCATAGTGGCCTGGCACCGGTGCTGATGATTTTACCCATGCACTTCGCCGCTTCTATTATGCGTAGCTGCTCTCCCATCGCCGCTGTACTGGTTATTGCATCCGGTATGGCTAACGTCTCCCCCTTTGATCTGGCTAAACGTACTGCTATTCCTATGGCTGCCGCTATGCTGATCAACGTAGGTATGACCTTTATTTATTACTACATTGCCTGGTAATATTTTACTTTAGTAGCCAACCCCTGTTCCGCTATCAGGAACAGGGGTTTATTGTTTAAGGAGGAAACTTTATGAGTGAATTAGACCAAAGGGCAAGAGCCCTGGCCGGTAAGCTTTTTGATGCCCACTGTCCCCAGCTGATGGCACTTAAGCACCGTGCCCACCAGCTTTGCCAAAAATTTAACCGTTTAGATGAAAAGGACCCCCGTCGTCGGGAAATTATTCCCCAGCTTTTAGGCAGCTGTGGTGAAAATGTAGGCTTTATGGGAAATATCTTTTTCAATTACGGTTGCAATACCCACATCGGTAATCATTTTTTTGGTAATTATAATCTGACCGTCCTGGATGACGGCCCCATCCATATTGGTGACCATGTAATGATTGGTCCCAACGTTTCCCTAATAGCCTCCAGCCATCCCCTTCTATACCAGGAGCGGGAGGCACTGACCTATCCTGACGGCCATGTTTCCATGTCCGAGTATGCACCCCCATCACTATCGGTAACCATGTCTGGATTGCCTGTGGAGTTATCATCCGCGGTGGTGTGACCATTGGCAATGGTGCAGTAATTGGTGCCGACAGCGTAGTGACCAAGGATATTCCTGCCGGTTGGTTAGCCTGTGGCGTTCCCTGTCGGTCCATCCGCCCGCTGATACCGGAGGATAGCTGTCTAGATTTATTATAAATTTTTTTACAGCACCGCACTGGTGAAGTGCTCCACACGCCTCTTGGATACAATATTTATTCGCAAAAACAATGTCCTTTATTGAATAAATGTATATAAATGCATTTTATCCTAAATTTTTCCGTAGCGTATGCTGTTTTGTTTTCTTATTTGGAGCAAGCTATTCCTAGCTCTGCACTAGGTATTTACGGGTTAAACCCCTTATCCATCCTTAATTACATTAAGAAATTTTAACTTACATAAATAGCCAATTTATTGCTAAAAAATTCATTAAATGTTATACTGTTCTTATCTTTAAAGATGGAAGGATGATATAAATGGCTTTAGTAATTTCCGCAATTATTACTTTTTGGGTGGGTTACCTAATCTACAAAAAGTATAAGCCCCAACCTGTTCTCATTATGGGTGGTATGCTGATGATGTACATCGCTGTAGTCTGTGGCTATGGTACTATCTTGGCCCCTGATAAGAGTACCGGTAGTATTTTCTTTGATGCTTTTGAATTTATGCGTCAGGTAACCAGCTCCAATGTAGCTAAATTAGGTCTGAACATTATGTCCGTAGGTGCTTTTGCCCGCTATATGGATAAAATTGGTGCTTCCCGTTCCCTAGTTCGTTTAACCATTAAACCACTTTTGGCTTTAAAATCTCCCTATCTGGTTATGTCCGGTACCTGGATTATAGGTATGCTTATCGGTTTGTGCATTAATAGTGCCTCCGGTCTAGCTATGCTGCTGATGGTTACCATGTTCCCCATTCTGCTTGGTCTGGGCGTAAGCCGTCTTTCTGCTACCGCAGCTGTAGCAACAACCCTCTGCTTTGACTGGAGTCCCAGTGACACCGGTACTATTTACGCAGCAGAAACCGCCGGTGTAGACCCGGTTATTTACTGGAGCCATTACCAGGTACCCATTGTTGCTGTGGCTTTTGTCGTAGTTGGCCTGCTCCACTATTTTACTCAAAAATATATGGATAAGCGTGATGGACATATCGTCCAGCCGATGGAGGTAGAAACCGTACAGGATGAAGCTGATAACGCACCCCTGTATTACGCTATCTTACCCGTCGTTCCCCTGGCCTTAATCCTCTGCTTCAGCTCTCTGTGGATTACTACTATTAAGATGAATATCGTTATGGCCATGTTTATCGGTCTTTTCCTCGGTATGATTTGTGAATATCTCCGCCATCACAATGGGCGCAAGGTTTTCGAAGATGTACAAGCTTTCTTTGATGGTCTGGGCATGCAGATGGCTAATGTTATTACCCTGATTGTTGCCGGTCAAACCTTTGCCCAGGGCCTGATTTCCATGGGCTCCATCGGCACCCTGATTGACGGCAGTAAGAGCCTGGGCTTCAGCCCCATGGCTATGATGCTGGTTATGGTAGCCATCATCGCAATCTCTTCCGTAGTTATGGGTAGCGGTAATGCTCCCTTCTTCGCCTTCGCCGCTTTAACTCCGGCAGTTGCCGCCCATAGTGGCCTGCATCCGGTTCTGATGCTATTGCCCATGCATTTCGCAGCTTCCATCATGCGTAACTGCTCTCCGATTACTGCGGTTATCGTTGTATCCTCCGGTATTGCTAATATCTCTCCCTTTGACCTAGTTAAACGTACCGCCATTCCCATGGCCGGTGCTATGCTGGTTAACGTAGGCGTAACCTTTATTTACTACTATATCGGCTGGTAATTAAATTTAGTTTCACAAAAAGGCTACCTATTTTCAAGGTAGCCTTTCTATTATATAATGGTAATAAATTATGCTAAGAAGGGATGTAAGATTATGTTTGTTTGCGATTGTCACTGCGATACCCTCACTGAATTATATAAAAAGGGAACCGATTTATACAGCAATGACCAACATTTTGATATCAAACGCCAGATAGCTCTGGGTGGTGGCCTCCAATTTTGTGCCATCTTCGTACCAACTCCGGAATTTCGCTATGGCGGTGGTCTGCGCTACACCTTATGCCTTTTAGATAAATACAATCAAGAGGTCAAAAAACTGCATTTGGCAGGTCATGATGTTCTCCAGGTACTGACCAAGGAGGATGCTGCTGATGTACTCAACCATCAGGCAGCTACATTATTAGCCATCGAAGAGGGTGGCGCTATTGATGGCAGTCTGGAGGCGCTCCGCGTCCTGTATGCCTTGGGCCTGCGTGCCATGACCTTAACCTGGAGCAATCGCAATGATATTGCCGATGGTGTCAACGAAGAAGGTAGCGGTGGCGGTTTAACCGTTTTTGGCTGCAAGGTAGTAGCAGAGATGAACCGTCTGGGTATGCTGGTGGATGTTTCCCACATTGCTCCTGCCGGCTTCTGGGATGTTATCGAAGCTAGTACCCAGCCCATCATCGCTACCCACTCCAATGCCAAGGCTATTTGTCCCCATCCTCGTAACCTGGACGATAAGCAGATTTTAGCTATTAATGAAAATGACGGCCTTATCGGTGTAACCTTTGCCGGTCAATTTATTACTGAGGACTACCATGATGCTACCTTGGAAAGCGTCTATGCCCATATCGACCATATGCTGAATTTAATGGGTAATGATGACCACTTGGGCTTCGGCAGTGATTTTGACGGTATCAGCCATCCGCCCCAAGGCCTACACGGCGTCCAGGATTATGCTCCCATCGTAGAACTGCTCCGCCAAAAGAACTACAGTGAAAGCACTATTGAAAAGCTTACCCACAAAAACGTTCTCAGCCTGCTGCAGAAGGTATTGCCCAGCAGGAAACAGATGTCTCGTATTTACTAAAAACGACTAAAAAATAACACCAGCTAAGCTCTGCTTAGCTGGTGCTTTTTCTTTAAATATTAGTATAGGGGCTCAGCAAAAATTTTCTGCAGCTCGTCGTTGTCGTGAGTATGACTTAATGCCAGCATCAGCTTCAACCTTGCCTTAGGTCCAGACAGCTCTCCGGCCAAAAGCAGCGCCAACGGCTCCATAGAACCAGCACTACCCAGATAGCTGTAAACCGGTGCCACCCGTCCAGCCGGCACCCTGGTAGCCAAGACTACGGGAACGCCCTTACTCCGCACGTAGGCAATTCCCTCCATAACCTTGGGCGGTACATTACCACAGCCCACAGCCTCTACCACCAGTCCCTGTACTGGGCGGTCCGCCAGATAATGATACATCCTACCATCCATGCCTGCATAAACCTGTAGCAGCTCCACCCCTTCGGTCAGCTGCTCCGTCGGCAGCTTTTCTACTACCTGACTACTTCTCCGAAACACAATGCCATCAAAATAAATATATCCTACCGGTCCCCACATGGGCGATATAAAGGTGCTACAGGATACAGTATGTCCCTTAGTTACCTGAGCGGCGGCATGAATTTCATCATTAAAAATTAACAGTGCTCCCCTGCCGGCCGCTTCCGGGCAGGCCGCTACCCGCACAGCACCCAATAGATTAGCCAGTCCATCATAACCCATATCACTGGCTCCACGCATGGCTCCGGTAATGCATACCGGCTTCGTCGTAGTGCAGGCCAGACTTAAAACATAGGCCGTTTCCTCCATGGTATCCGTGCCATGGGTAACTACTATACCTGCCACATCAGGTCTGGAAGCATACTGATCTGCCAAATGCGCTATTTCCAGCATCATAGCCGGTGTTACATGGCCACTGGGAACATTGGCATATTCCACTACCTCCACCTCAGCTACCTGCCGCAAGGCGGGTACCGCCTCGACTAGATCGTCCCCGCTTACCGCAGGCACCAGCCCCTGCTTTGTTTCATCATATTTCATGGCAATAGTTCCGCCAGTTGTGATTATAATAATCTTTTTCATCCAGTTTCCTTCCTTTACAAAAATGTTCCGCTTAGTTTTCTCCACCATATCTCCGTATTCCTGCCTTCTTCCTCAAGAAGGAATAATTTTACATACTATCCACAGATTATTTTTGTTAATGCGTTATAATGGTAGCGGGAGGTAATACCTATGAATTTAGACAAAATTGCATTAGTCCTAGAAGGCGGTGGCGTCCGCGGCTTCTTTTCTGCCGGCGTTTGTGAGGCCTTCATGCTCAAAGACCTGATTTTCCCCTATATTACTGCCGTTTCCGCAGGTGCCTGTAGCGTGCTTTCCTACATGTCCCATCAGCCTCTGCGGACGAGAAAAATCATACAGAAATATGTAGCCGATTCCCGTTGCTTTAGCCTGCGTAATTGGCTGAAGGATGGTAATGCCCTGGGCTTTGACTTTATTTTTAACGATATTCCCAATGAGCTGCTGCCCTTTGACTATGATACCTATAATAAATACCCGGGTATCCTCCAGGTAGGTACTACGGATATCCGCTCCGGTAAGAGTATCTGGTTTGGTAAAGAAGCGGCTACCAAATTTGCCTTTGAACCGGTTCGAGCCTCCTCCTCCCTGCCCTTCATCTCCCACATTGTCAAAATTGGTAGTCATCCCCTACTGGATGGCGCCATCCTTACCCCCATCCCCTACCAGAAGGCCATGCGGGCGGGCTATAAAAAATTTGTTTTCGTCCTGACCCGTAATGCGGGCTATGAAAAAAATTCCTCCGTACCACGTATCATCCTCAAAACCTGGTACAAGGATTATCCTAAGCTTTGGGATATCATGGAGCAACGTCCTAAAAAATATAATGCGCTGATTAAGGATATCGAACAGATGGAACGGGATGGCTGTGCCGTCATCATCCGTCCCGAAACGCCGCTGGCTCTAAACCGTCTGGATATGAATCCTGATAAGCTGCTAGAGCTGCACGACCACGGTATCGGTTGTGGTCTGGAGGCCTATGCTAAGATTATGGAGCTTTACCAGAGAAAAATAGATTAAAAATACCCCTATGCTACACTCCCGTAAGGAATATTGCATAGGGGTTCTTTTTTATCCTAAAAGCATACAATCGCTGGCTACGGCATCGCCGCCACTAGCCTTTTCAAACATTTCCAGCAGGTCCGGAATATCCAGACTAGCCTTTTGGGCACCCTCAACATCAATAATCACCCGTCCATTATGGAGCATTATCAGGCGATTACCAAAACGCAGGGCGTCACGCATATTATGGGTAATCATCAAGGTAGTCAACTGATCCCGTTTGACGATTTTATCCGTCAGGGCCAAAACCTTTTCAGCTGTTTTCGGGTCCAGGGCCGCTGTATGCTCGTCCAAAAGCAGCAGCTTGGGCTTTTTAAGCGTAGCCATCAGCAGGGTAAGGGCCTGACGTTGACCGCCGCTGAGCAGGCCTACCTTGGCAGTCATCCTGTCCTCCAGTCCCAAGTCCAGCTCCTTGAGCAGTTCCCGGAAGTAGTCGTGCTGGGCGTCACTAAAGCTCCAGCTTAAACCCGGTGTTTTACCACGACGTGCAGCAATGGCCAGATTTTCTTCAATCATCATGCCTGCCGCCGTGCCCAACATGGGGTCCTGAAAAACGCGGCCAATATATTTGGCGCGCTTATGCTCCGCCTTTTTGGTCAAATCCTCACCATCAATAATAATATGGCCCTTATCTATGGGAAAAGCACCAGCGATGGCATTAAGCATGGTGGATTTACCTGCACCATTACCACCAATGACAGTAACGAAATCTCTCGGCTTCAGATGCAGGTCCATTCCCTGCAATGCACGTTTTTCATTAATCGTACCGGGGAAAAAGGTTTTAAAAATATTTTCTACTCTAAGCATCTTAACGACCTGCCTTTCTCATACCTAATTTGCTTTTGATTAATGGTAAAGAAAGTGCAAAAGCAACTAAGACGGAGGTAAATAATTTTAAATCATTAGGCGGCATACCCATTTGTAAAACCACGGCAATTACGATGCGGTAAACAACGGAGCCTAAAATAACGGAAATCATACAATTCTTAAAGCTGCGGGTACCAAAAAGCACCTCACCGATGATAACAGAAGCTAAACCGATAACGATGGTACCAGTACCCATGCCTACATCGGCAAAGCCGTTACTCTGGGCTACCAGAGCACCGGAAACAGCCACCAGGCTATTACTGAGCAATAGGCCCAATACAATGGTAACATCCGTATCCACACCCTGGGCACGAATCATCTGCTGATTGAAACCGGTAGCACGAATGGCCGCACCAATTTCCGTACCAAAAAACCAGTATAGCAAAAAACCGATAAGACCAGTAGCAACAGCACCTACCAGCAGCGTAGTCTGTCCACTATTCAAGCCCAGAAGATTACGTACAATAGAAAAGGTAGTATCCACACCCAACAGGGAAATATTAGCCTTGCCCATTATTCTCAGGTTTACGGAATAAAGGGCGCTCATAGTCAAAATACCTGCCAAAAGAGCGGGAATTTTCATTTTCGTATGCAAAACGCCAGTCACGATGCCTGCCAGCATGCCTACCAGGGCTACCACAACCAGGGAAGAAATTATTCCATAGCCGGCACTGAGCATGGCAGCAGCCGTAGCTGCACCCAAAGGAAAGCTGCCCTCCACGGTCAAATCAGCTATATCCAGTACTCTAAAGGTAATGTACACACCTAAAGCCATCACGGCCCATAACAACCCCTGAGCAATAGTCGGTATTAATAAATCTAACATATCTTTTCCTCCCTATCCTAAGGTCAAGAAAATGTCTGCCAACAAAGGGCAGACATTTAATAATTCTTATTCTACTACTTCTGCACTCTTTAACAGTTCTTCAGGAATCGTCAGGCCAATCTTCTTGGCAATCTTCATATTAACAATAACCTTAAAATCCTTTTGTGCCTGAATAGCCATGGTTGCCGGCTGAGCCTTACCTTGTAAAATTTCGGCTGCCATCTCACCAGTCTGCATCCCCAGCTTGTAGTAGTCAATCCCCAAAGTTGCTACGCCGCCACTCTTAACCATGCCGCCTTCGCCACAAACAACTGGCAATTTAGCTTCTTCCATCACAATTGACAGCGTGGGCATTGCAGAAGCCAGTACATTATCCGTGGGTACGTAAACAGCCTGTACCTCTCCAGCTAAGCTGCTGGCAGCCTGTTGAATATCATTGACTGTGGAAACAGTTGCTTCCTTAACCGTAATCCCCTTTTGCGCGGCTACTGCCTTCAAGACATCAACCTGCAATTGGGAATTAACCTCGCTGGAGCAGTAAATCGTACCGATAACCTTGGCATCGGGTACCAGCTTAAGTATTAAATCCAGCTGTGCCTCTACGGGATTCATATCCGTAGTACCGGTAACATTAGTACCAGGCTTAGCATTATCTTTAATCAGCTTAGCAGCCTTGTAGTCTGTTACCGCTGTGGCTATGATAGGAATATCCGCAGTAACATTGGCCACTGTTTGTGCTGCCGGAGTAGCAATGGCACAAATCAAATTAACTTTATTGTTGGCGAAACGTTGGGCAATATTCTGCAGATTAGACTGGTCCGCCTGTGCATTCTGCCGGTCATAAACAATATTTTCGCCTTCCTTATAGCCCTTAGCTGCCAGAGCGTCAACAAAGCCCCTATTAGCAGCATCAAGAGCTGTATGTTCTACTAATTGTACAATACCAACCTGTACTTTACCATCCTGCTTGCTTTCTTTAGCATCGCCGCCACAGCCTGCTACCATCCCCATAGCTAGGGTTAACAGGATACCTGCAGCTAAAGCCTTCATTTTCTTTGTCATTCTCATAATAACCATCCTTCCATTCTACACATTATTACTTATGAGTAATCTGTAATTATGTTGCCAATATTGTAGTAGTTTTTAATAATTTTGTAAACAAATTTTTATATTTTGTGAGTTTTTTATAAAAAAATAAAATCACTGTACAGAATTTAACATTTTGTACAGTGATTTTTCCTAAATAAAGATTAAATACTGTCCTCCAGCTAAGCTGCTGAGCTTTTGCCAGCTACTTAACCACCCAACCGACTGCGGGAAAAGATATTTATTTCAGATCCTCCTGCCACAGCTCGTAGGCATGGTATGCTTCCTCCGGCGTAGCATCTTCATGGACTACCATCCGGATGGCCTTCAGCATGGCCTGGGGACAAGCAGACTGCAATACGTTACGACCCATATCCACGCCTGCTGCACCCTCGCTAATTGCCCGATAAGCCATTTCCAAAGCGTCCCGCTCGGGTATTTTTTTGCCACCGGCAATGACGATGGGTACCGGGCAGGCAGCTGTAATCTGTTCAAAATTATCGCAATAATAGGTTTTAATAATGTGGGCACCATGTTCCGCCAAAAGCCTGGTAGCCATGGCGAAGTAGCGGCTAGTTCTTTCCATTTCCTTGCCAACTGCCACTACGCCCAAAACAGGAATATTATATTTTTCGCCAGCATTGACATAGTAAGCTAAATTACGCAGTGAATCCAACTCACCATCACTGCCGATAAAACATTGTACGGCCATACAGGAAGCATTCAGACGAATAGCATCCTCAACATCTACTGCGGGCACCCCTCTGCTCATGTCGTCCTTTAACACAGAACCATCGGCAGTACAACGTAGTGCCACTGCCTTACGATGGTTGGCAGGAATACAGGTCCGCAAGGCACCACGAGTGGCCATCAGGCAGTCAGCGTCTGCCATGATACTGGGAATGGTCAAATCCAGACGCTCCAGACCGGCGGTGGAGCCTAAAATATAGCCATGGTCAAAGGCCAGCATAATGGTACGACCATCATCAGCAAAGATTTCGGATAAACGGCGCTGCATGCCCCAGCCCGCACTACTCATACCCTTAACAGGGAATGGACGCAGAGGTGGTGCAATCCCCAGTCCGTAATCCTTCGCCAGAATATTACCGTCTTTATCAGCCATTTAAAAAGCCTCCTTTATCCAGAAAAACTTATTTTTTCAAATAGGGAGTACGGCAGGGAGCATTCCAGTAACCCAGTAATTCTTCATCCATACGGGCGATGAACATCTGGAAGCCGGCAGTTTCCTGTACGGTTAGCACCTCGCCTACCATGTTAGCTACCACTTCAATCCCCTTGGCCGCCAGTAATTTATGGCAGGCACGGAAAATAATCAGCTGTTCCATCAGCGTAGTTGCGCCACTGCCGTTGATAACTACCATCAGCTTTTCGCCGGCTTTCACGTCCAAATCCTTTAACAGAGCTTCCAGCATCAATTGAGCGGTTTCGTCAGCAGTCTTCATATCCTGAAGTCCGCCACCACCTTCACCATGTTGACCCATACCGACTTCCATCTTACCTGCTTCTATGGTAGCAATCTGCATACCACTGGCAGGGTGGGTAGCGCCAACGGTTGCCACGGCGATAGTTGCCATATTATCTGCAAATTTTTGAGCAATGGCAGCTACCTTTTCCAGGGATTTGCCAGCTGCAGCAGCTGCACCGGCGATTTTATACAGGGGCACGCAGCCTACCAGACCTCGACGATCTTCAGCATTTTCACGGGGAGCATTAGCAATATCCTCTTGAGTTACTACCTTTACTACAGGAATACCTAATTTTTTAACCTGCTTCATAGTCAGATTACCAGTCAGCATATCACCAGCATGGTTCAAAACTACAAAGAGTACGCCATGGCCCTTATCAGCCATTTTTATGGCTTCCACACAGGCCTGAGGACCGGGTGCCGCAAAAATATCACCCGCTACAGAAATATCAATCATGCCTTCACCTACAAAGCCGCTGATAGCAGGCTCATGACCGGTGCCACCCAAAGTAACGATGGTTACACGATCTGCTTCGGCCAATTTTTTATTCACTACCAGATTACCGTGCTCGGTTTTCAAAGTGATTAAATCCTGGTTAGCCAAAGCCAGACCTTCCAATAATTCAGCAGTCAAGTTTTCGGGATTGTTGATAAATTTTTTCATTTCACGTCGCCTCCGATAAAATTATTACAAAGCCTTTGCCATAGCAGAAAATAATATGGATATAGATACGGCACCGGGATCCTTCGTCCCTAGGCTAAGCTCACCAACATTTTTAGCACGGCCAAATTTAGCTACCATAGCGGCAGTAGCTTCAGCCCCCTTAACAGCGACAGCTGCCACAGCTTGCATGGTTGCCTGCAGGTCGGCAGTAGCTGCCATGCCTGCTTCCAATGCAGGATACAGCGCATCCACCATGGTTTTGTCCCCAGGCTTAGCCTTGGAAATATCCATGAAATCCTCCTTGGCCTGAGCAAACATTTTACGCAGCCCTTCGGCCTCCACGGCAGTTACTCCTGGCTCCACAGCATCCGCCAGACCAGAAAAAATAGTACCCCAGAGAGGACCTGCACTACCACCATTAATATTCATAAAGGTCATACCCAAGTCGTCCAGCAGTCCGTTAAGGTCCTCACTGGCGTGAGCCTCCACCCTCTGCTTCATAGCCTCTGCCATTTTTCCCACTGTAATACCATGGTCACCATCACCGGCCACACTATCCAGCTCACATAAATAGGTAGTATTTGCCTTCAGCTCTTCCGCAGCTACTAAAAGCATTTTTTCTAAAAGTTCTAAGGTCAACATTTTATCACCTCGCCAAACTTATTCTTAGCCACATTGTAACATCTACCATAGTAATTGTAAATTATTCTTACTAAAAGCAGGCTTTTTAGGTAAACTTCTTTGATATTTACTAAAAAAATGTGCTATGATTGAAGAAAACAAAGCTTAAGAAAGGAGCTTACCATGGATACAGCAAATTTATTAAACAAGCTTTTACCACCCACACAAAGCTATCTCACCTGTGCCGACTACCAGTCCGCCCTTAAGCAGGGTCTGCAATTAGCCCAGGAAGCCACACATAAAGAATATATCCTCACACTGGAGGGTACCAGCTACCCGACTTTGGCAGACATGTCCCTTCTCACCCTGCCCTATAATGACGTGTCCGCTCTGGAGGAGCTCTGCCAGGAATATGAAGGGCAGATTGCCGCCTTCCTCCTGGAGCCCGTCCCCACGGTACAGGGCTTAATCCTACCCCATTACGGTTATCTGGAGGAGGTCAGCCGTATTGCCCAGGAGCAGAACTTTTGGCTCTTCTTTGATGAAACCACCACTCTTTTTCAGGCATCCCTAGGTGGTGCCCAAACCCTCTACGAGGTGGAGCCCCAGCTGACCTGTTACAGAAATCTGCTATTAAGCAAAACCGAATTGCTGCCCCTGCCGCTGCCCCTGCAGGAAGAAAGCTTTGCTGACGAAATGCTGACACCGGAGCAGCATTATGATCTGGAAAGCCTGACAGCCATCCTGAGCGGTGGTTTGGAACGTCTGGCCCGTCAACAACAGCTGCCCCTGCAAATTCATCGTCTAGGTACGCTTTACAGCATTTATATGAGTGAACGCCCCTTAGAGGATTATGCCGACTACGGTCTTTGTGATCCCAAGCTGTACAGTCGCTTCTGTCAGGAGCTTTTAGAACAGAATATCCAATTACCGGAAAGTCAATTTACCACCAATATTCTTCCTCCCAGCATTACTGCGGAAGCTATTGAAGAATTTTTACAAAAGACGGAGCTGGCTTGCAGCCGCTGTCGCTAGTATAAAAAACTAATGCACCTGGTATCCTAAGATACCAGGTGCATTTTTTATGCCTTATGGGATTGCCATTTCTTTTCTAGAACAGTAATAAAATAACGGTAGCTGATAAAAACAAAGATTGCACAGGAAAGCCAGGAAAGGGGCGATGCCAGACAAAGTCCCTTAAAACCCCAATAATTGTTAAACTGCAGCGCGCCCCAGGAACGGGCCGCCAGCTCTACACAGCCGGCAAAAAAAGGAATGAGGGCTATACCCATGCCCTGACAGGCATTACGATAAATAAAAATCTGACTTAAGAAAAAATAGGCAGGCACAGTATAGAAAATGTAGGTATAGGCAGCTTCCAAAACTACCGGGGAGGAATTTTCAATAAAAACACCCACTATCCTCTGTCCCACCAAAGCTAAAGCTACCATGGCGCAGGCACTAAAGCCCAAGGAAAGCAGGGAACAAGTTTTGATGCCCTCCCGAATCCGTTGAAAGCATTTTGCCCCAAAGTTTTGGGCCGTATAAACAGCCATAAAAATACCGAAGGAAAGCATAGGCTGCAGAGCCAGCTGCTCCACCCGGACAGCCGCAGTAAAACCGGCAATAATTTCCGGTTCAAACCTATTGCAGACCATCTGCAAAACCATAATGCTTAAGCCCATCACTACAAACTGAAAAGACATGGGCAATCCCATGCGTAAATGCTTCCAGGCCTCCCTCCAATCCAGATACCAGTCCTGCCACTGTAGGTGAAGCTGGGGAAACCTATAATAAACATACACCAGACAGAGCACCGCAGAAAGCGCCTGGGCCACCACCATGGCTATAGCGCTACCGGGGACGCCCCAGCCCAGCCAGAGAATGAAAGCCAAGGCCAACAGAATATTGACCAGGGAGGAAATAATCAAAAAATACAAGGGAGTTTTGCTATCTCCTAAAGAACGAAGAATACTAGAAAGTAGATTATAGCCCATCATAGCTGCCAGACCATAGGTAATAACCATAATATAAGCCTTGGCATAGGCTATCAACACTGGTGGAACATTCATCAGCTCCATCAGCCAATCAATATTTTTGACCATAAAAAGCATCAGAGCCTATACTGAGCACGATGCTGGCGGCAACACTACGTCTTACACCAGCCATATTCCCTGCACCATAACGCTGTCCTGTAACCACGGTAAAGCCATTGCTCATGCCGATGGTTAACACTACCTGCATAAAAAAGAGAGGCGAAACAGTACCTACTGCCGCCAAAGCCTCCACACCGATAGTTCGACCGACAATGATAACGTCCGCAATATTATAAAACTGCTGAAAAATATTACCTAGCAATATGGGTAGCATAAAGGGTATCATCAACTTCAGAGGTTTTTCCTCCGTCATATCTAGTAGCATACATATTCCTCCTCTCTTATTTTTAACTATAAAAGTTAAAAGGACCCTGATACCTTACAGTATCAGGGCTATTACTATGCTCTGGTCACACGATTACTAATCTTGCCAATGCCTTCAATTTCCACAGTTACCTCATCCCCCACATGCAGGCTGCCAGAGCCTACGGGAGTACCGGTCAAAACTAAATCCCCGGCATCCAGAGTAATACTATGGGAAATATAGCTTAAAATTTCATAAGCATTATAAAGCATTTCACTGGTACGGGCACACTGCTTTACCTCACCATTAACACTCAGCTTAATTTCGATGTTGGAAGGGTCCAGCTCTGTTTCCAGCCAAGGCCCTAGAGGACAGAAGGTATCAAAGGACTTACAACGCAGCCATTGGCTTTCCTTCCGCTGAATATCCCTGGCAGTAATATCATTGGCACAGGTATAGCCCAAAATGTATTTGGGTACATCCTCCACCTTTACGTTCTTCATTCTTTTTTTTACAACTACTGCCAGCTCGGCACCATAGCCCAAATCCTTGACCTCCTGGGGACAGATTATATGGGCATCCGTACCGATAACAGTATGGGCGGCCTTACCAAAAATACTGGGTTCGGGAGTAATCTCCGCTCCACATTCCTCGGCATGGGCCTGATAATTAAAGCTGACGCAGATTATCTGCTTGGGTACACAGGGAGCTAATAATTGTATGTCCTTCAAAGCAAAGGTATCACCGGTAATACGCCAGTAGGTATCAATACTGCCATAGACGCCATGGATAACCTCCCCTTCCAGGATACCGATATGCTTAGTACCCGTTCTTTTATTTTCAAAGCGCACACATTTCATCTTCTAAACCTCCATCAGCTGCATTTCCCGTTCACGAAAATATACGGGCTGTAAACCAGCTTTCTTAGCTATTGCCAAAGCAGTAGCTAAACGACGACCAACATGTTCACGATAATGAGCATCACTACCGAGGGTACAATAGCTCCCCCCCAGCTGAGCATAACGTTGATAAATAATCTGTAAGGCCGCTACGCTCTCAGAATTATCCAAACGTCGGGTATTAATTTCCAGGGGCTTTTGTAGCCGGATCGCAGTCAGAAAAAATTCATCAAACAAATTCGGTGCTATGTCCAGGCGCAGCTCCTTATCCTCATACGGCCAATAGCGGCAGGGATAATCCAGATGGGCCAGGGAATCAAAATCTCCCTGCTCCTCCATACAGAAAATCGCTTCCCGCAAATACTCACGCACGGCTTCTTCCTTTGTCTTGCCGATATAACAGGTAGGCTCGTACAAATCACGGCCACCGACACAATGGATGGAGGCCAGTACGTAATCGTAGGGGTGGGCAGCTACCAGGGCTTTATTTTCCTGAATGATATGGGGCTGCATTCCCATCTCGATACCTACTAGTACTCGTTCATTACGAAGAGGCATAATTTCGGTAAAATAAGCCTCCCTGTCAAACAGAAAGGCCTCCGGATTGGTCGGATAGTCATAATCCCAATGCTCCGTAATTGTAACCCCTATATTTTTAGCTAAACCTTCAGCAATAGCTTCCTGTATGGTCTGATGACTATCACAGGAATACTCACAATGCATATGTGTATCAAATAGCATTCTACCCCTTCTCTCGTAGCTACTATTTTACCAAATCATAACTAAAAAAGAAACAGGAAAATATCCTAACAAAAAAGGACTCCTGCCGTATTGGGAAGGAGTCCTTAGATTTATTTGAAGCTGTAATTAAACATTGAAGCGGAATTCTACTACGTCGCCATCCTGCATAACATAGTCCTTGCCTTCCAAGCGTACCAGACCCTTGTCTCGAGCTGCACTCTTGCTACCGCAGGCAACCAGGTCATCATAGGAAACAACCTCAGCACGAATAAAACCACGTTCAAAGTCAGTGTGGATTTTACCAGCTGCCTGAGGTGCCTTAGTGCCACAGGTAATAGTCCAGGCACGGGATTCCATTTCACCGGCAGTCAGGTAGGTCATCAGGCCTAAAAGTTTAAAGCCTGCCTTGATAAGACGGTCCAGACCAGTTTCCTGTAAACCAGCCATTTCCAAAAATTCCTTTGCTTCATCATCAGGCAGTTCGGCAATTTCACTTTCCATCTTAGCGGAAACTACGATAACCTCTGCGTTTTCTTCAGCAGCATATTTTTCCACTGCCTGAACATAGGCATTGTTGGAACAGTCTGCTACTTCGCTTTCAGCTACGTTAGTGACATAAAGCACAGGCTTCATAGTCAATAATTGGAGCTCACGTAAAACTTCCTTCTCATCATTATCCAGCTCCATACGACGGACGGGTACAGCCTCTCCTAATTGTTCCAACACCTTCTGCAGGGTGGCCTTTTCGAAGGGAGCTTTCTTCTCATGGGCTTTTAATAATTTTTCTACGCGTTCCAGACGTTTTTCAACGCTTTCCATATCGGCCAAGCACAATTCGGTATTGATAATTTCAATATCACGCAGGGGATCAATGCTACCTTCAACGTGGGTAATATTGCCATCCTCAAAGCAGCGTACCACTTGGGCAATAGCGTCCACCTCACGGATATGGGCGAGAAATTTATTACCCAGGCCTTCACCCTTGGAGGCCCCCTTAACCAGACCGGCAATATCGACAAAGCGCATAGCCGCCGGTACAATTTTTTTAGAATTAAACATATCACTTAAAACGTCCAGACGATGGTCGGGAACATCTACAACACCTACGTTGGGTTCGATAGTGCAGAAGGGATAGTTCGCAGCCTCCGCACCTGCCTTAGTAATTGCATTAAACAAGGTACTCTTGCCTACGTTAGGCAAGCCGACAATACCAACTTCTAAATTTGTACTCACAATAATCTCTCCTCATATTCTATTTCAGTAGCTAAGAATTATCTATATCTCTAATATTTTACAATATACTGGACAGTTCTGCAACTTTTACCAGCTAAAAGCCCTGGAGATGACCTTTTAGCTTTGCTCCCCCACTATTTCCCAGGTAATAATTTTATTTTTTACTTAATTTATTGGCCTGAGCACGTAGGCCGGCATTAGCAACCTGCTGGTAGTCTGCCGGTGGCAGAGCTAGAGCCGCTTCTTCAACCTGTTGATTATAGCTCAGTACCCTCTGCTGTGGCAAATTGCCTATCTGGTAACCCAGCCATTGCTCCGTGCCAGCTTTAAAGTACATTCTTAAACTCCGTTCACCCAAGGTAAACTGGTCATAATCCAGTCCATC
The DNA here is from genome assembly GCA_020024105.1 of Phascolarctobacterium sp. Classification (GTDB taxonomy): domain Bacteria; phylum Bacillota; class Negativicutes; order Acidaminococcales; family Acidaminococcaceae; genus JAHHUH01. The sequence goes on along the minus strand of JAHHUH010000010.1, from coordinate 34,260 downwards.
AGTCTCGTCCACGCCTGCTTCCGGCTTTTCATTAAACCACTGTACCAGGCCCTGGGTAAAATTCTTACTTAAGCCCGGTATGTTGGGCAGACGGTCGTAGGTTTTATGCAAGTCATCTATTGCATAAAGGTAGCCATCACGAACAATAAAATTAAGCTTTTTTACTATATTACCGCCGCCATCCTTCACCAGCACCTGCTGACCGTAATAATCTGCATTTACCTCATTATAAACATAGTTGGTAATGACCACTTTTTTATTTTCTGCTAAAAGACTATATGCCTCCGGTTTTAGTACCTTAGCCATATCAACCCTCTGTTCAATTTCTACATGCAGGGGCTGTTTACTACTGTTCAGCACGTTTCCTACAAGATTATAGGTACGCTGACCTGGATTATAAGCCCAAGCCACAACACTAAAAGCCAAGCTCAAAAGACAGCTCAGTCCAAGCAGCCAAAATTTTTTTTTCATAATAGGCCTCCTTAATGTGCCATACTTCCTCTTTAGTATAATCCTTTGTTACCAATAAAAAAAGAGATGTATATCCACAGATACACATCCCCTCTTTTTCATTTGTCACTAATGTTTTTTACAGCCTTCATAAATTTACTTCTGGGCAGCATAATAAAATGTCCGCAGCCACAGCATTTTAATCCAATATCCATCCCCACCCGGATAATCTCCCATGTATTACTACCACAGGGATGGGTCTTTTTCATGGTTACTACCTGGCCAATCTCCAGATTAGTATCAGCCAGCATTATTCAATACCCTCGTAGTTCATAATGGAGGTAATTTCATAACCTGCCTGACGCAGATTTTCAATGACATCCATGCCCTTATTGGACAGGTCCACACGAATTACAACCTCAGCCTTATTATTTTCCTTATCGGTCGGATGGCTGATAAGTGTAATAATATTAACATCTGCTTCCTTCAGAATATTAGAAATCTCGGCAACAACACCGGGTTTGTCCTCGGTTGCAAAGGTAATACGGGTGCAGCCACGGTCCATACCCATGATTTCTACAAAGGAACGGAAGATATCCATCTGCGCAATGATACCAACAATTTTGTTATCGGCATCAGCTACTGGCAGGGCGTTAACTTTATGCTTGTACAGCTTATAGGCTACATATTCAATAGTTTCATCTTCATGTACGGTAATTACAGTGCGGCTCATAATATCTCTTACTCTGAAACGGCCTAAAAGATAATTAGCTTCATGACGGGAAAGAGTGCTGGCATCACTGGGAGAAACCTTATTGACATCATCGGCAGTAATAATACCGCGAATGCGCTTCATATCATCTACTACAGGAATACTGATCAATTTTTTACTGCGCATTATTTCACGCGCTTCCAGCATACTCTGATCTTCGGTAACGGTTACGACAACCTTAGTCATAAAATCTTTTACTAACATTCAATCAACTCCTATTCTAACCACCAAAATCTACCGGCAGTCCAAGACGCCAGTGCCTATCGCCTTTATTATAGTAAAAATATCCTTAACAAGCAATGGTAGCTAACTGGAGAAAACTCTTCTTCAAAAAATATTTTTCTGCCGCCTTTCGTACTGTTCTATTTAGTCAATGCCCTCATAGGTCATAATATCGGTAATATCATAACCGGCCTGACGTAAGATTTCTACAACCTCCATGCCACCCCTGGTCATATTCGCACGTACCACAACCTCTGCCTTACCGGTAGCTTCATCAATCTGACGGCTGACAATGGAAATAATATTTACACCGGCCTCCTTAAAAATATGGGAAATATCAGCAATTACCCCCACCTTATCCGTAACATCAAAGGTAATACGGGTACAGGGCCGGTTCATGCTCATAATTTCTACAAAAGAACGGAAAATATCCTTTTCGGCAATAATACCCACCAGCTTGTGCGCGGGGATACCTACAATATCTTGGTCCTGATAATAAATTTTACCGGTTTTCGGCTTAAGCAGACCGGAAATAGTGTGCAGGGTTGTAGATTTACCTGCACCATTGGAGCCAATCAACGCTACAATTTCACCAGCCGGTACCTGGAGGCTAATGCCCTTAATGGCATGGATAGCGCCATAATAAACATTGATATCTTCAACTCTCAGCATTAGTTGACGACCTCCTCACCTAAATAGGCTTCAATAACCAGCTTATTGTGCTTAATCTCCTCCGGCGTACCTTCAGCAATCAAGCAGCCATATTCCAAAACATAAATTCTTTCACATACACCCATAACCAAACCCATATCATGCTCAATCAGCAGAATGGCAAGCTTAAATTCCTTACGAATCCAACGAATCAGCTCTATCAGCTCTTTGGTTTCATGTGGATTCATTCCGACAGCAGGCTCGTCCAACAGCAGTAGCTTCGGCTCCGTTGCCAGAGCACGGGCAATTTCCAAACGTCTCTGCTCACCATAGGGAAGATTTTTAGCAAGTTCCTCGGCCTTATCCTCCAGATGAAAGATTTTTAAAAGCTCATAAGCCTTCGCGGTAATCTTGGCTTCCTCCTCCAAATATTTTCGTGTACGAAGGATGGATGCGGCCAAGCCATAGGAAACATGCATATTATAAGCAATTTTTACATTATCAATAACACTTAATTCAGAAAAAAGGCGGATATTTTGGAAGGCACGGGCCATTCCCAGTTGGGTTACCTGATAGGATTTTTTCCCACTGCTCTTCTACCCATTAAAATAGATTTCTCCTTCCGTAGGTGTATAAATTCCGGTAATCATGTTAAATGCCGTAGTCTTACCTGCACCATTAGGCCCGATCAGGCCAATTAACTCGCCCTCATCAATATGCATTTTTAAATTAGAGACAGCCCGCAAGCCGCCAAAAATCATAGAAACATCATTTACCCGCAACAGTTCTGCCATGGTCCTTACCTCCTAAGCCAAACATCTGCATACTTAATTCCCGGCTACCGAATAAGCCCTGAGGACGGCGGAGCAGCAGAACAATTAAGGTTACAGAGTAGATAATCATACGCCATTCGGAATAATCGGACAAATAAGCAGAAATAAAGGTTAATAAAATAGCACCGGTAATGGAACCGGTCATAGAGCCCAGGCCACCCAAAACTACCATGGTCAAAATATCAAAGGAACGCATGAAGGTAAAGGATGCCGGATGGGCCAGAAAAAAATAATGGCTGAACAATGCGCCCGCCGTGCCGGCAAAGGAATCACCCAAGGAAAATGCCAAAACCTTATACTTGGTTGTATTAATGCCCATGGTATCGGCAGCAATTTCATTTTCCCTAATAGCCAGACAGCAACGACCGGCAGCCGAATTTTTAAAGTTCTTGATAAAGAAAATAATAAAGATCATTATCCAGAAAATATAGGCGAAATTGGTCATTCTGGAAATTCCCATTAAACCGGAGGCCCCGCCTACATAATCAATATTTAAAATACTGATACGAATAATTTCACCCAATCCCAAAGTGGCAATATCCAAATAGTCACCATTCAGGCGCAAGGTGGGCAGACCAATCATAAAGCCCAGAATACCGGCGGCAACAGTACCCACCAGCAGTCCTACCTCGTAGAGCAGTCCCAGCTTAACGGTCATAATAGCACTGGTATAGGCACCTACGGCCATAAAACCAGCATGACCAATGGAAATTTGACCCGTATAGCCGTTAATCAAATTCAAGCTTACGGCCAAAATAATATTAATACAGATTAAAATAATATTTAATTCCCAGAAAGCACCAATTATACCAGTATAAAGTAATCCCTGTACGACGGCAAAAAGTACAGCACAGACAGCTAATAAGATCATATCAAATTTTCTCAGCTTATTCATACCTGTCACCTACACTTTCTCACATACATTTTTACCTAACAAACCAGCTGGTTTATAGAGCAGAATTAAAATCAAAATACCAAAGGCAGCCGCATCACGCAGAGTGGAAGAAAAAAAGCCGCTGACCATGGCTTCTACTACACCCAGAATCAGACCACCCAGCATAGCACCGGGGATAACCTAAAACAGCAGCTACAAAGGCCTTGATACCGGGCAGCATCAGCATCAAAGGAAACTGCACGCATAGCCTTACCATCCTTGGTCTGATTAACAATATAGGTTAAAACTGCCATCAGGATAAGGGCACTAGCCAGAATAACTACCTGCTGACTATTGACAACCAATGGGCCTATATGATAGACGGTAGCTGCAAAAACTGCCGGAAAGGTACGCGGCTGGGGTGTTACCAGAAGAATCATTGCGTATTCCAAAAACAGAGAGACACCAATGGCCGTAATCAAAATGGCAATTCTCGGCGCCACACGTATAGGGCGGTAAGCAATTCTTTCAATGATAATGCCTGCAATAGCTGCTCCCAGCATAGCCAGGATAATAGCAGGAATAAAGGGTAGTCCTAAAAAGGTAGTGGCAAAAAAGCCGATATACGCTCCTAACATGTAAATATCGTCATGGGCAAAATTAATAAGTTTTATAATACCATAAATTATTGTGTAACCCAGGGCAATAAGTGCATAAATGCTGCCCAGAGAAATACCATTGATTAACTGCTGACAGAACTGCTGGAACATACTATCTATGATGCACCTCCTCAATTACATCTTCTCTAAAAATTCTCTAGATAATTTTACTTTTATTTATGAGAAAGGACATGCCTTTGAGCATGTCTCTTCAGAAGCGTTCCTAACGTTGACTAGCTATTCAACCCTTTCTTTATAAGCTGATCTTTTCCTTCAAGGTCGGCTCGCCGCCCTCCAGGGAAATGATGGAAGCTGCCATAATCGGATTGTGATTAGCATCATAGGTCAATTTACCACTAGCTACCGACAAATCCTTCGTTTCTGCCATTGCCTTAGCTACTACTACGCCATCGGTAGTACCAACACGTTTGATGCTGTCTGCCAACACCAGTGCTGCGTTATAACCCTGCATAGCAAAAATATCGGGTTCCTTCTGATATTTAGCCTTATAATCCTTTATAAATGTCTGTACGGACGGGTCAGTATCCTTTACGGAGAAGACGCTGACATAATAGCAGTTGTCCAAAGCACCTTTACCAGCAATCTCTGCTAATTTGGGGCTTTCCCAACCATCACCACCAAGAATTGGTACTTCTAAGCCGATTTCACGAGCCTGCTTGATAATTTTGGATACCTATTCGTAATAGCCGGGTACGAAAATTGCTTCCGGTTTTGCTGCTTTAATCTTAGTCAAGGCCGCTTTGAAATCCAAATCCTTAGCCAAGAAGGCTTTCTTCACCAGCACGGTGCCACCCTTTTGTTCCATAGTGTCCGCAAAAACAGTAGCCAAGCCTTTAGAATAATCACTGGAGGAATCGTACAAAACTGCTACCTTTTTTACCTTAAGGCTTCTATCAGCAAATTCTGCCATTACCTGTCCCTGGAAGAGGTCAATAAAGCAGGCACGGAACACAAAATCCCTAACCTTGCCGGCCTCCTCCACGGTAATTCCCGGTGCTGTAGCACTAGGAGCAATTTGCGGTATCTTACTAGCCGCGGTAATAGGAGCGCTGGCAGCTACACAACCGCTGGTAGCGGGACAAATAACTGCTACTACCTCATCCTGGGTAACCAGCTTAGTCACAGAGTTACCAGATTCAGACGGTTCAGATTTGTTATCGCTTTCAACTACTACAAGCTTTTTCCCCAACAGTTCGCCATTAGCATTGACTTCATCAACAGCTAATTTTGCACCGGAAAGAATGGACTTACCATAATTAGCAACGTTACCAGCCAATTCAAAGGAAGCACCTACTTTAATGACATCCGCTTCTTTTTTTCACCACCGCCACAGCCACTCATAAGGGAAGCCATCACCATCGCAGCTACCACAATACTAGTCAATCTTTTCCATCTTCTCATAACTCTCTCCTCTTTTCTCTGTATTATCTTGCATAATGGAGTAATATTCCTTGCAAATATTACTGTCTTGCTTTATGTCTCCAATTATAGCTGTTTTTTTCATACTTTTGTCAATAATTTTATGATAAATTATGTGAACTATTGTATTATGGTTGTAAAACTGTAACATATTTAATAATTGTTTATTTTATGATTTTATATAATATACATTTGTTTATTTTATATGTACTTTTTCTGATTTCTTCCTCTAGCTATCTAACCATTTTTAGTGTATAATCTACTTATTAAGCAAAAATCGAGGTATCAATATGAAATTTATTCCCTTATTTTTTCTCTGCGTAAAAATGTTTGCTTTTATAAATAGCATGGCTATCTATTATTTCATCGGCAATATCCGCAGTATTCTCCAGGATAAAAAAGCTAATCCCCAGATGAAGCAGGTTATCTATGTTGATAAATCAGCACGAAGTTTTCTCCTATACATTCTTTTAAATATACTTTTCCTATTCTACTGTATTTATCTGATGTTTGATCCTCTTACCTGGAATGAGGGTTGTCTACTGCTCTTCATCGCAGCCTGGGAATCTTTTGCCGTACAAGCTCGTATTGATGGCGCCTGCATAGTCAGTCCCAGAGGCTTTGTTTATCCTTGTATCTGGGTGCGCTACCTTTGCTGTGGCTGTACCTTTTACATTCTCCTCCAGCTCTTTTACCGTATGTAAAAAAAAACGCTAGACGTAAGCTTACACTTCGTCTAGCGTTTTTATTTTTACGTATTGAGAATCAGTAGGAATTTATAAAAGCTTCTTTTCCTCATCCGCCAAAGCATAGGAGGATTGTCCAGCCTTAATATCCTTCGCAAAGCTACGATTATCCTCACGACCATAAATACTGGTCAGAATAATGCCGTCCTTATTTTCATCAGCCAAAAGTAAAGAATAACTCATTCTCCCGCCCATCGCTTCAAAGGCATCATAGCGTTCCAATTTTACAGTCTGCAGACAGCCACGCACCCTCTGACGCAAAGCACTATGCTTCTGCTGTAATTCAGCCAGTTCAGCCTGAGTAGCACGCAAATCAGTTAAGATTTCCGTCAGAACAGTATCAATATTAGCATCCTTACCATTGGTAAAGAAGTCGTATTTCTTTTTTAACGCCCCCTGCTTCTTATACAGGACAACGAGCAAAATAAGTAAAATAAATATTATTAAGCTTTCTATCAAAAAAATTATTGCAAGGTTATTACTTAACCATAAATTAAAAATTTCCATTTTTACCAATCCTTTTTATTTAAAAAACATACCCATAATAATTACGCATCCCAATGCAGGTAATAAATTAGCTATCCGTATATTTATTACCTTCAATAATTTTAAGCTGATGGCAATAATCAAAACGCCACCAGTAGCCGTTAATTCTCTTAAGATGCCCTCTGTTAAATAGGATTCTACCAAACCTGCTACCAAGGTAAAGCTTCCCTGATATACTGCGACTGAGATACCTGCCAAAAAGACACCTATACCCATATTAGCACTAAGAATAAGAGCAATAATCCCGTCCAAGGCCGCCTTAGCGTACAGGGTAGCGTAATCTTGAGCCAATGCATCTTGTAGAGCTCCGACAATAGCCATGGGTCCAGTACAGAAAAGAATGGAAGCGCTGATAAAGCCCTCAGCAATCTGCTGTACTGGAGAATTTTTTCCTTGGGCAAAATGCCTGCCCACCCATAGGCCTAATTTTTCTATTCCACGTTCTAGCTCCAGTATTTCTCCTAATAAAGCACCTGACACCAGACTACCAATGGTTAACAGAATATTTTCTGTTTGTAAAGCCATCTGTATGCCAATCACCAAAATACACAGACTAATAGCCTGCATGATGGTCTGCTGATATTTTTCTGGTAAGCCCTTTTTAAAGAAAAGTCCGATTAGTGCACCAACAAAGATCGCAGAAGCATTAACAATTGTGCCCCAACCGGTCATTTCACAATCCTCCTAAAATATTCTACACATTTAGTTTACGCGGTTGAACAGGAGTTATGCTTCCACCTGCTTCTTCCCTGTGCAACACCTCGTAAATTCTTTCCAGATCCTCTGCAGAATAATACTCAATTTCAATAGTACCACCTTGATGTCCCTCTTTATCCATGGCCTTGGGCACTACCTTTACCTTGGTCCCTAAAAGCTGGACTAAACGGTTTTGAAAATCCTGACAATACATATCCGGCTCCGGCTTTACCTTTTTCTTCTTCTCTTCCTTCTTATGGGCATCATCCAAGGCTTCAACAATCTCACGTACCACCTTAACCTGCTTACCAGCCTTTAATTGACGTACCACTTCTTCCGTAATACGGGAGCTCCAACCATTATCAATAATAGCCTGTGCCACCTCCAGCTGCTCCACCTGGGGCAGAGAAACTAATTGCTTAGCCTGACCCATAGTTAAAATACCTTGCCTGATGTATTCTTGGACCTGCGGTGCTAGATTAAGCAGACGCAAAATATTAGCTACCGCTGCTCTACTACGACCAACCTTAGCAGCCACCTGTTCCTGGGTCAGCTTAAATTCACTCATCAGGCGTTGAATACCCTGGGCCTCTTCCATTGGATTTAAATCATGCCTCTGAATATTTTCGATAAGAGCAATTTCCATCATCTCGGCTTCACTATATTCTCTTATAATGACGGGAACAGTTGTTAAGCCTGCCAGCTTAGCAGCTCGTAGTCTTCTTTCTCCCGCAACTACCTCATAGCCATGTCCCTGCTTCCGCACTACCAGAGGTTGAACAATGCCATATTCTTTAATAGAAGCAGCTAATTCCTCCAGCTTTTCCGTATCAAAGGTACGTCGTGGCTGAAAGGGATTAGCTTTTATCTTCTGTACAGAAATTTCTGTTTCTGTTGGTTGGTCATTTTCGTTTTTAGCTGCTGGCGCTATGTCCATAGGCGAAGGATTTTCGCCAAAAATAGCGCCCAAGCCCTTGCCTAAACCGCCTTTCTTACTCATCCTCAATCACCTCTTCTGCCAATTCCATATAAACCTGGGCACCCTTAGACTTATTATCATAGGCAATAACCGGTACTCCATGGCTGGGTGCTTCGCTTAAACGTACATTACGAGGAACAATAGTCTTATATAATTTGCTGGTAAAATATTTTTTTACTTCCTCCACTACATCCTGTGCCAAATTAGTACGCGCATCAAACATGGTCATTACCACGCCCTCCAGCTTCAGTGCAGGATTAAGATTACGCTGGACCAGCTGAATTGTATTCATCAGCATGGAGATACCCTCCAAAGCATAGAACTCGCATTGTACCGGAATAATAACAGAGCTGGCTGCGGTCAAAGCATTAATAGTTAATAACCCTAGAGAAGGAGGGCAGTCAATTAGCACATAGTCATAATTATGTTTAACCTTTGCTAAAACACTCTTTAATCTACCTTCCCTGTTCATTAATGAAACTAACTCAATTTCTGCACCGGCCAATTGAATATTTGCCGGCAAAACATCCAATCTATCATACGCAGTAGTTTTTATGGTTTCTGCTGCAGGAATATCATTAATCAAATTATCATAAATACTTTTCTTTATAATTCTTTTATCAAAACCAAAACCACTGGTAGCATTACCTTGGGGATCGCTATCCACCAGTAAAACTTTACGACCCTTGTTAGCCAGGCAGGCAGCTAAATTCACAGCGGTTGTCGTTTTACCTACACCGCCCTTTTGGTTAGCAATAGCAATTACCTTTACCACTTTTTTCACCTCTGTTTTGTATTTACATCCTTTTGTTAATTTTCTATCTTTCTATTTTAACACAATTACTAACATTCTTATACCTTGAAGCTGTGAAAAAATTGTTTCACGTGAAACATTGTCCTAAAAATTTCCCATAAAACTAAAATCAGCACTTGACAGCAAAAATATTTTTGAATTTACCCAAAATACCACTTAAAAAGTTATTAATTTTCTACTAGTTGTAAAAGACCTATGGCTTAGAATTACAAGTAGCTCCTAGATAAACACTATCTCTAATATAAATAAAAGCTATCGCAGTACGAAATTTTCTTACTCCGACAGCTTTATTTGTTATTCCAAGCTTATAAAATAATATTTCCGTTAGCATCAGCTTTTTTTGTAAACGCCAAAATAGCCTCAATCAGACTAACAAATGCAGGTATCCCCGTCCGACAGAAAATTAAATAAAGCACACCCATGGCAGTCTTTTTGGCATAAAATTTATGCACACCTAAACCACCTAAAAAGAAGGCTAAAAGAATATAAGCAATTTTATTAACCAGCCTTCCCTGTCCATCATGATAAATCGGCTTAAGTAAGACAACTATCTCCGTTGTAGATTCGTACACATCCACCACCATCCCCAGATGCGGTGTAAAATCTAAGGAACTGATGGGTACCTCCTTTAAGGAGCCGTCCCTCATACCTATTGCTACCTGACTATCAGTTATTTTTATGATTTTACCCATACAGTCTCCCCTTTTCTTAACAATACTCACTTCTATATTAATTATACACTTTTAAGCTGCTTAGGACAATTTAAATGACTATGACAAAAAATTTAGGAGTATATGAAGAATAGATGAAAAATAAAGACCTGATTTGTAATAAAAAAAATTATATGTTATGATGTTTCTGCAAATAAAGAAAAATGAAAGGACGAGATTTATGAAGAATTTATGTAAATTATTATTAGCTTTACTAGTCTTTACTGCTTCCATCTGCGCCCCTCTGGGTCTAGCCTCCGCTGCCAGCTCAAGCCATGCAGCAACTCCTACAGCTGAAATAGCTGCTCCTAAAATCTGTGCTTTAATTATTGGCGACCCCGCCGTAAAAACTAAGGACTTTATGGAAAGAACCGAAAAATATCTCAATGAAGATTTGGATATGAATAAATATCAAAAGGTAGCTATTGGAACTGATATCCAAAGCTTATACCAGCAGTATTGGTTCGAAAAAGGCTTTTTAGAAGAACAGCCCCTGACCAAAGAAGATTTGACAGCTTTTGTTAAATTCTCCGGCTATGACCGTTGTCTATTCCTGATAATGCCCGATCCTTCCATGGAAAAAACTAAGGTGGCTTCTGCCTGGTATGGTTTTTCTGAAAATAATCGTGCTTCCATTGAATTAAATGCTTTTTTAGTTGATCAGGAAAAGGTATTAAAGATTATCAATATTACCAAGGATAGCAGCTCTTCCGCTAGTGAGCTGAGTGCTAAACGTGGCGCCTATACTAAATGTATTAAAGAAATTGCGAAAGAATTAGTTCCCCAGATGTTCCACTAAGCATTTCTAAAAACTAAAGCCCAATGTTTCACGTGAAACATTGGGCTTTTTTATGTTATTTGACTATTTTAGGTTTTTTAGTATTCTTAATCCTCACATTAATAACCACATCCTCACCCTCCACAGAATGTTCCATCTGCACAGGAATGCCTACATTCTTAATGGAATTAACAACCTGTTTAATGCTGTTCAAATAAATACGGACATCATTAACAATAATCTGCCGTTTCTTTTTTTCAGGAGCAGTAACCTCTAATAATCTTTCAATATATTGCTCTGTCTGGCGTACATTGTAATTATTTTTAATAATTACCTGTAAAGCTTGTAGCTGTCTTTCTTCCGTCTTTAAACGCAATAAAGCACGAGCATGGCGTTCGCTTAAATCTGCAGACCGTAATAGCTCTCTCACCTTATCACCCAAGCGCAGTAAACGCAATTTATTGGCAATAGTGGATTGCTTTTTACCTACTCTGGCTGCCATAACCTCCTGCGTAAGCTTAAACATCTGCATCAGACGCTCGTAGCCTTCCGCTTCTTCAATATAGTTTAAATCCTCACGCTGAAGATTCTCAATTAAGGCAATTTCAGCAATCTGTTGAGAAGTGTATTCGCTGATAATAACAGGTACTTCCTTTAATCCTGCCATTTTAGAAGCACGCCAACGGCGTTCACCAGCAATAAGCAGATAAGTATCATTTTCTGCCGGAGCTACTAACATGGGCTGTAATACCCCATATTCCCCAATAGAGGCGGCTAATTCCTCCAATCCCTCTTTTTCAAAAACCTTGCGTGGCTGATAGGGATTGGGAAAGATAGCATTTATATCAACCTGTACTACCTTCACCTCATGCACGGGGTTAGCATTTTGCATTGCTTCAAAGCCTGTATCTAATACAGAAAATCCATCATCAACGAACATCTTGCACCTCCATTACTTACTGCCCAGTGGTTGTTTTTCAGGAGTACCTGCCTTACGGGGATATTGTCCTGGAGTAACCTTAATCTTGGAAATTCTGACAATCGCCCTACCATCATCCAGTCCGGGTAATTTAACCTCTTCCGCACTAAGCAGCTTACCACCTAAAATCTTTACGGCTACCCGTCCCTCTTCAATTTCTTCCACAAATTTACTCCCCTTGAGAGCAATAAAATAGCCGTCCTTTTTTACCAGGGGCAGGCAATATTCTGCTAAAACGCTTAAACGGGCTACTGCACGTGCCGTAACCAGATCGAAATGTTCACGGAATTTTTTATTACGTCCAGCATCTTCAGCCCGCAAATGTTCACAGGAAATATTCTCCAGACCTAGCTCTGCAATAACTGCTTCTAAAAACTTCAAGCGCTTTCCTAAGGAATCAATTAGTGTTACCCGCAGGGAAGGACAATAGATTTTCAAAGGTATTCCAGGAAAACCTGCACCCGTCCCTACATCGGCCAGGGTTTTACCAGGAAAAAGCTTTTCATCGTAAGCCATAAGAGAATCGATAATGTGCTTAACTGCTACCTCTTCAGGTTCAGTAATAGCAGTTAAATTCATAACTTTATTAGTTTCTATGAGCATTGTATAGTATTTATTAAATTGTTCTAATTGTATAGGAGAAAATTTCAAGTCAGCCTCTGCACCCTTAGCCGCCAAAATCTCTGCAAATTCCATTATTCCTGTTCCTTTCGACGTTTAACCTCAAGAGCAATCATCAAAACATTTACATCGGCAGGAGAAACACCACTAATACGGGAAGCCTGACCAATGGAGGTAGGCCTTACCTTCTCCAGCTTTTCTGCAGCCTCGGAGGATAACTCCTTAATTGCGTGGTAGTCCACATCGTCAGGAATCTTTTTGTTTTCCAGCTTCAGTGCTCTTTCCACCTCTTGGCGCTGTTTGGTAATATAACCCTCGTATTTGGCGAAGATTTCTGTCTGTTCTGCCACGGGAGCACTAATTTCCGGCAGGTCAAAGGCCTCCTGCAGCTTAGCATAGGTTACTTCCTTACGGCGAAGCAGTTCAAAAAGCTTCGTACCACTCCGTAGAGGTGCCGTTCCCATAGCCGCCAGCTTAGCATTAGTTTCCTCATTGGGAGACAGGCTCAGTTTATTCAATTTCTGAAGAGTTCTCTCCAAAGCACTTCTCTTTTCAGTAAAGCGTTCATAGCGATAATCATCAACCAAACCCAAAGCCCTACCCTTTTCGGTTAAGCGTAAATCAGCATTATCCTGGCGGAGCAGTAAACGATACTCAGCACGGGAGGTCATCATTCGATAGGGCTCATTGGTACCCTTAGTAACCAGGTCGTCAATCAGAACACCAATGTAGGCTTCATCTCGACGCAAAACAAAGGGCTCCCGACCGTTAATTTTATTCATAGCATTAATACCTGCCATCAGACCCTGGGCAGCAGCCTCCTCATAGCCACTGGTACCATTGGACTGACCGGCACTAAAAAGGCCGCTAATGGCTTTATGCTCCAGATTGGGCTTTAACTGTAAGGGATTCAGGCAGTCATAGTCAATAGCGTAACCGGCACGCATCATCTTGCAATTTTCCAGGCCGGGAATAGTTCGCATAAACTGTAACTGGATATGAGCCGGCAAGGAAGAGCTCATACCCTGGACGTACATCTCATTAGTATGGGTCCCCTCCGGTTCAATGAACAGCTGATGTCTTTCCTTATCTGCAAAACGAACCAACTTTGCTTCAATGGAAGGGCAATAACGAGGACCGACACCCTCTATCATGCCATTGAACATACCGGACAAATGGAGATTATCACGAATAATCTTATGGGTATCCGCATTAGTATAGCTCAACCAGCAGGGTACCTGAGTACGGGTGGTAATATCACTAATAAAGGAGAAATTGCGAACCTCCTCATCGCCGTACTGGGGCTCCATTTTATTATAATCCAGACTACGTGCATCCACGCGGGCAGGGGTACCGGTTTTAAAGCGCATCAGCTCCACCCCATGCTCCAGCAGGGATGAAGACAGCTTGGTAGCACTACGCAAGCCGTTGGGTCCACATTCATAATTAACCTGACCATATACAATACGGCCACGCAGATAAGTACCAGTAGCTAAAATGACACATTTAGCTTCAAAAATCTCACCAGTTTCTGCTTCAATACCCACAACCTGTCCATTTTCTACCAACAGCTTATCCACCATCAGCTGTTTTAATTCCAAATTAGGCTGATTTTCGATAACCTGCTTCATCAGGGTAGTATAGAAGGGCTTATCCTCTTGCGCACGCAGAGAATGTACAGCATATCCCTTACCTGTATTCAACAAGCGCATCTGAATGCAGGCCTTATCCGCATTAATCCCCATCTGCCCACCTAAGGCGTCAATTTCACGTACTAATTGTCCTTTTGCGGAACCACCAATGGATGGGTTGCAGGGCATTAAGGCTACATTGTCCAGAGACAAGGTTGCCAAAAGAGTTTTACCACCTAAACGGGCTGCTGCCAAAGCAGCCTCTACGCCTGCATGACCAGCACCGACAACAACTACATCAAAACTATCTGTAATATATCCCATTTTCTCTCAATCCTAAAAATTTATTTACCAATGCAGAAGCGGGAAAAAATTTCGTTAATAATTTCGTCCTGTACTGCATCACCAGTTATTTCTCCCAGCAGGTCAATAGCATTGCGCACATCAATAACAATGCAATCATAGGGCAGCATAGCCTCTGCTGCTGCTACAGCATCCTCTAGGGAAGCCAAGGCTTCTCTTAAAAGCTGCTCATGACGGGCATTTTGTACATATACACCATCACTCAAGGCACCCTCACTACCATACACATAATTTTTCAGCCAGGCAGTAAAGGCATCCAGACCGGCGGTGGTCTTGGCAGAAAGGGCCATTACCCTCTCTTGTCCAAAGCGCTTCTGGAGCTGGACTAAATTAGCGTCCACATCCTTGTCGCTCTTATTTACTATTATAACACAGGGCTTACTTTCTGCAGCCTGTAAAATTTCCTCATCCTCTGCAGTTAAGGGCTCACTACCATCAACTACACAAATTACCAGCTCGGCCTTCTGTAATAATTCCTTACTTTTTTCCACGCCGATCTGTTCTACAAAATCATCCGTCTGACGAATACCTGCCGTATCTGCCAATACCAGGGGAACACCATCTAAAAGCAGCTGCTCTTCGATAACATCACGGGTTGTACCTGCATATTCAGAAACAATAGCCCTCTCCTCCTTCAGGAGTGCATTGAGCAGGCTGGATTTACCTACATTAGGACGACCTACAATCGCTGTTCTCAGACCCTCTCGCAGAATCTTACCCGTGTGAGCATGGGCTAAAAGCTTTTCCATTCCCTCACAAACAAAATTAATACTCTTTTTTACCTCGCCAAAGGTAATTTCCTCAATATCCTCTTCCGGATAGTCGATAACGGCCTCCAGATTAATAATAACGTCTAAAAGCTCCTTACGCAGGCCACGCAGAGCATTAGCCAGCTGTCCTTTCTGTTGACGCACTGCCAGCTTCAGAGAAGCCTCACTCCGGGAACGGATAATATCCATAACCGCTTCAGCCTGAGTCAAATCAATACGGCCATTCAAAAAGGCTCTTTTGGTAAACTCACCCGGCTCCGCCGGACGAGCCCCTGCCTGATAGGTCAGGGTTAAAATTTTTTGGAGGGATTGAAGACCACCATGGCATTGAATCTCCACTACATCCTCTGCCGTGTAGGAACGAGGTCCAGCCATATAGACAGCCAATACTTCATCAACTAAGCTTGCATCAAAATCATAAACATGTCCATATACCAGGGTATTGGGTGCGTATGCCCCTAATTTTTTACCGGCTGCAGCTTTAAACAGCTTTTCACCTATAGCAAGGGCCTCTGTACCGCTAATACGGATTATACCAACGGCACCTTCGCCCAGGGCAGTTATTACTGCACTAATGGTATCTTCTGCCATTTCGGTTCAACCTCCTCTAAAAGATAAACCCAGTAATAATTTACTGGGTTTAGAATGTCTTATTTCTTTAATTCGATCACTACATGACGATGAGGCTCATCACCCTCACTCAAGGTAGTTACGCGACGGTCATTTTGCAGGGCCATATGAATGATTTTTCTTTCATGAGGATTCATAGGCTCCAAAGCAACTCTTTCACCACTACGTTTTACCTTATCAGCTAAACGATAAGCCAAACGATTCAAGGTTTCGATACG
This sequence comes from Phascolarctobacterium sp., assembly GCA_020024105.1. GTDB lineage: Bacteria > Bacillota > Negativicutes > Acidaminococcales > Acidaminococcaceae > JAHHUH01. The sequence goes on along the minus strand of JAHHUH010000010.1, from coordinate 17,878 downwards.
ACGCTCACGATAATCCTCCACATTAATGATGACGCGGATGCGATCAGCGCTATTTTTATTAGCTACCAGATTGGTCAGATATTGAAGGGAATCAAGAGTCTGGCCATGCTTGCCAATCAAAATACCCATATCGTCACCATGAAGCTTAAAGGTAACACTGCCGTCGCCCTTATTAATGAATTTCTCCATGACAACTTCAATCTTCATAGCAGTAAATATTTTTTGTAAAAATTCCTTAGCCTTGACAATGCCTTCATCATTTACTACGAATTTCTTCGGTTCACGGGCGGGTTCCTTAGTTTCAGGAACAGCAGCAGCTACAGGAGCTGCTACCGACTCTGCTTCAACTGCTTCCTCTACAGCAGGAGCAGGCTCTTCTATTGCTTCAATCACTTGGGTTTCTTCTTCCTCCGGGACGCTTACTGCAGCTTCCTTTACAGTAACACGCACTTTGGCATCCTTGGCAAAGAAACCAAATACGCCTTTTTTGCCTTCTTCCAAAACTTCAATTACTGCTTCAGCCTCAGTAACATTTAGTTCCTTCAGTGCAGCGGCAACGGCTTCATCAACACTTTTGCCTGTTTTTTCAACAAAAGCCATCTTGAACACCCCTATTTATACTTATTTAGATTTAACATTATCCATCATTGCCTGTTGAGCAATTTGCATAATATTCATTACTACCCAATACAGAACCAGGCCAGCCGGGAAAGTAAAACTGATATAGCCGATGAACAAAGGCATGAAATATAACATCATCTTGCCCTGTGCACCACCGGTTTCAGGCATAGTCTGTTTAGATTGAATGAAAGTAGTTACAACGGAAAGAATCGGTAAAATATACCAGGGATCCGGATTGGAAATGCTCTCCATCCATAAGAAGTTAGCAGGGCCTGCATAATGGAAATCACGAATGCCATAGAAAATACCAATCATGATAGGCATTTGTACGAGTAAAGGCAGGCAGCCGGCCAACGGATTAACGCCTTCAGTTTTATAAAGATTAGCCAACTCCAAGTTCATACGTTCCTTGTCGTCCTTATACTTGGTTTGAATTTCTTTCATCTTAGGCTGAATTTTCATCATACCCTTAGTAGACTCAATTTGCTTTTTGGTCAAAGGATACAATGCCAATTTAATAATAACAGTCATGATAATAATTGCCAGGCCATAATTGGGTACGCCTAAGCTTTCAGTAAGGCTATAGAGAATCATTAAAGCCTGTTGCACAATTTCACTAAGAAAATCCAAGATATCACTACTCCTTCAACAAGAAAATAAACTCTTTATGATGTAAACCTATTTATTTAACAGGATCATAGCCACCAGGATGGAAAGGATGACATTTAGCCAATCTCTTAATTGTTAGCCAAGTACCTTTGACTGCTCCTTTTTTCCGCAGAGCTTCAATAGCATAAGCCGAACAGGTTGGGTAAAACCTACAAGTAGGTGGAAATAATGGTGAAATAAAAATTTGATAAAATCTAACAAATAGAATCAAAATTTTAGCCATTTTATTTACATCCTTCTTATTCTTTCAAAAGTCCTGCCCGTTTAGCAAGTCTAAAAAAAACGCGTTCATAAGTCTTAATATCTGCCTTCGTTAATTTACGACGAGCAACCCATACGATATGCTGCCCTTCCTTTAACTCCAACTTATGCTTACGAAATACCTCTCGCATAAGTCTTTTGACATGATTACGAACTACGGCACAGCCCAGCTTCTTGCCTACAGCCAGACCAATTTTAATATCAGTCCCCTGCTGGGGCAGAATATAGAAAACAGACATTCCATCAACAACGGAACGTCCTTTACTGTACACGATTTGAAAACTTTTCTTTGATTTTAAACGATTAATTTTTTGGAATGAAAATAATTTTTCTTGCATAAAATGCACACCTGCCCGCATGGAAAAAATAGGCCACTTACGCGGCCTATTCTATAATGTTATGCAGACAATTTCTTTCTGCCTCTAGCACGTCTTCTTTTGAGAACTTGACGACCGCCCAAAGTTGCCATTCTTTCTCTGAAACCATGGGTTCTTTTTCTTCTAAGATTGTTAGGTTGAAAAGTACGTTTCATTAAGTATTCCCTCCTTCACCGCGAATTCTTACCAAATTCTATACTTATGATTTGATAGCCATATAACCTTCTCGTCCCCGGATAAATACCGAAGACACCTTGAAAAAGCCCTGCTCCAGCCAGCCTTTTTCGGGAAAAATCGCAAAACTACAGCAGTACAAGGTATTACTGACTTATTATATTTGAAAATAAAATTTACGTCAAGTAAAAAAAAGAGAAATCAGGAACAAATTACTGCTTTTCTACATATTGCGTAAAAAAAAAGAAAAAATTGCCAACTTATCCACAGTCTGATAGAATAAGATGTGGATAAGTCTGTATTTTTGCAAGATTATTTTCATGTGGCACAAGCTGGCCCCAGGTCTGTACTGCCGTGTTATTTTTATTTTATGAGAAAGGATGTTACTAGATGAACACCTACGATTTAGCCGAAATCTGGATAAAATTCACCGAGAAGTTCAAAGAGTCCTCCAGTGAAAAGGTCTACGATGTTTACATCAAGCCTATTATTCCTCTAGAGGTTACTGATACCTACTATAAAGTTGCTGTAAAAAATGTTTTCTTCAAAAAAATGATTGAGGACAACCATGCAGCCGTTATCGAGGGTATCCTGTCAGGTATTATGAACAAGAAAATCTCTCTGATTATTGAAACCATGGAAGAAGCTCCCCCCAAGGAGGAAATTCCCTCCGTCAAGCCCATTGAAGGAGGAGCCAAGCCCCTATTTACCGATGAAAAAAATGAGGCTAATGACCAGGAAGAAAAAAGTAATTTAAATCCTAAATACGTCTTTGAAAACTTTGTTATTGGTAACTCCAACCGTTTTGCTCATGCTGCAGCCCAGGCTGTTGCCAATGACCCGGCCCACAAATACAACCCTCTTTTCCTGTATGGAGGTGTTGGCTTAGGCAAAACCCACTTAATGCATGCCATCGGCAATCGTATTAAACAGAATGACCCGCGTATGAAGGTTTTGTACATTACCAGTGAAAAATTCACTAACGAAATTATCAACTCCATTTATAACAAAACTACGGAAGCTTTTCGTCAAAAATATCGTAATATCGATTGTCTGATCATTGACGATATCCAGTTCTTAAAGGGTAAGGAACAAACTCAGGTGGAATTTTTCCACACCTTTAATGCCCTCTACGATGCGAATAAACAAATCATTATTTCCAGTGACCGTCTGCCCAAGGAAATTGAAACCCTGGATGACCGCCTGCGGAATCGCTTTGAAAAGGGCTTGACCGCCGATGTCCAGCCGCCCGACCTTGAAACACGTATTGCTATTTTGCGCCAAAAGGCCGCCAGCGACAATATCGAACTCCCCAATGATGTCCTCAATCTGCTGGCTACCAGCATTACCAGTAACATCAGAGAGATAGAAGGCGTCTACACCAAGGTCAATGCCTATGCTTCCCTGATGAACCAGCCGATCACCCTGGAAAATACCAAAAAGATTTTGGATGATTTAGGTAATGTCGTCCATGCTAAGCAGGTAACCTTTGAAAGTATCACCCAAACAGTGGCTGAACATTATCATATTAAAATGGATGAGCTGTTTACCAAGAAGAGAACACAAAATATTGCCTATCCCCGTCAGATAGCCATGTACCTCTGCCGTGAACTGGCCGATTTATCCTATCCTAAAATAGGTGAGCTTTTTGGTGGTCGTGACCATACGACAGTTATCCACGCCTACGAAAAAATTAGTAAAAAATCCAAATCTGATACGAAATTAAAAGCAGATTTGCAGGTTATTTCAGAAATTTTAAAGCAATAAAAAAGTTATCCACTTTTTCTGTGGATAATCCGCCTAAAAACTGTGGATAACTTTTAAGAAATGTTGATAGTTTTTAGGCCTGTAAATACTGTGCATAAGAAAAATGGCTTATCAACAGGTTTATCTACAGAGCTTAAAGCTAGTAAAATGCCCGCTTATAGCAGTTTTCCACAGTATCAACATGCATTATTACTACTTCGACTATCTTTTTTATAATATATATAATCATAAAACCTAAGGAGGTCTGTGTAAAAATGATTTTTACCTGTAATACAAACAACTTAAATAAAGCTATCCAGACAGTCCAAAGAGCTATTGTTTCCCGTCCCAGTACCCCCATTTTTTCCGGTATCCATATTAAAACAGTCAATGGCAATATCGTTCTTCATGCAATGGATCTGAATATGGCCATTTCCTGCACCATTGAAGGGAATATTGTGGAAGATGGTGAGATTGTAGTTTCTGCAAAACATCTTTCCGAGCTGGTAAGAAAGTTACCCAGCGAAAATGTAACCATCAGTAAAAATGTTACCAATAGTACTATTAAGGTTTTAGCTGGTAATTCTGAATATCAATTACTTTTAATGAATGAAGAGGATTATCCACAATTTCCTACTTTTAATGCTGATAAAACCATTACTATTAGCGATGAAAAAATTAAAGAGCTGATTAAAAAGACTATTTTTGCCTGCTCCAATGATGAATCCAGACCCTTATTTACCGGTATTTTAGTAGAAATTCAGGATAATAAGATTACCTTTGTTGGTACTAATACCCATCGTCTTTCCATTAAAACTATGGAACAATTAACTAATGAACCAATGAGTATGATTGTACCCGCTAAAGTATTAAATGAAATATATAAAAATCTTAATGGTGATGTTCCTGTAGATGTACAAATATCCTTACTGAATAATCAATTTATGGTAGTTATTGATAATATCGTAATTGTTTCTCGTCTGATTGAAGGTAAATTCCCTGATTATCGTCGAGTTATTCCGCCTCAGTTTGCTGTAAAAACCACTGTTAATATTAAGGAATTAGCTGGTGCCGTAGAACGTGTAGCGCTTTTCTCCACTGAAGGTGATTACAGCATTATCAAAATGAGTGTTGGAGCTAAGGAAATGACTATTACCTCCAGTAGTCCTGACGTAGGTACCGGTCGTGAGGTTATCAGCTGCCATACTGAGGGTGAGGATTTGAACGTAGCCTTTAATTCCACCTATATCCTCGATATTCTTAAAAACTTGGAAACTGAAGAAGCCACCTTCTCCATGAATACCTCCCTCTCCCCTGTTTGTGTTCAGGCTGAGGGTGAGGCCGATTACACTTATATCGTTACTCCCGTTAGAGTTGTATTTTAAAGGAGCTTAAAAATGGAAAAAGCAGAGGTTGCTATTACTACAGAATTTATTACAATGGATAAGCTGTTAAAATTTTCCGGTGTTGCCAGTACTGGTGGACAGGCTTTTATGCTGATTGAAGAAGGATTAGTGCGTTTGAACGGTGTACCCGTGCAGGAAAAACGTAAAAAGGTACATCCTGGCGATGTGGTTACCATTGACCAACAGGTAGAATTAACCGTGGTTGCTGAGGCAGAATGAAAATCCAGGCGCTGAATACCATTAATTTTCGTAATTATAGCAGCTGTACTCTTACCTTCCCCTCCATGATTAATGTTTTTTATGGGCAAAATGCCCAAGGGAAGACTAATTTACTGGAGGCCATGTTCTATGGGGCCTTTGGACTTTCCCATAGGACCTCGGCTGAGGAGGATTTAATGAAGTTGCACTGCCAGGAAAGCCTGGTCAGTCTGGCTTTTAGCAATTTTACCGGAGAGCATGAGGTAAGGATAAAAAAATACCTGCAGTCCGGCAGGCTGAAGAAGGAAATTCTTCTGGACCGGGTTAAGGTAAAGCCCAAGGAGCATTACGGGTCCCTGAATGTTGTTATGTTTTCTCCAGAGGATTTGCAGCTGGTAAAGGGCGAGCCGGCTCTGCGCCGCCGCTTTCTGGATATGCAGATTTCTCAGACTGATCCTGTTTACTATGATTTGCTGGTGAAATATAACCGGGTACTTTTACAGCGTAACCGTCTGTTGAAGGCTATCCGCGACGGTCTGGCACAGGTTAACCAGCTTTTACCATGGAATGAAGAATTCATCCGGCTGGCAACGGAGCTGGTTACCAAGCGGATGCAGGCTTTACAGAAATTATATGATATAGCTGGTGGTAATTATGCTTCTATCAGCAATAATAAAGAGCAATTAACAGTTAAATATGAACTGAAGTCTAATAATGGCGAATTACTCTATCCTGAGGAGGAGCTGGATTGGCCTAAATTTTATCGGGAGAAGCTGCTTGCCAGACAGCAGGTGGACATTGTTCGTGGTAATACGGGGCTAGGTCCTCATCGGGACGATTTACTTTTACTTTTGGACGGGCTTTCACTCCGGTCCTTTGGCTCCCAGGGGCAGCAGCGCAGCTGTGCTCTGGCTTTGAAGCTGTCCCAGCTGGAATATGTACGCCAGGAAATTGGTGAATTTCCTGTTTTATTACTGGATGATGTTATGAGTGAGCTGGATAATGAGCGGCGTTCCCATCTGCTGCAGTTTATTGACGGCAGGGTACAGACCTTTATTACGGTAAATGACCGGGAGCTGATACCGGATTTGGCGACAAATGCCTATTTTGAAATTGTCCAGGGACAGGTAAGAAGGGCTGAGCATGGAAGATAATTTTGAAGCGACTAAGAAAATTATCAAAAGAATTTTTGATGTGCAGCAGCGACAGGCTGGTAAAAGAGGAGCTCAGCTTGCCAAGGGTGTCAAGGAGGCTTATCTGCTGCACTTTTTGCAGGAGCATTGGGAGGAGATTTGTGGTCCTGCCTTAGCTAAGAACTGCTCCATTCTCAAATTACAGGGGCAGGTGCTTACTATCAGGACGGCTAATTCTCTTTTAGCCAATGAGCTGTTTATGATGAAGAAGCTCTTTTTGCAAAAAATCAATGCCTTTCTGTTGGGACAGGTGGTTGTCAAGGACCTGCTTTTTACAGCCACAGGCCAGGTTGAGCGCTATACTAGGCAGGAGGGGGAGGCTTTTGAAACTCCCCATATCGAGGTACAGTCCTGGCAGGAGCGTAAATGTCCCCGCTGTGGTGCCAGGATGCACCAGGGCGATGAGTATTGTACGGTCTGCCAAAGACAGCTACATGAGGAATTAGAGCTGAAGCTGGGGGAAATACTGCGGCTGGAACCCTGGCTAACCTATGAAAATTGTCTTAATTACTACAAATGTGATAAAATAACATTTACGGCTGTTAAGGATCGTTTGAAAAATTTTTATTATGAACGGGTCAGACTGGGCTTTGCTGACGAGCAAGAGTGCCGTATGGCAGTGCTGTTTCTCTTGGGCGAGCATCCAGCTGAGATTGATGAAAAGTCTTATAATAATGCTTTAGAATATTTGCGGAGGAATCAATATGTATCTACATCTGGGCTCGGACTGTATGGTAAAAAATAGTGATATTATCGCTATTTTTAATTTACGCGATCCACAATCCACGATTTATAGGGACTATGTAGAAAAATATGGGGAGCAGTATGAAATTGTTGATATTGCTGAGCAGGAGGCTTATGCCAGCTGCATCCTGACGCAGAGGGTGATTTATTTGTCGGCGATTTCTTCTCTGACGTTGAAAAAACGTCTGGAAGAGGGCTGGAGCCGTCGTGATTTCGGTTGATTAAGGGAGTTTGGAGGTAAATATGGCGAATAATATTGATATTGAAGAAGCTACATCCGTCAATGGACAGTATGGTGCTGAGCAGATCCATGTCCTGGAGGGACTGGAGGCTGTACGTAAAAGACCTGCTATGTACATCGGTAGTACTTCTGCCCGTGGTTTACACCATCTGGTTTATGAAGTTGTCGATAATAGTATAGATGAGGCCCTGGCTGGTTATTGTGATGCTATCCAGGTAATAATCCATGCAGATAATAGCATTACCGTTAAGGATAATGGTCGTGGTATTCCGGTGGACATGATGAAAAAAGAGGGTAAGCCCGCTGTTGAGGTTATCATGACAGTGCTCCATGCCGGTGGTAAATTTGGTGATGGCGGCTATAAGGTTTCCGGTGGTCTACATGGTGTAGGTGTAACCTGCGTAAATGCTTTGAGTGAAGCCCTGGAGGTTGAGGTTTGTCGTGGTGGTAAGCGCTACGGCATTGAGTTTGCCAAGGGCAAAACCATTACTCCCCTCTATGTTAAGGGAGAAGCGGCAACAACCGGTACTACTGTGCATTTTAAGCCTGACGCTACTATTTTCTCCGAACTTGTCTACAGCTATGAAACTTTGAGAATGCGCATCCGTGAACTGGCCTTCCTGAATAAGGGGATTACCATTGGCCTGAAGGATGAACGTGGCGAGGGTAAGGAAGAATCCTTCCACTTTGGTGGCGGCATCATCGAATTTGTTGAATATATTAATAAAAACAAGGATAAAATTAATGATCCTCCGATTTATCTTGAGGGTAAGAAAAATGATATCATTGTTGAGGTCGCTATGCAGTATTGCGATACCTACAGCGAAAATATCTTTACTTATGTTAATAATATTAATACGGAGGAAGGCGGCACCCATTTAAGCGGCTTTAAAAAGGCTTTGACCAGGACCGTTAATTCCTATGCTCGTAAAAATAATCTGCTGAAGGAAAATGAGGATGCACTCAGTGGTGATGATGTCCGTGAGGGGATGACTGCCGTTATCAGCTTGAAGATTACCAATCCTCAATTTGAAAGCCAGACCAAAATCAAACTGGGTAATAGCGAGGTTATGCCCATCGTAGATAATCTCGTAGGAGATGCTTTATCTGAATTTATGGAGGAAAATCCTCAAATTGCTAAACGCATTGTAGATAAATCCATCATTTCTGCCCGTGCCCGGATGGCCGCTCGTAAGGCACGTGAGCTTACCAGGCGTAAGAGTGCCCTGGAAATTAGCAGCCTGCCCGGTAAGCTGGCCGACTGCCAGAGCCGTAATGCTGAGGAAACCGAGATTTATCTGGTCGAAGGCGATTCCGCAGGCGGTAGTGCTAAACAGGGCCGTGACCGTAAATTCCAGGCCATTCTTCCTCTGCGTGGTAAGATTTTGAATGTAGAAAAAGCACGTTTGGATAAAATTTTGAGCAGTGAAGAAATTCGTAATATGATTACCGCATTCGGCTGTGGTATTGGTGACGAATTTGATATTGAGAAGGCCCGCTATGGCAAAATTATTATTATGACAGATGCCGATGTCGATGGTGCCCATATCCGTACTCTGCTGTTAACCTTCTTCTACCGCTATATGCAGCCACTGATTCGTGAGGGCCATGTCTTTATTGCCCAGCCGCCACTTTATTTAGTGCGTAAGGGTCAAAAGCATTTCTATGCTTATAGTGATGATGAGTTGCAGGAGGTATTGGATCAGGTTGGCCGTGAGAGCAATCCCTATGTACAGCGTTATAAAGGTCTGGGCGAAATGAATCCGGAGCAGCTGTGGGAAACTACTATGGACCCGGCAGGCCGTACTGTATTGCAGGTTCATCTGGAGGATGCAGCTGAAGCTGATAAGATTTTCTCCGTTCTTATGGGTGATAAGGTTGAGCCCCGTCGCCAATTTATCGAAGAAAATGCCCGCAAGGTACGTAATCTTGATTTGTAAGAGGTAAGAAGAATGGCTAAAATTAGAAAAAATCTTTCCGATGAGGAAATGTTACGTGGCTTTAGTGAAAATTTAACCTTTGAAAACGGCATGTATGCTGAAGAAAAGGTGGAAAAAAGAAAAATTAAAAATAATCAACCGGCAAAAAAAGAACTTTTGCTGCCGGAGGAAGCTCAGGAGCGCTTAAATCGTTTTCTCCTGGAGCTGAGCATGGAGTGGCTGAAAAATAAAAATGGCGACTGCGTGTGGAAGGTACTGAAGGAAGACGGCCAGATTGTGATTAAGCCGGTTTCCAATAAGAAAAAATAATGGCAGAGGCTATATGGCGGCTCCCCCAGCTGGGAGTGCGCTTTTTAGACGGAAGTACTGACGGCTTAGGGCAGCTAGTAGTGGCAGGAGGTCGTGCTCCAGCACTGGACTGGCTACGTCAGGCTGCTATGGTCAGAAAGATTTACTGTGCTGACAGGGGGATTGAGGTCTGCATACGGGCCGGTCTACAGGTGGAGGAGCTGTACGGGGATGGTGACAGTGGATCTGCCGCTGCCTATGCACAGGCCATGGCGGCTGGAACCAGGGTGCATCGCTATCCGCCAGCTAAGGATGATACGGATTTACAGCTGGTTTTGCAGTGTCTTCCCAAGAAGGCTGTACTTTGTAGTGGTGTCTGGAGTGGTCGTTTTGACCATTTGTATAGTAATATTTTTTCACTGCTCAGCTATAAGCTGCGGGAGCAGGTACGGGTATGCCTGGCTGATGAGCGTGAGGTAATGGTTTTACTGTCGGCCGGTGAGGCGGTGGAGCTGTCCTTTAAAAAGCAGCCCCTAGCACTTTCATTGCTGCCGCTTACCCCTACTACGCAGGTCAGTTTGACAGGTGCCCAGTGGCCTCTTCAGCAGGAGGAGTTGACCATGCTCCATCCCTATGCTATCAGTAATGTGCCGGAGCAGCAGTGCAGCTGCAGCTGTATTACCGGTGCCTTGGGTCTGTATATGTCCTTTGCAGAATAAGAATAAAGGGGGAGTTTATATTTTGGAGCAGATGCTTGGTGATTTAGATCTGGCAATGTTTCTTTTTCTTGCCATATCCGGTTTTATTGCGGCTTTTATTGATGCCAGTGTTGGTGGTGGCGGCTTGATATCCACTCCTGCACTTCTGGCTTTAGGCCTACCGGTGCCCATGGCCTTGGGCACTAATAAGCTGGCTGCCTCCATGGGCGCTTTGGCCAGCTTCCTGTCCTTTTGGCGGGCGGGCAAGATTAGCCGGAAAATGGCTTTAAGCTTTATGCCAATTTCAGCCATCGGTTCCGCATTAGGTGCTTATGTGGTATATCTACTGCCGGAGGCTCTGATGAAGAATATCATTGTTACGCTTCTGGTAATCGTTGCCATTTATACCTATCAACGTAAGGATTGGGGCGATACGGGTACGATAAGTAAGCTGGGACTGGGTGCTTTGCTGGGTTCTGCTGCGATGGCTCTGGGTTTGGGCTTCTATGATGGCTTTTTTGGACCGGGAACGGGCTCGTTCTTAATTTTTGGCTTTTTATTTTTAGGCTTTGATTTTGTTACGGCCGCGGGAAATGCCAAGGCCTTGAATTTTGCCAGTGGTATCGGAGCGCTGGCCTCTTTTGCCTATAGTGGCTCCGTAATCTGGAGCTATGGTCTATTAATGGGTATTTTTATGATTGCCGGAGCCCTGGCTGGTTCCAGACTGGCTATTAGAAAGGGTGCTGCTTATGTGCGTCCCCTCTATCTGCTGGTAACCATTGTTTTAATCGGCAAGCAGGTATACGAAATATTATTTAAGTAATAGGGAGCAGGATATAGCTATATGTCCTGCTACTTTTGTCCATGGGTGCTTCTGGATTTACGCCTCATAGTAATATGACCTGAGATGTGTTATAATATAAAGTAGTTAAAAATTTTTATAAAACGTAAAAAAATTGGTCGATTGACGTAATAAATTTAGTGAAGGGTGATAAAGTGGATTTAGAAAATAATGGCGGTAAGGTTTTACCGGTCTACATTGAAGAAGAAATGCAAAAATCCTACATCGACTATGCGATGAGCGTAATCATTCAGCGTGCGCTGCCCGATGTACGCGATGGTTTGAAGCCTGTTCATCGCAGAATTTTATACGCTATGCAGGAGGCTGGCATGGCCTCCAATAAGCCCTATAAAAAATCTGCCCGTATTGTCGGTGAAGTTTTAGGTAAGTATCACCCCCATGGTGATTCTTCTGTTTATGAGGCTATCGTACGTCTGGCTCAGGATTTTTCCACCCGTTATCTGATGGTTGACGGCCATGGTAACTTTGGTAGCGTAGATGGTGATAGCGCGGCAGCAATGCGTTATACGGAAGTACGTATGGCGAAAATTTCTGAAATGATGCTGGAGGATATCGAAAAGGAAACGGTTGATTTCGTTCCCAACTACGATGAATCCTTAAAGGAGCCCAGTGTTTTACCGGCGAAGGTACCGGCTCTGCTGATTAACGGTAGTGCAGGTATCGCTGTCGGCATGGCTACGAATATTCCTCCCCATAATCTGGGTGAGGTTGTTGATGGTCTGGCTATGCTGATTGACGATCCTGATGTGGAAATTGCTCAGCTGATGACGGCCATCAAGGGTCCTGATTTCCCCACCGGTGCTGCTATTTTAGGTACTGATGGTATCCGTAGTGCTTATACTACCGGCCGTGGTGTTGTGAAGATTCGTGCCAAGGCAGAAATTGAACCCATGAATAAGGGCAAGCATCGCATCGTGGTCAGCGAAATTCCCTACCAGGTTAATAAGGCGCGTTTAATCGAAAGCATTGCCCAGTTGGTTAAGGATGGCGTAGTAGAGGGCATTACCGATTTACGTGATGAGTCCGACCGTCGTGGCATGCGCATTGTCATTGAGCTGAAGAGTGATGCCGTTCCCGATGTGGTTCTGAACCAGTTGTATAAGCATACCCAGCTGCAGAACTCCTTTGGCATTATTATGCTGGCGCTGGTTAATGGACAGCCCCGTATTTTGAATTTGAAACAAATTTTGGAGCATTATCTGGACCATCGTAAGGATGTTATTACCCGTCGTACCCGTTACGAATTGGGTAAGGCCAAGGATAGGGCTCATATCTTAGAGGGCTTGAAAATTGCTCTGGATAATCTAGATGCAGTTATTACTACCATCCGTAGCAGTGCCAATGCGGAAGAGGCAAAAAATGCTTTAATGGCTAATTTTGCACTCAGTCCCCGTCAGGCACAGGCTATTCTGGATATGCGTCTGCAGCGTTTGACTGGTCTGGAAAGAAAGAAGATTGATGACGAATATCTGGATGTTCTGGAAACTATCGACTGGTTGGAAAGCGTTTTGGCAGATGAGCATAAGGTGTTGAATATTATCAAGGAAGACCTGCTGGAGATGAAGAAGAGATTTGGCGATGACCGTCGTACTGAAATTTCTCTGGATAGCTCCGACATGGATATTGAAGATTTGATTGCAGAAGAGGATATTGTTGTAACCATTAGCCACCAGGGCTATATTAAACGTCAAACCCTGGCTAACTTCCGTAATCAGAAGCGTGGCGGCGTAGGCAAGAATGGTGGCAGCGGTAAGAAGATTGATGATTGCGCCGAGCATCTTTTCCTGTCCACCACCCACCACAATATTTTGTTCTTTACCAATAAAGGTCGTGTTTATCGTCAAAAGGGTTATGAAATTCCTGAGGCTGGTCGTACCGCCAAGGGTACAGCTATTGTTAATGTACTGCCCATCGAGCAGGGTGAAAAAATTACGGCGGTTATTCCGGTAAAGGAATTTAAAGAAGAGCTCTTTATGTTTATGGCTACCAACAAGGGTACTGTCAAGAAAACCAATCTGCAGGATTTTGACAGTGCAAGAAAATTGGGACTGATTGCCATTAACCTGGACGATGATGAGGATCTGATCGGCGTAGAGCTGACCGATGGTAATAGTGAAATCGTTATGGCTACTAAGAATGGTATCGCCATCCGCTTCAGCGAGCAGGATGTACGTCCCATGGGTCGTACTGCCCATGGCGTAAGAGGTATCACTCTTAACTTTGGCGACGAGGTAGTCGCAATGGATAGTGTACCCCATGAGGACTGCGAGGTTTTGACTGCTACCGAATTAGGTATGGGCAAACGTACTGCTGTTAAAGAGTACCGTAAGCAGACCCGTGGTGGTAAGGGCATCATCAATATGAAGCTGAATGAGAAGACCGGCGTCGTTATCGGCATGCGTGTTATCAATCCGGAGCAGGAAATCATGATGATTACTGCCGCAGGTATCATCATCCGTATTGACGTGGATGAAATTTCCCAATACAGCCGCAATACCCAGGGTGTGAAGCTGATGACTCTGAATGATGATGATAAGGTGGTTTCCCTGGCCGCACTCCATCATGACGAGGATGAAGAATAATTTTTCCTGAAAATTAAAATAGCACGCTACGGCGTGCTATTTTTTTGGATTACTTAGGTTAGCAGAGGCTAAATAGAAAAGTTATGATTAAAGGATAAGCTATGCTTCTGTGCAAATTTTGTCCTAGCGGGACATTTTTTGAAAAATGGATAGTTTTAGCTGAGAAAAATGTTCTATTTTTTACAGTTTTATGATAGAATATGCTTGACTGACTGATTATTTTTATGAAATTTGAAGCGAGGATGTGAAAAGATGGAATTTGTAAAATCTACTGACGTAGTCGTTATCGGCGGCGGTATTGTCGGTGCTGCTATTTTACGTGAACTTTCCAAATATGATCTGCAATGTGTTCTGGTTGAAAAGGAACCGGACCTTTCTTTGGGTACCACCAAAGCTAATAGTGCTATTCTGCATGCCGGCTTTGATGCTCCCACCGGCAGTTTGAAGGCTATGACCAATGTGCGTGGTAATGCCCTCTATCATCAATTGGAAAAAGATTTGGATTTGGATATTAAATGGACCGGCTCCCTGGTTGTTGCCACTACTGATGAAGAAATGGCAACTGTAGAAGAGCTTCTGCAACGTGGTCATGCTAATGGCGTTGAAGGTTTACGGATTTTATCTGCTGAAGAAGTGTTGGAGCAGGAACCCAACCTGCAGAATGTCAAGGGTGCTTTATGGGCTCCTAGTGCCGGTGTCTGCTGGCCCTTTGGCGCAACAATTGCCTTTGCTGAATGTGCTGTCCAAAATGGCGCTGAGGTTATCCGTGATTGCAAGGTAGTAGGCTTTGTGAAGGAAGATAACCGCATTGTTGGTGTAGAAACCAATAAGGGCGTTATTAAAACCAAATATGTAGTTAATGCAGCTGGTATTTATGCAGATGAAATCGCTCGTCTGGCTGGTGATGACAGCTTCATCATTACTCCGCGTAAGGGCGAATACATTCTCTTTGATAAAACTGCCTGCAGTAGCCTGGTTTATGGCGTAGTGTTCCCAACTCCGACCAAAACCTCCAAGGGTATTTTGATCTGCACTACCACCCATGGTAATACCTTTATCGGTCCTAATGCTGTGGATCAGGACGATAAAGAGGATAAGGCTGTTACCACTGCTGGTATGAATGAGGTTATGGCGGCTGCCCGTAAGATTATTCCTAATCTGCCCATGGGTGCAGCTATTACCGAGTTTGCCGGCTTACGTGCAGTTTCCAGTACTGGTGATTTCATCATCGGTGCTTCTGATAAGGTAGAAGGCCTGTGCAATGCAGCTGGTATGCAATCTCCTGGCTTGACTGCGGCTCCCGCTGTTGCTGAAATGGTTGCTACTACCATTGCTTACCAGGGTAATTTCGCTAAAAAGGCTAATTTCAACGGCATACTGTCTAAGAAAAAAATCTTTACCCGTCTGACTCCTGCAGAAAAGGCTGATGCTATTGCTCAGGACCATCTCTATGGTCGCGTTATCTGCCGCTGCGAAACCATCACCGAGGGTGAAATCGTAGCAGCTATCAAATCTCCTGTAGGTGCTCGTACTGTGGATGGCGTTAAGCGTCGTACCCGTGCTGGTATGGGTCGTTGCCAGGGTGGCTTCTGCGGCCCTCGCGTAACTCAGATTCTGGCTCGTGAGCTGAATATTCCTATTCCGGAAGTATTGAAGGAACGCACCGATTCTCATATGTTCTACGAAAAATATCCTGTTGACGGTGGGGAGGAATAATGATGAACCAATTATATGACGTAATTATTGTTGGTGGCGGCCCTGCTGGTCTTTCTGCTGCCTATAGCGCATGGCAAAATGGCGCTAAAAAAATCGCTGTTATTGAACGTGACCGTGAATTAGGCGGTATTCTGCAGCAATGCATCCACAATGGTTTTGGTCTGCATCATTTTAAAGAAGAGCTGACCGGTCCTGGTTATGCACATCGCTGCATTGAATTAGTTGCTGATAAACCTGAAATCGAAACTATGGTTGATACCATGGTTTTGGAAGTAAGAAATGATAAAACCGTAGTAGCCATTAATCCTGAACATGGCTTAATGGAATTACATGGTAAAACTGTTATCCTGACCATGGGCTGCCGTGAACGTACCCGTGGTGCCATCCGTATCCCCGGTGAGCGTCCTGCAGGTGTTTTCACTGCCGGCGCAGCACAACGTATGGTTAACATGGAAGGCTATCTGCCCGGCCATAAAATTGTTATCCTGGGCAGTGGTGATATCGGTCTGATCATGGCTCGTCGTATGAGCCTGGAGGGCTGCAAGGTAGAAGCTGTTTTGGAAATCTGTCCCTTCTCTAATGGTCTGACCCGTAATATTGTACAATGCCTGAATGACTATGATATTCCCCTGTACCTGTCCCACACCATTGTTAAAATCCATGGTGGTGCACGTGTAACCGGTATTACCGTAGCCAAGGTTGATGAAAAAATGAACCCCATTCCCGGTACTGAATTTGATATTGATTGTGATACCGTCCTCCTTTCCGTAGGCTTGATTCCTGAAAATGAATTATCCAACGGTCTGGGTTTGGCTATGTATCCCTTAACCAATGGTCCCATTGTAGACCAGCATCGTGAAACCAGCCTGGAAGGCTTCTTTGCCGCAGGTAATGTCGTACATGTACATGACCTGGTAGATTTCGTATCCGAGGAGGCTGAAATTGCAGGTAAATATGCTGCTTTGAAGGCACAAGAAAAAATTGCTGCTACCAGCCGTACCGTTAAGGTTAATGCAATTAATGGCGTAAGAACCTGTGTACCCCAGCAGCTGTCCCTGGCTGAAGAAGTTCCGGCAGATGAGAAGATTAAGCTCTTCATGCGCGTAGGTGCTCCCCATCGCAAGGTTCGCCTGGAAATTAAGAGTGGCGACAATGTACTGCTGAGCAGGCCTCTGCCCGTTGTTAAACCCAGTGAAATGATTGCGGTAGAAATTCCCAAGACTAAATTTAATCTGATTGGTGAAGAAATTACCGTTGGCCTGGTTCTTTAAGAAGGAGGATATAAAATGGCTGTTGAAACTAGAGTTATGAACTGCATTATGTGTCCCATTGGCTGCGAATTGACTGTTAATATTGAAGATGGTAAGGTAACCAGCGTTACTGGTAATACCTGCCCTCGTGGTCCTAAATATGCTAATGATGAGGTAACTGCACCTAAGAGAATGCTTACCTCCACTGTAGCTATTGAGGGTGGTCTGATGCCCCTGCTGCCCGTAGTATCCGCTACTGTACTGCCTAAGGAAAGAGTTTTGGATTGCGCCGCTTATTTGCGTGGTGTAACTGTTAAGGCTCCTATTAAGACCGGTGATGTCGTAGTAAAGGATATTTTAGGTCTGGGTGTTGATATTATCGCCAGCCGCGACATGTAAATTTAAATGTTATCCTGCCCCTACTGCAGAAATGCTGTAGGGGCTTTTTATATTCTTGGTTTTCTTGTTGGCTTTTAGTCTTGCTGGATCTGCTGGAGAAGTAGCTCTAGCTTAGGAAGACCATTAATGAAGATAGTTGCAATCATAGTCAGTCCGGCATAAGGGCAGCTTTACCAGATTGGAGTCATAAAATATTAAAGGGAATTTTGGGATAAAGACTCTGATATTTTACTTTTGAGGCAATATTTTTGTTTTGAAATGGCGGATTTTATCCTATTTTGAGTATATTTTTTAAGAAATTTATTAAAAAAATAAGGTGCTTTTAGTCAGTATCCATCATGTTTTGTTTTAATACTCAACCTGGTGTTTCATCAAAAAAATAGAAAAAAGGGATAAAAAGTATTGACACCATTAGGTAAAAGTGGTATTATATATAAGTCGCCAAGATACGGCGACAACACTGGAACCTTGAAAACTGAACATCAACCTAGAAAAAGCAAATGTGCGGGTCGA
>JAHHUH010000001.1 GCA_020024105.1 Phascolarctobacterium sp. | reverse complement strand
AAAATCAAGCGTAGTAGCCCTACGTGCCGGTTCGAGTCCGGCCTTCGGCACCAGAGATTATGCAGTTCATCTTAGATGAACTGCTTTTTTTATTTTTACTAATTTTTGCTGAGAGCTGGATTATTGTCTGCTTGTTTATGATAGCAGCAAAAGCTTTAAATACATATATCTTTATGGAATGTAAAGGAGGATTTTATGGTTGCTGAAGATTTAATTCGTTGTAGCTGGGTTAATCTTAATAATCCTACTTATATCCATTATCATGATGAAGAGTGGGGCATACCGGTTTATGATGATCAGCTTTTAGGGGAGATACTTGTTCTGGAGCTATTGCATTCTGGCTTATCCTGGGAATGTGTATTGATGAAGCGGGAGGCCTTGCGTCAGGCATTGGATGGTTTTGAAATGGAGGCTATCGCTCGTTACGATGAGGCTAAGCTTGACCAGTTAATGGGTAATCCTCGTCTTATCAGACATCGTAAAAAATTAGAAGCCATAGTAACTAATGCTCGCGTATTTCAGCAGCTTCAACAGGAATGGGGAAGCTTTGCTGCTTATTTATGGCATTGGACGGACGGTTGCATTCTGAAAGAGCAGGGCTTAACCCAGTCACCTCTGTCCGTAGCCTTGCGTAAGGATTTGAAGGCTAGAGGTATGAAATATCTGGGTAGCATTACCTTGTATGCCTATCTGCAGGCGGTGGGACTTATTTCCAGCCATGATCAGGCCTGCTTTAAGTCGTAGCAGTCTTGAATTCTTAATACCCCCTGGTAGAGATTTTTTCTCTGCCAGGGGGTATTTTTTTGCCTAAAACATCCTTGCTTAAAATCTTTATTCTTTTTTAATATGAAAATAATTCTACTAACCCCATTTTAATATTCTCCTTGTTATAATAACTTCTGCTAGGAGGTGATCTAGATGCTCGACATAGCAATGGTAGCAATTTTACTCGTAAGCTTATCCTGTGTAGGGCTCTTAATTAGATGGTGCTTCTTGCAGGTGGAAGCAGACGAAGAGTAGGAGGATATGGACAGATGATTATGTTAACGTTACTTGTTTTAGTGGTGGGCTTATATTTGGTATATGCTCTCGCTCATCCAGAAAAATTTTAAAATACATTAGGAGGAAAATAGATGTTTCAGTTATTAGTAACCTTACTAATCTACCTGCTCCTCGTAATTCCCGTTGGTAGTTATATGTACCGTATTTTGACGGATAAGCCAACCTTTGGAAGTACGTTTTTTGATAAGGTAGATGGCTTTATTTATAGTGTTTGCGGGGTCAACCCTCAACAGGGAATGACCTGGAAGCAATACGCTATTGCTTTGGTAGTAACCAATGGTGTTATGTTGGTTTTAACCTATCTGGTATTACGTTTGCAAAATTTATTGTGCTTTAATCCTAATGGTATTGGCAGTATGGAGCCTACACTCAGCTTTAATACAGTAATCAGCTTTATGACCAATACTAATTTGCAGCACTATTCTGGTGAAAGTGGTCTATCCTATTTATCCCAGATGATTGTTATTACTTTTATGATGTTTGTTTCTGCAGCTAGCGGCTATGCAGCTTGTGCAGCTTTTATTAGAGGTATTTCTGGTTACGCTAAGGAGCATGTAGGTAACTTTTTTAAAGATTTGGTTGCCATTACTACTCGCATGTTAATCCCCTTTTCCATTGTCGGTGGTCTTATCTTAATCTGGCAGGGTGTACCTCAGAATTTGGATAGTAATTTTGTCGTAACAACCTTGGAGGGTACACGTCAGATAATTGCCAATGGTCCTGTAGCTTCCCTAGAGATTATTAAGCATTTGGGTACTAATGGTGGTGGTTATTTAGGAGCTAACTCTTCTACTCCTATTGAAAATCCTACCATTCTGACTAATCTGGTAGAAATGTATTCCATGATGCTGATGCCCGGTGCCTGTGTCATTGCCTTTGGCAAGATGGTTCAGGAGGTACGTAACCGTCGTCAACAAAACCGTTCTTTGAGAGAAAAGGAAGAGGGCAGTTGGACTGCTAAATTCTTTGGTAGAGAAGGCCGTAGCGTATTTATGGCTATGGGGCTGCTGTTCCTGTTCAGTTTAGGCTTGTGCTTTTGGGCTGAAAGCCAGGGTAATCCAGTTTTAGCAGAAGCCGGACTTAGTCAATCCATGGGTAGTATGGAGGGTAAGGAGGTACGCTTTGGTATTGCCCAATCCGCTCTTTTTACAACTGTAACTACCTCCTTTACCACTGGTACCGTTAATAATATGCATGATACCTTAACTCCCCTAGGTGGTATGGTACCCCTGCTGAATATGATGTTGAATGTTATATTTGGTGGTAAGGGCGTCGGCTTGATGAACATGTTGATGTATGCTATTTTAGCGGTCTTTATTTGTGGCCTAATGATTGGTCGTACTCCAGAATATTTAGGTAAGAAGATTGAAGGGCGTGAAATGAAGCTGACCGCCATCTGCATTATCATCCATCCCTTGATAATTTTAGGCTTTTCTGCTTTGGCCATTGCTACTGAGGCAGGCTTGGCCGGTATTACTAATGAGGGCTTCCATGGCTTGAGTCAGGTCTTGTACGAATACGCATCATCTTCTGCTAATAATGGTTCCGGATTTGAAGGCTTGGCAGATAATAGTTATTTTTGGAATATAACCACTGGCCTGGCTATGTTCTTTGGTCGTTTCCTTTCCATTGTTATTCAATTGGCTATAGTTGGTTCTTTAATGAAGAAGAGCTTTGTTAATGAGTCTGTTGGTACACTGCAAACTCATACAGCTTCCTTTGCTGTGATTATGGTTTTTGTAGTTTATATCTTTGCTGCTCTGACCTTCTTCCCTGCATTGGCTCTTGGACCAATCGCTGAGCATTTGGTACTGTGGCAATAGGAGGTTAAGCATATGGATAAGAAAAGTAAATTTTGGGAACGCTTTGCTCATCGTTACGGTGTGGACGAGCAAAAGCTGATGAAAAATAATTATAGTAAATTTGTTGACGAAGTAAAAAAAGAGGAACCTGCTGAAGATGACAGCAGCTTTTGGAAACGTTTCTCTCTTCGCTATGGTGTCAGGAGGAACGAAGAATGAGTAAGCATGAGAAGCATCAGGGTATAAATTCTGAGATTATTTCTCAGGCTCTGGTGAGCAGTTTTTACAAATTAGATCCCCGTCATATGGTGAAAAATCCGGTAATGTTCGTTGTAGAAATAGGCTTTTTAGTAACCCTGCTTTTAAGCTTTTTTCCAGACCTTTTTGGTGAAAGCAGTACAGATTTAAGAATTTACAACAGCATTGTAGCCTTCATCCTATTTGTAACTGTACTTTTTGCTAATTTTGCAGAAGCAGTTGCAGAGGGCAGGGGTAAAGCACAGGCTGCCAGCCTGAAGAAAACCCAAAAGGATACGGAGGCTCATCTTCTGGATGCGGAGGGCAATGTAAAAATTATCCGATCCAGTGAGCTGCGTAAGGATGACATTGTTATGGTCAAGGCAGGCGAGGTAATTCCTGGTGATGGTGTGGTTATCGAAGGCGTAGCAGCTGTGGATGAATCTGCTATTACCGGCGAATCTGCACCTGTTGTGCGTGAAAGTGGTGGGGATTTCTGCTCCGTAACCGGTGGTACTACCGTGGTATCTGACTGGTTAAAGATTAGGATTACCTCTGAACCTGGTAACAGCTTCCTGGACAAGATGATTGCTCTGGTTGAGAGTGCTTCCCATAAGAAGACTCCAAATGAGATTGCCTTAAATACTCTTTTGGTTTCTTTAACCATTATTTTCTTAATTGTTATTGTTACTCTGTATCCCATGGCCCAATATTCCGGTGTAACTCTTTCTACTTCTACCTTGATTGCATTGATGGTCTGTCTGATACCTACTACTATTGGTGGTCTGTTATCAGCCATCGGTATTGCAGGCATGGACAGAGTAACTCAGTTCAATGTTATTGCCATGTCAGGTAAAGCAGTGGAGGCCTGTGGTGACGTAGATACGATGATTCTGGATAAAACTGGTACAATTACTTTTGGTAATCGTCTGGCTGCAGAATTTTTACCTGTACAGGGAGTTTTGCCAAAGCAGCTGATGCGTTGTGCAAGCTTGACCAGCTTTAGTGATGCTACTCCTGAGGGTAAATCCACCTTGGACTTAGCACGTCGACTGGGAGATACTACTGTTGAGCCTACGGGTACTACCTTTTATGAATTTACTGCCCAAACTCGTATGAGTGGTGTGGATTTAAGCGATGGTACTGCTATTCGTAAGGGTGCTGCTGATGCTATTGAACAATATGTTCTGACATTGGGTGGTAGGGTACCTGCCGACTTGCGTGAGCTGGTAGAACGGGTTTCACTTCTAGGTGGTACGCCTTTGGTTGTATGTGAAAATGAGCAGATTTTAGGTGTCATCTATTTAAAGGATACGGTGAAGCCGGGGATGAAGGAGCGTTTTGAACGCTTGCGTGCCATCGGTATTAAAACCATTATGTGTACTGGTGATAATCAGCTGACTGCAGCTACAATTGCGGAGGAAGCAGGCGTAGATGGTTTTGTGGCTGAGTGCAAACCAGAGGATAAAATCAGCCTGATTAAAAAGGAACAGGCCGAGGGTAAGATCGTGGCTATGACAGGTGATGGTACTAATGATGCACCCGCCCTAGCTCAGGCCAATGTGGGTCTGGCCATGAATTCTGGTACTACAGCAGCTAAGGAAGCTGCTAATATGGTGGACCTGGATAGCGATCCGACGAAAATTTTGGAGGTTGTAGAAATAGGTAAGCAGCTACTGATCACCAGGGGCTCCTTAACTACCTTCTCCATCGCAAATGATATTGCAAAATACTTTGCCATTATTCCGGCAATGTTCATGGTAGCAATTCCCCAATTAAGTATCCTAAATATTATGGATTTAAGCACACCATATAGTGCGATTTTATCCGCGCTGATTTTTAATGGCTTAATTATACCGGGCTTGATTCCTCTTGCTATGAAGGGCGTTGAATATAAGCCCATGTCCTCCGGTAAGATGTTAGCTAAAAATATGTTAATCTACGGTGTTGGTGGTGTAATTACGCCTTTTATCGGTATTAAGCTAATTGATATTGTAATCAGTCCCTTGCTTGGTACCCTTGGTTTGTAAGGAGGAAGAAATAGTGAAGCAGTATAATGCATGGCTGGCTCCCCTAGGGCAGGCTGTGAAGATTAGTTGTCTATTGATGTTGATATGTGGTTTGGGCTTTCCTCTATTAGTGAACGGGCTTGGCGCAGTGTTTTTTCCCGTACAGGCAGGTGGGAATAAGGTCGTTGTCAATGAACAGGTCGTGGGTGTAGCCCATGTAGGCCAGGAGTTTAGCCAGCCCTATTTCATGAAATGCCGTCCTTCTGCCGTACATTATAATACCTATAAGGAGGATGCTGAGGAAAAGCAATTTTATCTGGATGGTAGTGAATTTGGAGGCTTAAGCTCCGGCTCTAACAATTTTGCACCTACTAATCCTCGGCTGGTAGAACGTGTAGAAGCCGATTTAAGCTCCTTTTTGGATGCTCATCCCTCTGTTAACAAAGAGGATATTCCTACTGACCTGTTAACAGCTTCTGGTTCCGGTCTGGATCCTGAAATTTCTCCTGCGGCTGCAGCTGTACAGATTCCCGCTATTGCCCAGGCCGCTAATTTGGATGAAAAGGTTTTGCAGACAATTGTTGCACGTAATACCGAGGGTAAGCTTTTAGGTATCTTTGGTACAGAAAAAGTAAACGTGCTAGCAGTTAATATTGAGATAGCCCAAGCTATGGGCTTAGTGAAATAAAAGCAGAGGAGGATGGTTATGAAAAAGTGCGAAAGTGGAGATTTAAAACGTTTTTGCTTACGAGTACGGGAATCCATGCTCCTAGGTGATTACGAAAAATGCATGGAGGAAATCTGCTATGGTATGTATCACTATCCCCATGCACCTGAACCTCATAATTTGATGGGGATTCTTTTAGAAAAACAAAGTAATCATCTATTAGCCATGAAGCATTTTCGTGCGGCTCTGGATTTTGATCCTACTTATGAGCCTGCCAAGGCTAATATTGCAGCCTATGCTAATTTTAATCTTCATGGACAAGAAGGTGCCTTTACCTATGATGATTGCTTAGAATTATGTAAATAAGCTAGAGTTCCAGTCCACTAGCTTGACTTTAGTATGGAACACCTTTCCAAAAATCTGGTAGCTTGAAGCTGCCAGATTTTTTCTTTATGCTATCTTAATACTTTCTTAATACTGATAATGAGTTTTTTATGGAAACCTAATCCCAAAATAGCTATACTATTATTGGGAGACTAGCAGGAAAAGCAGACAGTAGCTGTTTACGTACAAGCTAGTAACGTTAGAAGGGGTAAAGAAATGCTGACAGATAAAAAGAATCCCGAGTGGTTATTACAACAGATTAAACAACAGGAGAAAGCCGAACAGCGTGGCAGCTTAAAGATCTTTTTTGGTTATGCAGCCGGTGTGGGCAAGACCTATGCCATGCTGCAGACAGCTCATGAGCTGAAACAGCAGGGGGTGGATGTAGTAGCTGGCTATGTGGAGCCTCATTTACGTCCGGAAACCTCTAGACTATTGACGGGGCTGGAGGTACTACCTGTTTTAGAAACAGAGCATAAGGGGATGCCTGTAAGGGAATTCGACCTGGATGCTGCCCTTGCCCGTAAGCCCCAGGTTATTCTGGTGGATGAGCTGGCTCATACCAATGCACCTACCTGCCGTCATGAAAAACGTTATCAGGACGTGGAGGAGCTGCTTCAGGCAGGAATAGACGTTTACAGTACAATTAATGTTCAGCATATTGAAAGCTTAAATGATACCGTAGCTGCTATTACAGGTGTTACGGTCAGAGAGCGTATACCGGATTCTGTTTTTGATAGAGCGGAGCAGGTAGAAATCGTAGATCTGGAGCCTCAAAATTTGTTAACTCGTCTTAAGAAGGGACAAATTTATCGTCAAAATCAGGCGCAAAGGGCTATGGCTAATTTTTTCACAATTAAGAATTTGGCTGCTCTAAGAGAAATTGCTCTTCGTCGTTGTGCCGACTGTGTCAATAAGCTGGGTGCCAGAGTTGGACGGGAGCAGCAGGAAGCCTATTTGACGGAAGAGCATATCCTGGTCTGCATCTCCTCCTCGCCCTCCAATCCTAAGATTATTCGTACGGCTGCCAGAATGGCGCAGGCCTTTAACTGCCAGTTAACAGGCCTTTTTGTTGAAACTCCTGATTTTGCGGCCATGAGTGAGGAAAATCTCCAACGTCTGCATAGTAATATTCGTTTGGCGGAGCAGCTGGGAGCGCATATTGAAACCGCCCATGGTACGGATGTACCCTTCCAAATTGCCGAATTCGCCAGGTTTTCCGGTGTATCAAAAATAGTTATTGGTCGTAGTGCGGTTAAGAGTAAGCTTTTTGGCAAACAAACCTTAACTGAAGAGTTGATTGAGCATGCTCCTCAGTTGGATATCCATATTATTCCTGATTCCGCTTTCAATGTACCCTATCATGCGAAGAAGGTTAGACAGAAGCTGTTTTCTGCCTTAGATTTAGTTAAGAGTATAGGCATTTTAGCCGGTGCCAGCATTATTGGTTATATTTTCTTTTATTTAGGCTTCGCAGAGTCCAATATTATTATTGCTTATGTATTGGGAGTAATGTTGATTTCTATTGCGACGACACATAAGTTCTATAGTCTGGCTTCCTCTCTGGTAAGTGTTCTAGTCTTTAACTTTCTTTTTACGGAGCCGCGCTTTAGCCTAGAGGCCTATGATAAGGGCTATCCCGTTACCTTTCTGATAATGTTCCTGGCGGCCTTTTTAACTAGCTCGCTTGCACTTAAGCTGAAGGAGCATGCCAAGCAGTTCGCCGTCATTGCTTATCGCAATAAAATTCTTTTTGATGTAAATCAGTCCTTCCAGCAGGCAGAAACTAGGGAAGAAATTATGCAGGTAGCAGCTGATAATCTCCTTCGTCTACTGCAGAGAGACATCGTTATTTATCCTGCTAATAATGGAGAGCTGGCTGAGCCTAAAATTTATTATGCATCCAGTTCTGATAAGCAGGAAGAATATTTAACAGCGAGTGAAAAAACAGTTGCTCTATGGGTTTTTAAAAATAATAAACAGGCTGGTGCCGGTACGCAGACTTTGAATAATGCTAAATGTCTTTATTTAGCCCTGCGGATTAACCAGAAGGTGTATGGTGTCATCGGTATTGCAAGAAGTAAACTGCCCCTGGATATTTCTGAAAGAAGTATGCTGCTGTCCATCCTAGGTGAATGTGCCCTAGCCCTGGAAAACGAAAAGAATGTTCGAGAAAGAGAAAAGAGCATGGTGATGGTCCAAAATGAAAAGCTACGGGCTAACCTGCTTCGTGGCGTTTCCCATGACCTGCGAACTCCCTTAACCTCTATTTCCGGCAATGCCAGCAATTTAATGTATAATAGTACCTTCATCGATGAGGAAACTAAGCATCAATTGTATACGGATATTTATGATGATTCTCTCTGGTTAATTAATCTGGTCGAAAATATTCTGTCAATCACACGTCTGGATGCGAATAATTTAAAGCTTCATATTGCGGCAGAGCTGGTTGCGGATGTAGTGGAAGAGGCCATGCATCATCTTAATCGGCGGGCAGTGGAGTACGATATTAAGGTGGAGCATGAGGATGAATTGCTTTTGGCACAGATGGATGCTAAGCTTATTGTACAGGTATTAATTAATCTGGTAGATAATGCTATAAAATATACCCTGCCCGGTACTTCTATCAGGTTGAGCACCAGGGTGGAGCAGGGACGGGCAGTGATTTCTGTAGCTGATACAGGACCGGGGATTTCTGATGAGATGAAGGAGCATATCTTTGATATGTTCTATTCCGGAGCCAATAAGATTGCAGACAGCCGACGGAGCTTAGGCCTTGGCTTAGCCCTGTGTAAGTCCATCGTAGCGGCTCATGAAGGGAAGCTGGCAGTTGCAGATAATCACCCCCATGGTACGGTATTTACCTTTACATTACCCATTAAGGAGGTAGCAATTCATGAATAAATGTACTATTTTAGTTGTTGAGGATGACCCTTCAATTAAGAATCTAATGGTAACAACTCTAAAAACACATGACTATAATTATCTTTTAGCTGGAAATGGAAGAACGGCCTTAATGGAGGCTGCTTCACATAATCCAGATATTGTACTTTTGGATTTGGGCCTGCCTGATATGGATGGGATGGAGGTTATAAAAAACATTCGTTCCTGGTCCACCATGCCCATTATTGTTGTTAGTGCCCGTAGTGAGGATAGTGATAAGATTAGGGCTTTGGATGCAGGGGCCGATGATTATTTGACTAAGCCTTTTTCTGTAGAAGAAATGCTGGCCCGTCTGCGTGTGACACAAAGAAGACTGAACTCGGTAAATACGGATATTGTTCAGTTCTCTGTTTTTGAAAATGGTGCGCTAAAGATTGATTATGCAGCAGGATGTGCTTATCTGGAGGGAGCAGAGCTGCATTTGACTCCCATTGAGTACAAGCTGCTCTGTATTTTATCTAAAAATCTTGGACGTGTGCTGACACATACCTTTATTACAGAAAACGTGTGGGGGCATAGCTGGGAAAATGATGTGGCCTCCCTGCGTGTTTTTATGGCTACACTACGGAAGAAGCTGGAAGCAAAGCCTGGGTCTCCCCAGTATATCCAGACACATGTGGGAGTTGGTTACCGTATGCTGAGGGTGGAGTAGAAGCTATCAGCAGTACGAAATGTATAGAAAAACGCTGCTGGTATAAGGCTTGTTACCAGCAGCGTTTTTTATTGCTCGATTTCTAATTTTAAACAAAGATTTCCTCCACAAAGATGGGTACCAGCTTTTTTTACTTGAAGAGGGTACTTAAAATTGGGACCACCTAGGACGATGCTGTGGAATTCTCCAGCTTCTCCGCAGGGGTCGATGCTTTTGCCTTCCAGCTCTGCCATGTAGCTCCAGTCCAATATACGTCCCAGGTCCTGGGGAAGTAGGCCCATTTTTTCGTTAATAGCAGTAAGCATGGTAGTAAATTCAGCTTGAAGAAATTCTTCTACCGCCTGACGATGTCCATAGCGCCAAAGTGGGGCACAATAGGCCAAGCCGGATTTTTCAGCTATATGGTCATACCAGCAGCCTTCCTCGGGGAGATCCAAATCACCAGTCACCAGAACTTCCGCTCCTAATTCCTGGGCTTGGGCTAAAGCCTGGAGTAGATTGGGGCCGTAAGCCTGCCAGGTAGTGCTGAAATGGAGTAGGGGAATACCCATGGCTTGGGCTTGGGCCTGGATAATTTCCAGGCTGACCCCATGGGAACCCACGTAGCCGTCTTCCTCTCTTACCATGGAAAGGAGTGCTACTGGTACGCCTCCCATTTGGATAGCCTTATAGAGTGCCAGGGTACTATCTTTACCACCACTGTAGGAGGCAACGAATTTTTTGTTTTTGCATGCATTTTGCCAATTTTTCATAGTTTACTCCTTTATATATTCTTCGATTTAAGTAAAAAACTGCCTCTTAGTTCGCCCTTCCTTAATAGGGCTCCTGCTTTGATAGGAAAATGTTAAAAATTATTTACAATTTTAGCATACTTTTATGATACAATATCCATATAAAATTAGTAAAGATTAAGTTTACTCGAGGAGGTATACTAATGCTGAAGGAAATTATGCATATTGGGGTTACAGTTAGCGATATTGATCGTTCCATTGCGTTTTATCGTGATGTATTGGGCCTGCAATTCCAAGGTGAGATTTTAATGGAGGGCAAGGAAACCGATCTGCTTTTCCAAAGAGAGAATTGTCGAGCAAGAGTTGCTTATTTAAATGGTAGTGAGGAAATTATAGCACCACCTGTAGAATTAATTCAATTTATTAGTGAGGATGCGGCTCAGGATGCTGCTGATTTGTTTAAAACCTCTATTTCTGAAATCTGCTTTAATGTTGAAGATATTGATGCTTTTTACAAGCATTTGTTGGAGCACCAGGTAGAGTGCCTGTCTGCGCCGCAGCCTTTCGATTTTACCGCCTTCGGCTTTAGCAAAAGTAAAGCCATGTACTTTAAGGATCCAGATGGAATAATTCTGGAGGTTATGCAGCTCGTAGAATAATTTATCTACTAAAAAAACCACCCGCTCCTGAAGGAGCAGGTGGTTTTATTTTTTTATAGTGAGGTGAGAGACTTATTTATTGGTAATACTGCTATGGATAGCAGGAGCTACCAGTGGTAAGTTTACTTTTCTCAGATAGCCGATTACACTAAAAAACAGTGCCACAGGTACCCAGGTTAATTTGTAGTCGCTCAGGGGGAGGCTTCGGTAGAAGCTGACGTATCCGGTTAGCTGTAAGTCAAATAGAGTATTATAGGTACAGGCTACGTCCAGTAAGCCCATTACGAAAGAAGCGATGACGGCTAAACGCAGAGCATTTAGTTTGCGGATGCTCAAACAATGGGGGACGAGGGCATAATAGAGAGTAATTAAAATAGCTCCCGGATAAAAGGCATCCAGAAGAGGAGCAAAAATAGCGACAATCCTGTCTAAACCGATACTACCGATAACGGTGCTGCTTAGCAGTACTGCAAGCGCCACCTTTTTATAGGGGAGACGCTTATGACTGGCCTCCTCAAAATATTCAGCAGTAGCAGCTGTCAGACCAATAGCTGTGGTTAAAGCGGCAAAAATTAAAGCTATACTAAAAAAGACACCGCCAGTGCTGCCCCATAAATGGAGCACTACCTGGGCGTACAGGGTAGCAAATTTTAAGTCGCTTAGATTGCTGGCATAGGAGCCAACCAGCATATGTCCCAGATGGATGACGCTTAAAATACCAATGCCTACGCAGCCTACCTTGATGACAGTACTATTGAGTTTTTGGGGAGCGATGCCCTGGTGCTTTAAATTATTTAAGATAATGACACCAAAAACCAGGCCGCATAACAGGTCACCAGTGGCATAGCCCTCAGTAAAGCCGTAGACAACGGGGGGAATACTGTAGCTTGGTGCAGCCTGAGTGGCGGCTATGGGAGTTAGTAGCCCCTTGGTGATAATAGCAGTTACAATTAAAATTAAAGCTGGAAATAGTAATTTACTAATCTTAGCCAATAATTCTGTCCGGCTAAAAACAAACCAATAGGTAAGTAGATAGTAGGCACAGGAAAAACAGAAGATGGGCAGCCTGCTAGTAGGTTCCCAGGCGGTTACCTGGAGGATAACATCCCAGGAGGCGGCACTCATTCGGGGAATTACGTAAAGGGGACCCAGTATCATAATGGTAGCGCCACAGAAAAAATGACCGAATTTGGGCATAGCCCGTGTAGTAATAGTTAAAAAACTACCACGTCCACGGGAAAGGGCTACATAGGCCAGCAGTGGCAGAAGTAGCGCCGTCATGGAGATACCGACGAAGGCGAGTAAAACACTGCTACCGCTTTCCTTACCCCAGGTCATGGGCCAGATCATACTAGCACCACCAAAATGCATGGCAAAAAGGGCACCACCCATGAAAAATATTTGTTGCCAGGATAATTCTTGCTGTTGCTTCATAATTCTCACTCCAGTATAGAACTATTCCAGAGCAGGCTTCAAGCCTGTAGTACTGCTATGCTTTTTATTACGACGAACGCTGGCAAAAATAGAACCAGAAATATTATGCCATACGCTAAAGATAGCACCGGGCAGGGTAGCTAAGGGATTAGCTGCAAAATTAATGGTAGCTAAGGAAATCGCCAAGCCGCTGTTCTGCATCGCTACCTCAATAGCAATAGCTGTTTCTTTGGTGTATTCAATATGACAGGCTCTTGCCACACCGAGGCCGATAAAGAGACCGATGGCATTATGCAAAATAACTACAATAAGGACTAAGGCACCACAGGAAAGTAGTTTTTCCACATTATTTGCTACAATGCCGGCAATTAGGAGTACGATGGAAACAACGGAAACTAAGGGAAGAATGCCGGAGATTTTCTTTACAAACTCACCACAGAAGGTGTGGATTAGAATACCCAGGAGAACGGGGACTAAGACAATTTTAACAACTGACAGCACCATGGCCATCAGGGACACGTCTACCCATGCACCACCTAGAGCATAAACTAGTAAAGGGGTCATAATGGGAGCGATGAGGGTGGAAACAGTGGTCATGCCAACGGAAAGAGCAACATCACCACCTGCGATATAGGTAATGACATTGGAAGCAGTACCACCAGGACAGCAACCGACTAAAATAACGCCTAAGGCCAGATCATCGGGTAAATTTAAAATCTTAGCTAGGGCAAATGCAGAAAGAGGCATAATAGTATATTGGGCCAGACAGCCGATTAAAACATTCTTGGGCTGAGTCAGGACGAATTTAAAATCCTTACCATGAATAGTCAGACCCATACCAAACATAGCTATACCTAGGAGCCAAGCTGTGTAGGAGGTAGCCCAGGTAAAGGTTGTAGGTTGATAAAAGGCCCATACGGAAAAAAGAATGATAATGACACCGATATACTTGGATAAGAGACTGCTGATACTTGAAATTTTGTTAATCATTTGGTAGATAACCTTCCATCTAAATAAATTTCAAAGACAGGTTCTTTACTTTCTGCAAGTTAGTAATTGCTGCTTACTCCTTTCCTTTATCCCTCACAAAAATAACCCCTCCAAGACTTGCTCAGAGGGGTAGTATAAACGACACATCTAAAATGATGTAGTTAGCTTGTGCTCTTATATGCTCTGAGTCTCATTTCTGACGAATATGCGCTCGCGTGATAAGATAAATATTTGATTTTGTATTGCAATTAGCTGCTTACAGCCTTCAAGAAGTAAAGTTTTCTGATAAGAAATACCATCTTCGCAAGGGTGATTATAACATTACCTTTAAGAGGATGCAAGGAAAAAGAAAATAATTTTTACCATGTCACATTTTGATTTGTTTTAGCTAAATTATTACTAAAAATTGTTAATTACTTTTGGCGTTTACTAAAAAAAATAAAAAATGAAAAATATTGTTGACATTGAGCTTTGAAGATAGTATAATAACAATCGTTCCAGTGATTGGAATCAAAACTTGCCGAAGTGGCGGAATTGGCAGACGCACTTGACTCAAAATCAAGCGTAGTAGCCCTACGTGCCGGTTCGAGTCCGGCCTTCGGCACCAGAAATTATGCAGTTCATCTTAGATGAACTGCTTTTTTTATGCTTAAAAATAACAGCATGGAATAGACCAGCAGGAGGCTTTTAGAAGTAACGATGGCTTTATTTTTATAGCAGCTAGCCAAAATTTTATTAGCTACAGAACAGATAAATTTTAATTTGTGAAAAAAAGATTGACAAGTAATGTTTTATCATATATTATTAATACTCGGTTAGCGATAGCTAACTAAATACAATATCTAGGTGAAATATTATTGTGGGACTTAGCCAATAATATTTTGATAAACAATTATCAGGTGGGCATTATTCCAACTGAGAGGTTTGTTAGTGTAGAAATACATAAAAATACTAATAAAGGAGGGGCTTTTAGAAGAGCAGCTTCTTTAGAAGTTTAGCTGTGACGTTTTGATGGAGAAATTTATCATTTACAAACATGTAAGAAAGTAATAAAAAGAATAAAAAAAGTTTGACAAATAATAAATTATACTTTATCATAAGCACTATGTTATTTCTACCAAATTACTAGGAATTAGGTTAAACCTTATAGGAAAATGAGAAAGAAGAATATTTTATAAAAGAAGCCCTAATAAGGGTATATTTTTTTGATACCTAGTTAGCCATAACTAACTAGGTGCATTGTAATCTTTTGCATTTTTTAATCTTGGTTTCTCATTAGTCTATGAAAATTATGTTCCGTTCCTGTAATTACTGTGCTACTGATTGAGCGATGGACAGTAGAAGGTATAAGTATTATTTATAAGAAAGGAAGAAAATTATGAAGAAAATCTTTTCTCAAGGCTTGGTTATGGCAGTAATGCTTGGCTTGGCTAATTGCGCAGTAGCAGCTCCCGCCAGCTATGATTTAAGCGAGGTTATCGTTACTGCTTCCCGCATGGAATTAAATTTAAAGGAACTTCCACAAAGTGCTGAGGTAATTACGAAGGAAGAGATTAAAGCGATTGGTGCTACTAATTTAAAAGAAGCTCTACGTCTTTCTCCCAGTATTTATGTTTCCGAAACTACTGGTCTTTCCTCCATTGTTAAGCTGAGAGGCTCCTCTGATTATGTGATCCTGTTAAACGGACGTCGTCTGGTTGACGATATCAGTATGATGAATGACGATTATCGTTGGGAACAGCTCTTGAATGTACAAAACATTGAACGTATTGAAATTTTGTGTGGCCCATCTTCTGCTTTGTACGGTAGTAAGGCAGAGGCAGGCGTTATTAATGTTGTTACTAAAACTCCCAGTGATATTGGTGCAGTTGTAGGTGTTACCACAGGCAAACGTGAAATGAGTAACTATTATCGCTTTGATACTGGTAAACAGGGTAAATTAGCAGCTTCTTTTGATGCTAATTTTACTAAGGTAAGACCTTTCCTGTGGAAGGATTCCAGCTATACATCCTATGATGGTCCTAAACAGAGCTTTAATCTCGATGCTAAATACGAAATGGATGAAAACAATGCCTTGAATTTATTCCTGGAGTATGAGAATGCAGACTTGACCCATAGAAAAGTAGACAAGGTTACCCATCAGATTTTACCAGAACGTTATGATTCTAATAGAGAAAGAAAAAGTGCAGTTTTAGGCTATTCCGGTCAATCTGATAAAAGTAGTTATTCCCTCAATATGACCTACAGTGAATTAGATACTGGTGATGTTCGTGATTTTTGGGATATTGAATTGCGTAACAGAGTAAAGGCTAACGAAAAGTTTACTTTAACTTACGGTGTAGAATATTCTCGTGACAGTGGAGAGGTTTCTATAAATCGTGTTCCTACTGATAAAACAGCAGAGCAATGGGCGGCTTACATTCATGGCGAGTATAAGCTGAATGACAAGCTCTTAGCTATTACCTCCGTACGTTATGATGATCATGATTCCTTTGGCGGCGAAAGCTCTCCTAGCCTAGGCTTAACCTACTTCATGGATGATTCTCTGCGGATTAAAGCTTCCTATGGCGAGGGCTATAAGGCACCTACAACCGAGCAATTGTATTCCTGCTGGGAAGCCAGTGGCCACGGTAGTCATGGTTTTGCCTTAAAGGGTAATCCTGATTTACAGCCGGAAAGCAGTAAGGGCTATGAATTGGCAATAGAGAAGGATTTTGGTCCAGCTACTTCTGCTAAACTGACCTACCATAAGAGAGAGAAAAAGGATGCTATTATTATGGATATGAGCCATTTGAGACCGGAAAACTGGGTACAACTGGTTAATGTAGATAAGGCTGAATACGAAGGCGTTGATTTTAGTCTGAAGCATGATCTGGGTAATGGCTTTAATGCAGGCTTTAATTATGAATATTTAGATGCACAAAGAACTAAGGCCAAGAAAAAGTCCGATATAGGGAGATTACCTTATACTGCTCGTAATACCTATACTGTTAAATTGCAATGGATTGAACCTGAAAAACAGGAATGGTCAGTAACCGCCTGGAATAGATGGTATTCCGATTATTTAACAGCTGGTGGTAGCGGACATGCTCATAATTCTAAGAAAAAGGAAAATAAGAGTATTAATACCTTCAACATAGTTATTAATAAAAGCTGGGATAATAATAAATACAATGCCTTTGTTGGTGTAGATAATCTTTTTGATAAGGAATTAGTAGAGATGCGTTATTCTGGCCGCGTATGGCGTGCTGGTGCAGAAATGCGATTTTAGACCTGTTTTTTACAGCTGTCCATAAATAAGGTAAGTGGTCCTCCTTTTGGTGGACCACTTTTTTATAGAAGAGGTCTGAACGTGCTAGTTTTCTTGTGAAAGTTCGTCGTCCATTGCTTGTAAGCAATAAAGGATAACTGTTTTCTGACTGTAATACTTGTTGTAATATATTCATGAAATAAATCACATTAGGCGTATGATAGTTAATAAGTTAAAAGATAATAAAAATAATATTTTATATCAAAAGAGATAAATAAATTAAAAATATAGCATAATGATGTAGAAAATAGTAAACATTTTTGTGAAAAAAGATTGACAAAAATAGAAATTTCATATATTATAGGCAATAAGTTAGTGGTATCTAACTTGACGAGAAAAATACTGGGATTTGAAATAGTGATAGAAAGAAAGCTTTCCGCCCTGGAAGATAATGCAGCTGGCAGGGCGGATTTATTTTTGCTCCATAAGTTAGCTGCAACTAACCCGTGGAGTATGAATAAGGAATTTGTAAAGCTTGACTATTTTTATCCAGTACTTGCCATACTGCAAAAAGATTGCTGCAGGTGGATAATATACTAATAATTTTTTACGGAGAAGGGAAGTCTGTTATGAAAAAAATGTTTTCTCAGGGATTAGCACTGGTAGTAGTTTTTGGATTGACTAATTGTGCTTATGCCATGCCCAATACTTATAATTTGGATGAAATGATAGTTACCGCCTCTAAAACTAATTTAAATCTTAAGGAATTGCCTCAAAGTATTGAAATTATCACTCAAGAGGATATTAAAGCAGTTGGCGCTACCAACGTGTATGAAGCCATGCGCGCTGCTACTAATATTAATGCATTTGAACCCTCTGCGGCTAATCATCGTGTCCAGGTTAGAGGTTCCAATAAAATTTTGATTTTGGTTAATGGTCATCGTATTGCTAATGATAAAAGTGCTTCTGACCGTGTTATGGAAAGATTTAATGCAGGCAACATTGAACGCATCGAAATACTGCGCGGTCCTGCTGCTACTATTTATGGTAGTGATGCCATGGCAGGCGTTATTAATATCATTACCAAAAAGTCTGCGGAAAAAGGTGTTACTGTTGGCGTTAATTCCAGCAGAAGACAGACCAATAATTACTATGAATTCAATACAGGTAAGGACGGTAAGGCCTCTGCCTCTTTATCCGCTAATATTACCAAGCATCGTCATTTAGACTGGGGTGATGATGCCGGTACTACCTCTCTGGAGGGCCTAAGACAGGATTTCCGTTTTGATTTAGATTATGATATGGATGAGGCTAATAAATTATTATTTGCTTTAGAGTACAACAAATCTGATTTAGATTACTATTCCAAGGATAGTATGTTTGGTCCTGGTCATTGGGACAATATGAAAAAAGAAATACGCACTGCTAACTTAGGTTATGAAGGTAATTTTGATAAAAATAAGTTTGTAGCTAATATTTCTATGAATGAGGTAGAGAGGGAAAACGATCAGGTATATCGCCTTGTTGACTTTGATGCACGTAATTCTGTAAGAATGAATGATCAGCTGACTTTAACCTATGGCGGTGAGTTTAGAATGGATAAGGCTCCCGTTGGCAGTGGTAGAGAAAAAAGTTCTGACCAGTGGGCTGCCTTTGTACAAGGTGAATATAGAGTTAGCGATAAATTACTGTTGATTCCCGCCATTCGCTATGACGATCATGAAAGCTTTGGCGACCATACTTCTCCCAGTATTGGCATGACTTATTTTATCAGTGATGATATGCGTTTGAAAGCTATCTATGGTACTGCCTATAAAGCACCTACTATTAAAGAACTATACGGTGGTAAATATGCTAATCCTAATTTGAAGCCGGAAAAGAGCAAGGGCTACGAATTAGCTTATGAGCAAGAATTCAGCGAAGTTACTTCTATGAAAATAGCTTATTTTAAAAATAAAGAAGAAGACGGCATAAAGATGCGCTTTGTTCCTCCTTATGGTTACTATAATCTTGATAGTGCAGAATATGAAGGCGTTGAATTTGCTGTGAAACATGATTTGGGTAATGGTTTTACTGCAGGCTTCAATTATGAATATCTGGATGCCCGTGATGTTTCTCGGGGTAAAAATACTCGCTTAAAGCATACCGCACCCAATACTTTTACAGTAAGACTACAATGGTTGGAACCTGAAAATCAGGAATGGTCAGTGACTACTTGGAATAAGTGGCTTTCCGATTATAAGGATAATAACGGTGACGCAAGGAGTATTAATACCTTGGACCTGGTTGTTAATAAAAAATGGAATGATGGTAAATACAATGCTTATGTAGGCGTAGATAACTTATTAGACCATGATTCTTCTGAGTTACGTTACTATGGTCGTATGTACCGCTTCGGAGTAGAAGCTAATTTTTAATTTTCTTTTTTCTAGTTTATTCAAATCCTTCTCATAAAAAAGCGACTCATCTACGGGTGAGTCGCTTTTTGTATCTCAACAAGTTTTAGTAGATAATTTTAAATAATTTTTTTGTATAGTAGTGCTCAGAAAAGCCTCTAACATAAGTAAGATAGTTATAAATAATCATTTGATATTACTTAATAAAAACTACTATTAAGCAGGAGAATCACTACTGTAAAGAAATAAATTGTGAAAAAAAGTAAAATATTTTTTACAAGAAGCGTTGACAAGTATAAAATTTTCATATATTATAGGCAATGAGTTAGGCTCGCCTAACTTAACTGGAGAAAAAGTGAAATAAGGCTCTTGTAGGCGTAAAAGGTAGTACTAATCTTGGGAAACATGGATACCGGGTAGAGGGAATCTTTTTACACTTAGGTTAGCGATTGCTAACTAGGAGTATCTACTATTAATAAGTAATTAGTTTCCTAAAGATGCCAGCATTTTGCCGAATAACTCCAATTTGTCCTAATGGCTATTAGGATGAACTAAAGCTTTACTTTATAATGATTGAGAAGGAAGGATCGTGCATTATGAAAAAATGTTCTCTCAAGGCT
The DNA here is from genome assembly GCA_020024105.1 of Phascolarctobacterium sp. GTDB lineage: Bacteria > Bacillota > Negativicutes > Acidaminococcales > Acidaminococcaceae > JAHHUH01. The sequence goes on along the minus strand of JAHHUH010000001.1, from coordinate 103,291 downwards.
TGGCACTGGCAGTGGTTCTTGGCTTAACTAACTGCGCGTATGCTGCTCCTGCAACTTATAATTTGGACGAAATAGTTGTTAGTGCATCTAGAATGAACTTAAATTTAAAAGAGTTACCTCAAAGTGCTGAGGTTATTACTAAAGAAGAGATTAAGGCTATTGGTGCGACTAATATTAGAGAAGCCTTGCGTGTATCTCCGAGCATTGTTGTTTCTGAAGCAGCAGGCAATTCTTCCGTAGTAAAAATGAGAGGTTCTAGTGATTATCTAGTTTTGCTTAACGGACGTCGCATGACTGAAGATAAAGGTTTGATGGATGATTACAGGATGGACCGTTTCGACGTACAAAATATCGAATGTATTGAAATCTTGTGTGGACCCTCCGCTGCTTTGTATAGTAGTGATACCATGACCGGTGTTATCAATATTGTTACCAAAGCTCCTACAGAAGAAGCTGCGGTCGTTGGTGTAACTACTGGTACTAGAGAAATGAGCAATTACTACCGCTTTAATAGCGGCAAAGTAGGTAAATTATCTGCTGCTTTGGCAGCTAACTTTACCAAGGTACGTCCCTTTGCCTGGGATGATGCTCGTAAGAGTAAAGCAGATGGTCCTAAACAAAGTTTCAATCTAGATATGAGATATGAAATGGACGAGAACAATGAATTAGACTTATTTGCAGAATATGAAAACGAAGATTTACGTTCCTATGTTTTCCCTAGCACCTCTATGAGCATGAAGCTGGGTCCTGATGGCAAGCCTCAAATGGTAGTTGTTAAAGTTCCTGGATACTATAGTGATAGTGATATGGAAAGAAAATCTGTAACCTTGGGTTATAAGGGTAAGGCTGATAAAAGTAATTATAGAGTAGATGTTACTTACAGTAACTTAGAATCTGGTTCAGAACGCGATTTTTAGAATGTTGATGCTAGAAATACAGTTCGTTCTACTGATGAATTGACATTGACCTATGGTGCCGAGTATTCTAAGGATGACAGGCAAGTAGCTATCAACCACGTTTTGACTGATAAGGGTTCTGAGCAGTGGGCAGGCTATGTATATGGCGAATATAAATTAAACGATAAGCTTTTAGTTATTCCTTCTTTGCGTTATGACCATCATGATAGCTTTGGTGGAGAGACTTCTCCTAGCTTGGGAATGACTTACTTTGTGGATGATAGCTCCCGTATTAAAGCTACCTATGGAGAGGCTTATAAAGCACAGACCAGTGAGCAGTTATACAAATCTTGGGAAAGCAGTGGCGGTCCCATGGGTTTTGAATTGTTGGGCAATCCTAATCTGAAACCGGAAACCAGTAAGGGTTTTGAAATTGCTTATGAAAAAGATTTCGATGACAAAACCTCTGCTAAGGTTGCATACTACAAAAAAGATAAAGAGGATGCCATCGTCATGGACCAAAGTCATGTTATGGACGAAAATTGGGTACAAATGGTCAATGTTGAAGAGGCTGAATTTGAAGGTATTGAATTTGCTTTAGAGCATGATTTAAGTAAAGGCTTTACTGTAGGCTTTAATTATGAATATTTAGATGCTCAAAAATTGCTACTGTTAAGGATATGTTTGGCAAAACAGCTTTAGGCAGATTACCGTATACCGCTCGCAATACCTATACCGCTAGATTGCAATGGACTGAGCCTGAAGAACAGGAATGGTCTGTAACTATGTGGAATCGCTGGTTCTCTGATTATTGGACCTTTGATAATAGCATCGGCAAGAGAGGCGCTTATACTAATAAAAGTATTAACACCTTCAATATTGTCGTTAATAAGAGCAGGGAAGATAATAAATATAATGCCTTTTTAGGCGTTGATAACGTATTTGATAAAAAATCTGATCCTCTGCGTTATTCCGGCATTGTATGGCGTTGTGGTGCAGAAGTACGCTTCTAAGCCGCTGCCAGGTTTAATTTAACCTCCTAAAAGTGGTCCACCTGCGGGTGGGCCGCTTTTTCTGTATCAGGAGTCTTGGAGAGGTTTAGAAAAGCGTTGACAGTGCTATAAATTTGCTATATGATTGCTTTCGTAGTTAGCACCTACTAACTTATTACTTAAATCATTAATTACAGCAGATGCTTAATCAGGTGTCGCTTTATCCTGCTCGCTTAGCTTAAATGGAGTAGGATGGAAAAAGGAGAAAATATGTTTAGATTAAAAAATGTTCTTAGCATGGGCTTAATGGTAGGACTTTTACAATGCGGGACTGCTTTTGCTGCCGAAACTACTGTTTTGGTAGATAATAAAACTGTTCAGGAGGTAACCGCTCAAGAAATGGTGGCCTCTATGAAGGATTGCCATGCAGTATTTTTTGGTGAGTTCCATAATCAGGATATCCTGCACCAGGTGGAGTTTGAACTGCTCAAGGAAATGTATGCTCAATATGGTGACCGTTTGGTGCTGTCCATGGAAATGTTTGAAGCTAATGCTCAGGAAAATATTGATAAGTATTTTGCAGATGAGATTACAGAAGAAGAATTTTTGGCTACTTCCCGTCCTTGGCCCCGTTACAAAACCGACTACCGCCATCTGATTGAATTTGCTAAAGCCCATCATATTCATCTGATTGGAGCAAATGTGCCCAAGGCAGTGGTAGTTCCCGCTGTTCACGAAGGCATTGAAGCTGTACCGGTGGAGGATAGAAAATATCTGCCCCGTAAGACTACTGCTCCTGAGGGTGCTTACAAGGAAAAATTCTGTAACTACATGTTAAATATGCAAAGCGCCATGAAAATTAAACCGGAAATGTTGGATAGAGCCTTTGCACACCAATGCACTAAGGATGACAAGATGGCAGAGAGCATTTTTGATTATCTGAATGAGCATCAGGACAGCATCGTTTTTCATATTAACGGCTGCTTCCATTCTGATTCCCATTTAGGTACCGTAGAACGTCTGCATTGGCGTGGACCTCAGCTGAATGTTGCGGTCATCAGTTCTAAAGACCTGCCTCAGAATGGCGATTTTCGTTCTGTACATGCGGAAAATGAAAGAGTGGGTGAATATATCGTTTACTTCACAAGGGTTCCTAAAGAGGGTAATTAATTTCTTTTAAGGCTTGTAATATTGTGGTCCATTTTTATGGGCCACTTTTTTATGCTTCAGAGGCTGGCTGCAGATAAAAGAGGCTGTTATAAATGTGGATGGGTAAAGAAACTTTAGTAGTATTTGCTGAAATGAAATATAAAAAATAACTGACTTAATAATTAAAGTGTGAAAATAGATTTTATCCAAAAGATATCTTCTTAATAAAATCTGTAGGGGGAAATGTTAAGAGAAAAATGAAAAAATGCGAAAACTTTAAAAAAAAATATTGACAATATGTAGTGCATGCTATATCATATGCAAAGAGTTAGACTGTGCTAACTGCTGATGTCTAAGAAGGCTGGAAAAGCCGCTGTTCCCTGGGCTAATAAGTAAATTTAGCGAGGGAATATTTTTTTGACATGCTGGTTAGCCTTGGCTAATATACTATAGTCTTAATTATATGATTTTTATTAAGGGTAAGAAAGATATCAGAGAAATTAGCCTTTAGGGCTGAACATTATTTATTGGGAAAGCCATGATACAAATTTCAAAGAACTGGTAGTTAATTAAATTAGCTTTAAGGGCAATAATAGGTGGAGAGCTGCTGCGAAACATGGGAAGAAGGCAGATTGAAAGCCTATAGACATTAAGGCTGAGTTAATTATGGCAGGGCTTGCAAGTAGCTTGTAGCATGGTGAGTAGAACATTTATAAAATTCAAAGGAAGAAGGAATTATCGAAAATGATCAAAAAACGTTTTTCACAAGGTCTGGTTTTAGCTGTTGTCATTGGCCTGAGTAATTTTGCTTATGCTGCTCCGACTACTTATAACCTAGATGAAGTTGTTGTTAGTGCTTCTAGAATGAAATTAAATTTAAAGGAGCTGCCCCAAAGTGCCCAAGTTATTACCAAGGAGGAAATTAAAGCGCTTGGTGCGACCAATGTCAAAGAAGCATTACGCCTATCTCCCAGTCTGGTGATGTCTGAGGCTGCAGGTGTCGGTGATATTTTGAGATTAAGGGGCTCCGACGATGTTATGATTCTGGTTAATGGACGTCAAATGGCTAATGAGACCAATGATGATTATCGCCTGAATAGAATCAATGTCCAAAATGTAGAACGTATTGAGATTCTCCGTGGTCCTTCCGGTGCTCTTTATGGCAGCTCTGCAATGGGTGGTGTTATTAACATCGTTACGAAAGATGTTGAAGAAAAAGGTCTAACCGTTGGTGTAACTACTGGTAGCAGGGAAATGAGTAATTATTACAGCTTTGATAATGGTCGTGTGGGTAAAGTTGCTGTTTCCTTTGACGCTAATTTTACCAAGATTCGTCCTTTTAAATGGGAAGATGCAGGAATGTCCAAAATGAATGGTCCTAAACAATTATTTAATTTGGATATTGACTATAAAATGGATGACAGCAATAGTCTAAAATTACTTTCTGAGTACTCTAATGAAGATTTGACATATGTATCTGCAGGTATGAGACCTGGTTCTGCTGAAAAACGTAAGGAATATAGTGCAGAGAGAAAAAGTGCAACCTTGGCTTATGATGGTAAATCTGACAAGAGCAGCTATAGTCTGGATGTAACCTTTAGTAATCTGGATAGAGGCGAAGGTGATGACAGAGATTTTTTGGATGTGGATGTACGTAATACTGTACGCTCCACTGACAAATTTAGCCTGACTTATGGTGGTGAATTCAATCGAGATGAAGGCTTCCAGAAGGTTAAGGGCGAAGAGGTAAAGATGGGTATCAAGCAATGGTCCGGCTATGTATACGGCGAATATAGACCTAGTGAAAATTTCTTGATTGTACCCTCAGTCCGTTATGATGACCACGAAGAATTTGGCGCTCATACTTCTCCCAGTATTGGTATGACCTATTTCGCTGATAATAGTTCTAGAATCAAGGTAAATTATGGTAGTGGTTATAAAACTCCGACTGTTGAACAGCTTTACGCTGGTGGACCCTTCTTTGGTGGTATGGCTACCTGGTTACCTAATGAAAATCTTAAACCGGAAAAGAGTGACGGTATTGAGATTTCTTTTGAAAAAGAATTTGATGCTAAAACCTCCACTAAATTAACCTATTTCAAAAATGATAAGGAAGACGCCATTGTTAAAGAGGAAAGTGGTAAGGATATCATGATTCGTCCGGGTATGTTCATTAAGGAGTTTATGCAATATGTAAACGTTGATGAAGCTTCTTATGAGGGTGTAGAATACAGCTTAACGCATGATTTAGGAAATGGTTTTACTGTCGGTTTGGAATATGAATACCTGGATGCTAGGGATAAAGCTGATAATTCTAGACTGCTTTATAATGCTCGTAATACCTATACCCTTAAATTACAATGGGTAGAGCCTGAAGAACAAGAATGGTCCGTAACTCTTTGGAATAAATGGTTATCCGATTATAGGACTGTAGATAATAAATTGGACGGTGAAGAGGTTAATCGTAGCATTAATACCTTTAATTTTGTTGTCAATAAGAGCTGGGAAGATAATAAATATAACGCCTTTGCAGGTGTAGATAATGTTTTTGATAAGGATTCCTATGCAATGCGTTATTCTGGACGTATATGGCGCGTAGGTGCAGAAGTTCGTTTCTAAGCATATATGCAAATGGGCTTTGGTGGCTAAGCAGTATATTGTGCGGGCAATATGCTTAATATTAATACATAAAATATTTCTGCTTTAGAAGCTGTAAAGCTGGCTTAAGAATATTGCAGTTTATTAGCGGTTCATTTGAAGTGGACCGTATTTTTTCCTGCTGAAACCTTAATTTATGAAATATTGACAAGTTAATTTTTTTATCTTATTATATGTGGTAGTCAGTTGTTTACTAATGTATGTAGTTATATCTAAATTACGTATTTATTCATTATAATAATACTTATTCTTATTAAATTTCAATTAAAAATTAGTTTGACATATAGTTAGCTAAAGCTAATTCCATTGGCAAAAATTAAACTAAGCCTTTATTTTTTTGTTTATTTTAAGAATTTTAGTAGTTTGGATAGCATGTGTGTAAAGTAGCAAAAAATGAATATTGGATGGTGCCTATGCTAAAAACTTTTTTATCCTATTATAGAGAACATAAATTACTAGTATTTTTACTTGTTTTTGGTTCCTTTGTTTCGGCTGGTCTGGAATTAGTATTTCCTATGATAGTGAGAAACCTCTTAAACAATGCTATTCCTAAATTTGATGTTGCGGAATTGGAGTTCTGGTCCTTAGTACTTACTTTCCTGTATGTAAGTAATTTTGGTCTGACATATCTTCTTCAGTATCATGGACATGTTTTGGGAGTAGAAATAGAAAATGCCATGCGTAAAAATCTTTTTAGACATTTACAGCGCATGCCCTTTAGTTTTTTCGATAATAATAAAACAGGTCAGCTCCTGGCACGTTTGACGGCAGATATTCCTGAAGTTAGTGAATTGGCTTTTCGTGCTCCTAGTGATACGATTATCTGTATGTTCAGTATGTTGGGAACCATCGGTATCCTCTTCTGGTTAAATCTTCAACTAGGTACGATTGTTGGACTGCTTTTAGTGTTAAAAACTATTCATACTATTTTCCTGAATAGGCAGATGAAGGTTTCTTTTCGAGAGGTGCGTGCCCGTTCCGGTGATGTGACAGCTAAGGCTGAGGAAAGCATTAGTGGTATGCGTTTAAGCAAGGCCTTTGCTAAGGAGGACAGTGAATACGCTGCCTTTTCCAAGGTAAGTGATTTATACGTTATTGCTAAAAAGCGTTCTATGAGGGTTTTGGCCTACTTCATGGGTAGCATGAGCTTTTTCACTAATATTACTAATCTGGTTATTATGGCTTATGGTGGTTATCTGGTAATTTCCGAACAGATGTTGCTTAGTGATTTGGTTGCGTTTTTCCTCTATGTAGGCTTATTTATTAAGCCCCTGATGCGTTTATTGGCCTTTTCTGAAATCTACCAGCGGGGCATGGCCGGCTACTATCGCTTTTATGAGCTGATGCAGGTACAGCCTTCTATCCAGGACCGTCCCAATGCCATTGTGTGTCAAAATATTAAGGGCAGTATTGAATTTAACCATGTTAGTTTTGGTTATTCTGCTGATAGAATGATTCTGGATGACGTGAACCTGAAGATTAAGCCAGGTGAAAAAATAGCCTTTGTTGGTGAGACCGGTGCCGGCAAAACTACTTTGGCTAATCTGCTGCTGCGTTTTTATGACCTCGTGGACGGCAGTATTAAGCTGGATGGGGTGGACATTAGGGATTATCAACAGGATTCCCTGCGTAAGCATATCGGTCTGGTGCAGCAGGATGTTTTTCTCTTTTCTGAGTCCGTCGGCTTCAATATTGCCTACGGCGTGGATGAAGCAGGGGAGGAGCAGATTGAGGAAGCGGCAAGGGAAGCGTCCGCTCATAGCTTTATCAGTTCCCTTCCAGAAGGCTACGATACTGAGATTGGCGAGCGTGGTGTTAAATTGTCCGGTGGTCAGAAGCAGCGTTTAGCCTTGGCTAGGGTCTTTTTAAAAAATCCTCCTGTCATTATTTTGGATGAAGCTACCTCTGCCTTGGATAATAAAACTGAAAAACAGATTCAGGGTGCCTTGGACAAACTTGCTCAGGGGAGGACTACCTTGATTATTGCCCATCGTCTGTCTACGATAAAAAATGCCGATCGCATTGTTGTCTTGCAGCATGGTAAAATTGCAGAAATCGGAAGTCACGTTGATTTGCTGGCTAAGAAGGGTATTTATTATCGCTTATATAATGCAATATAAATAAAAATGAGGGATAACCTCGTTTTTATTTGCTATGCTAGTTAGCAAATACTAACTTGAGCCTGGTATGCATCAGAAAAGATTACCGGTAGACTATTATTATTTAAGTTAATACTGCAAGGATTAGTGCATTGAAGCAAAATATAAGGAGAAATTTGAAATGAGAAAAATTGCAATTTATGGTAAGGGCGGTATTGGTAAATCCACTACCACATCTAATTTGACTGCGGCTTTGGCTTTAAAGGGCTACAAGGTTATGCAAATCGGCTGCGACCCTAAGTCCGATTCTACTAAGAACCTGATGAAAGGAAAGCGTATTCCCACTGTTCTGGAGCAATTAAAGGCTAAGGGCGAAAATTTGCAGCTGGAGGATATTGTTTTTAAAGGCTTCGGTGGCGTGCTTTGTGTAGAAGCAGGCGGTCCTACTCCTGGTATCGGCTGCGCTGGTCGTGGTATTATTTCCGCTTTTGAAAAGCTGGAAGAGCTGGAGGCCTTTGAGGTTTATCAACCGGATATCGTTGTCTATGATGTTTTAGGTGACGTTGTTTGTGGCGGCTTTGCTATGCCGATCAGGGGTGGTTATGCCCGTGAGGTATTCATTGTTTCTTCTGGCGAAATGATGGCCCTGTACGCTGCTAATAACATCGCTCAGGCAATTAAAAATTTTGGCCGTCGTGGTTATGCCCGTCTGAAAGGTATTATCCTGAATGCTAAAAACATTGAAGATGAACAAAACATCGTAGCTAAGGCAGCTGAGGAGATTGGTACCGAGGTTGTTTTATATGTTCCTCGTAGCGGTGACATCCAGATTGCCGAAAATAAGGGTGGCACTGTTAGTGAGTATGTGAAGGATTCCCCTATGGTTGCAGTTTATAATGAATTAGCCGAGAAAATTTTAGAGATGAGTGAGGATGAATAAGGGAGGTCATTATGAAAAAGATTCTTTTGCTGTTAGCCATGAGCTGTCTGCTGTTGACTAGCGCATTTATGACTGGTTGTGGTCAGGATGCGAAGGAAAGTGCTGCTACTTCCGAAAAGGTCGTATTGGAATATAGTCCGGAGCTGGCGGCTATGGGCTTTAAGGACCCGGTGGTTTTGCCTAAAAGACCGGAGTGTGTTGTTTCTTTAGTACATACTCCTGTTTTGGCTTTGCACGAGATGGGTGTTAAGCAAATTATTATTCCTGAAAACAAAATGTTTGCCTGGCCTGAAGCTTTGGCCAAGGAGGCTAAGCAATTTAATGTTTCCATGAATGATAATTTTGATATTGAAACTATTATTGCTCAACAACCTGACCTGGTTATTGTTGGTTATCAGGCCAAGGATTCCTACGGCAAAATTTTAGAAAAAGAAAAAATTCCCGTATACTATGTCGATGCAGGTCATATTGTACCCTACAGCTCTATTAAAAATTTGACAGAGAATCTGATTAAGGCTTTTGGTAAGGATAATCCTGGTGCCCAGGCTATTGAGGAGCGTTTTGATAAATTGGAAAAACGCATGGAGGCTAAACGTGCTGATAATCAGAGAAAACGTGTAATGGTGCTTCAGTCCGGTCCTCCCAGACATTTTATCCAGAATAAAGAAGGTACCTTAGGTAACATGGCAGATCTTTTAGGTTACGAAAATGTTTACCAGGATACTAAAGCCAAATTGGTGCTTCTGGATAAGGAGCAGGCTTTGAGCTATAATCCCGACGTTATTCTTTGTGTAGGAGGTTCTCCCACCAGCGAGGGTCATCAGAAGGTGATGGAGGAGGATTTTGCAAGAAATCCTGAATACTGGAACTCCATTTCCGCTATTCGTGATGGTCATGTAGTTTATCTGCCTATCAAGTATGTAGCTAGTGCAGGTATTAATGTAATTGACAATATTAATGAATTGATTGATATTTTGGAAGCTAGGAATTTATAAAGATGAAGAAGGAAGTAAGTCTTTTAAAAGTAGGTGGCGTCAGCTTAGTTTTAATTGTATGTCTGGTGGTACTTTCCTTAGTAACTTTAAGTATTGGTACTGCTGAATACACAATTCCTCAAATTGTTGATGCTTTACTCAATAAGGATGACGGGCCCATCCGGGTTATTGTCCTAAATTTACGTTTACCCCGTTTGATTATGGCTATCGAGGTAGGTGCCTGCCTGGCTGTAGCTGGTGCACTGCTCCAATCCGTAATGCGTAATCCCTTGGCAGACCCTGGTATTATTGGTGTTTCTGCCGGTGCAGTAACAGCAGCTACCACTGTGCTGTTGTTATTTCCCACTATGATTTCTCTGGTACCGCTGTTGTCCTTTGTTGGTGCAGCTCTGGCCTGTGTTTTGATTTATATTCTGGCTTGGCGTGATGGTGTGGACCCGGTGCGGATTATTCTTTCCGGTGTTGCCATTAACACTGTGTTGGGCTCCTATAACTCCTTTTTGCAGATGCTGAATGCGGATAATCTAGCCAATGTACTGGTTTTCTTAAACGGCAGCTTGTCCGGTTGTAATTGGGAACAGGTTTATGTTTTGACTTTTTATGCCGGCTTGGGTCTGATTTTAGGCTTCTGCTGTATTAAGAATGCTAATATTCTTCAATTAGGTGACGAAATGGCCAAAAGCTTGGGCATTAATGTTAACTGGGTGCGTGTTCTGTTGTCCGGTGTTGCTGCTTTCCTGGCGGCGTCCACTGTTTCTGTAGCAGGTATGATTGGTTTTATTGGTCTGGTTGTACCTCATATTGCAAGAATGATGGTTGGTTCCGATTATAAGGCATTGTTGCCGGTTAGTACCTTATTAGGTGCTGTACTGCTTTTGGCTGCAGATACCTTGGGCCGTACCCTGATTCCTGGTATGGAGATTCCCGTGGGTATCATTATGGCTGCTACTGGCGGACCGTTTTTCCTATATATGTTAAGAAAGAAGGGGAAAGTAAGTGGAAGTTAAAGGTCAGAACTTGGAAATTGGCTATGACGGACTGATTATCATCCCTGAAATCGACATAGAGGTACGTAAGGGTGAAATCACTACCATCATCGGACCTAACGGAAGTGGTAAATCCACTGTACTGAAGGCCTTGACAAGATTGCTAAAATATACTAAGGGTGTAGTATTTATCAACGGCTGTGATTTAAAGGAAATGGAACCTAAAAAATTGGCGCGCTGTATTGGTGTACTGCCCCAGATGCACTGTGCTCCTCCAGATTTTAAGGTTAAGGATTTGGTTGCCTATGGTCGTGTGCCTTATCAGAAATGGTATAAGGGTAACACTGCTGAGGATGAGGAGATTATTGAATGGGCTTTAAAGACTACTGGTACCTGGCATATGCGTAATAAGTCCATTAATGCCTGCTCCGGTGGTGAAACTCAAAGGGTGTGGATTGCCACTGTTTTAGCACAGCAGCCGGAAATCCTTTTCCTGGATGAACCCACCACCTATTTGGATATTTCTCATCAGCAGGAAACCATGCGTGTTGTAAAAAAACTGAATCGTGAATCCGGTATTGGCGTGGTTATGGTGCTTCATGATTTGGAACAGGCCTTGGAGGTTAGCGATCGTATTATCGTTATCAAAGAAGGCCATAAATATAGCGAGGGCACTCCGGAGGAGGTTATTACTCCTAAAATGCTTCATGAGGTTTATAATGTGGAGGCGGACGTCATTAAGCTGCCCGGCCGCAAAAAGCCTTTAATCGTATATAAGGAAATTTAGTAAAGAGGAAGGTTCATAAATGACAGAAAATAAAGGTAAGGAAATCGTTAGTAAGCTAATACCCTTAAGCAAAGCTAAGAAGGTTAAGGATATTCCCCAGCTAACCCATGCGTTATTCCCTGGTACCCATTGCCCCTTGATGGGTGCGGCTATGGCCGTAGGTGGAATTCAGGGTAGCCTGCTGGTTGTAGTAGGTACCGACGAATGTACCTATTACACCAAAAGCATGACCATTCATTCTGAAAATTTTGGTGGTTTGAACGGACGTTGCGTATCCGTGGTATTGAATGACCATGATGTAACCTTTGGTAGCACTGAAAAAATGCATGAGACCTTCAAAGAAATTATGGAAGAATATAAGCCTGAATGCGTTTTCCTGGTAACTACCTGTGTTATTGAAATCATTGGTGATGACTATGACGCCATTGCTGAAGAATTGAGCAAGGAATACCATATTCCTGTAGCTGCTGTACATACTGAGCATTTCAAATGTGAGGATCATTTCCCAGGACTGGAAAGGACCTTGACTGCTTGTGCGGCTATGATGACTCCTCAGGAAAAGGATGGCAGCATAAATGTTTTAGGCCAACGTATGGGCGACTTTGCTACTACTGAGCTGGCTGCACTTCTTAAGGAGGCTAATCAGAAAATTGGCATGCAGCTGCCCAGCGGTTGTACAGTGGATGAGGTGCGCCGTGCTGCAGCCGCTAAGGTTAATATCGTAGTTCACGATATTGCTTTACCCTTGGCCCAGGAAATGGAAGCTAATTTTGGTATTCCCTATGTGTATTTTAACCGTTTTGCAGATCCGGAAAAAATCTATGCTAATTACCAGAGCCTTTTCCAATATCTAGAAGTACCCGTACCGGCAGCAGTTGAAGAAAAATATGCTGCATGTAAGGCTTTAATTGCTGAAAAACAGTCCAAGCTGGAGGGCATTACCTATATCTATGGCAATACTCCTTACGACTGCTTTGAAATTAACAATTTTATGACTAGCTTGGGGATGGTTCCGCAGGTTATTCAGACCAATAGATTGCCGGAGCATGATAAGGAGAATATTCAAGGCATTTTGGCCAAGGCCGATCCTTTACTCTGCAAATCTGCTAATATTGCTCCTTTACAATATGTATATGATGAATTACATCCCCATCTTTATTTAGGCCACGAATTTGGCGCGCGTCTGCGTAAAAAAGGTATTGCTGTGGTACATAGTGATATGGCGATGAATATGTTGGGCTTTGAAACCACCAGCTACTTATTAGGTCAAATTGAAAAAGCTATTGATGAATGCTTTGCTTATAGAAAGGAGCTAGGCTTATGAGTTTATGTAGATTTCTCCCTGTTCCTTCTGACCGTATGGGCATTGTATGGAGCTTGTTGAGCATTAAGGACAGTGTGGTCTTAGAATATGGTCCTGCCGGAACTACTCATTTTAGCATGGGCCTTTATGGCACTCTGGGAGTAGAATGGAGGCAGTCTCTTTTTACTACCCATATGAGTGAGGATGACGTTATCATGGGTGATGTTACCCGTCTGGAAGAGGCTATTGTGGAAATTGACGAAAGTCAACATCCAAAGGTTATCTTCGTTGTTACCTCCTCCATTGCGGCAGTCATCGGTACTGATATTAAAGGCGTCTGCAATTATATGCAGTCCGAGGTTAAAGCTAAGCTGATTGCTGTAGATCGTGGCGGCTTCCGTGGCGATTATAGTAAGGGTATTCTTGATATCAATACTCTTCTGGTAAAAAAATTAGCTAAGCCGCTAGCGGTGAAGGACGAAAAATCCTTTAATATTTTGGGAGCCTCCATGGGAAGGTTTAGAATGCAATCCGATATCTGGGAAATCAAGAACATGATGGAGGAGGGCTTCGGCTTCCATTTGAATACCAGTCTTTGTGCAGATACCTCTGTAGAGGAGCTGCAGAATTTGGCCGCTGCTAAAATTAATATCGTCCTCAGCTATGAAGCCCTGGAGGCTGCACAGCTGATGGAGAAGAAATATGGTATTCCCTATGTTTATAAGGTTCCCTATGGTTATCAGGCTACCATGGAATTCTTAGAGGCAGTTGCAGCTGCGTTGGATGTTGAGGTGAACGCAGCACTGATGGGCCGCTTACAGGAGAAAAATGCTGAACTGGCTATGTATAAAATGATGGGTCGCAAGAAAACTCATTTAGCTGCCTTCCTGAAAGGTGATTACGATACCATTATGGGCATAGCTGCTTTTGTTGCTAGTACGGGCATTAAAATTTCTCATAAAATTTGTACTCACTCTCTTAAGCCCATACCCGATTGCCCTGAAGACGTAGAGTATTATGCAGATGAAAAGGATTATTTGAACTGCCTGGCAGAAATGCATAAGGCCCTCATCCTGGGTGATGATATTACCCTGGAGGAAGCCGCTGCCGATAATATGAAGGTACGTATCAGTGCTCCCTTTGTTAATGGTGCTCAGGTAGCTAAGCATCTGCCCTTGATGGGTGAAAAGGGTGCGGACTACCTGCTGGAAGCAATAGATGCTTATTTTTGGCATTTATAATTAGGAAGAGGATAAAAAATGTTGAATTGGAAAAAATTTGTCAGCATGGGTTTAATGCTGGGACTGCTGCAATGTGCCAGCGCTTCAGCTGCTGAACCCGTTGTAGAAGCTGTTAAGCCTGAGGTGAAGACGGTAATAGTCGATACCTTCACGGATAAGGTGATTGATGTTAAAGAAATGGTAGCATCCTTGGACGGCTATGACGCGCTGTTTTTTGGTGAGTACCATGATCAGGATATCCTTCACGAGATTGAATATGAGGTTTTTGAAAGCCTGTATGCTAAATATGGTGATCGTTTAGTTTTATCCATGGAAATGTTTGAGGCGGATAATCAGGATGTTTTGGATGAGTACTTAGATGGTGAGATTAGTGAGGATAATTTCTTAGCCAACTCCCGTCCTTGGCCTCGCTATAAGGCTGACTATCGTAAGCTGGTGGAATTTGCTAAAGCGCATGATCTGCCTGTAGTAGCAGCTAATATTCCTCGCTTTATGGCTCATTATGTAGCAGTGGATGGTAATACAGATAAGGTTGGATATGATTATAAAAAATATCTACCCCGTGAAACTACTGCTCCCGAGGGCGCTTACAAGGATAAATTTTTTGGCCATATGAGCCGTGGGGAAGCCTCTCAGGAAATGCAGCTGCGGATGGATAGAATGTTTGCTGCACAATGTATTAAGGATGACAAAATGGCAGAGAGCATTTTTGATTTTCTTCAGGATGAACCCAAAAGCTTTATTTACCACGTAAATGGCTGTTTCCACTCCGATTCCCATTTAGGTACCGTGGAACGCCTACAGCAGCGTGCACCTGGCTTAAAGATTGCTGTTATTACTTCCAAGGATTTACCGGCGGACGGTAAATATTTGGCAGTTTATGATGACCATAAAAAGATTGGCGAATATATTGTTTATTTTACAAGAGTAGATAAGAAAGCTAATTGATAAAATTGCATTGACAAGACTTCTCTTATATCTGGCAGCTGAAGCTTCAGCTACTAGGTATTTAGAGGGGTCTTTTGCTGTTTCAAGGGTAAGACATGGTGACGGTTAATAAAAAGACCACGATTAAGTGACCACCTGGCTTTTTTTTATAGCGGCTGAAAGCTTGGTGGTAGCAAGACAAGGAATTGTCTTATTATTGTAGAAGGTAATTGAAAGCAATACCAGCTGGAAGTTTCCCCAAGCTGTGACTAAAAAGGAATTTTACTTAAAAATTATGACCAGGTACTAAATAGATAATTGAGAAATTATGAGAAAAAATCTCATTAAGTAAAATATTTTTTCGATTTGGGACTACCTAAATGCTGTTTCTGTGTTATAATAAGTATATATATATGTATGGAAACTAGAAAGGGGCGACGGTTGTTCATGAGGAGAGGCTTTGTGAGTTTGTGCTTAGCAGCGGCGTTATGCTTTATCCAGGCAAATACTGCTTTGGCTGCTTTTGAATATGGGGATGAAGGTCAGGTAGTAGTTGGTATCCAAAAACGCTTGGCCGAGTTAAACTATACCGTTGGCTATGTTGATGGTGTTTTCGGTAATGATACTGAAGCAGCTATCAAGGCCTTTCAGCGTGACCGTAATTTGGAGGTTGATGGCATTGTAGGTGGAGCAACCTATCGTGCATTGATGAATAATGAATTACCTCCTAACAGAAGTGGTCACAGTGCCATTATCCGCAAAATAGTGCGTGTAGCCTATAGCATGATAGGTGTGCCCTACGTATTTGGCGGAACTAGCCCTTATGGTTTTGATTGTTCTGGTTTCACTCAGTATGTTTTTGGTCGTGCCGGTGTTTCTATTCCCCGTACTGCAGATGTGCAAATGGATTACGGTCGTTATGTATCCAGTGATAATTTAAGAATAGGTGATTTGGTTTTCTTTACTACCTATGAGGCTGGTGCTTCTCATTGCGGCATTTATCTCGGCAATGGCAAGTTTATTCATGCTGGTACCAGCACTGGTATTACCGTGTCCGATGCTTTCAGTGGTTATTGGGGTGCACGTTACTACGGAGCCTGCAGAATTTTCTAAAATGGTTTGACAAAATCATAGTAAAGAGGTATACTTACTTGTGTTAAATAATTCCCCGATAGTTCAGCCGGTAGAACACCTGACTGTTAATCAGGGCGTCGTAGGTTCGAGTCCTACTCGGGGAGCCAGTTTATAATTCTATTTTCATAGAGGAAAGCGAGCATTTTTGCTCGCTTTTTTTATTTATTGTGTTTATTTTGTGATAAAAAGAGTGATTCTGAAAATTTGCTTAAAGATATGTTATAATTAGTTCATCATGGTTAATATGTACAATAGGACGTGATTTAATAGTGGAAAATGTTTTTGACGCAATAGAATATATATATAGTAGTGAGGCTAATCCGCAAAATATTTTAAAGCGGAAGGAAATAGAGGGCTATTTACGTACCCAGGCCTGGGCTGGCTGTAATGATGAGCAGCTTATGGTCAAATATGAACAAATCTTTATGATCATCCTATATTTACAAATGGACGAAAGTGATATCGGTATGTTGGATAGGGATGATTTTATTGATATGGTAGCTTGGCTGGGACGTAATATTCCTGGCTTTGAACTAGATGAAGCAAAGCTGAGCGAATATTTGGATTGCTGGCAGGATTTCTTTAATTATCTTGTTACCAAGCGGATGGTGTTGCATGTTAATGCGCCCCGGGAAGCAAAGGCTTTACTTTTACCCCAGGGAAAATTGGCTTTACTGGACAGAGAAGGTAATTTCCTGCCCGAGGCTAAGGAATATGCCCGTTTTGCAACTCCAGATCCCGATGAGGGTGTTATTTACAATTTAGATAATGCCTATGCGATGTTGAAAAAACCTTTGCAGGTATTTTTCACTAAGGACAATTATAAAAGAGATTATTTAAAGGCACTGGAGCTTTTTGATGTAGTACTGGTCAAGGATAGGGAGGAGCTTGCTCCTAATACTGTTGGTCATGAAGAGGTATTTTGGCAATACTTTCTTTTTGACTATCATATGCTGAGAACTGATTTGACCCCCATCCAGTATTTTTATGAAAAGGGTTTTGCTAAGGATAAGCTTCATTGGGGGAAGGCGGACCGTTATTATTTGGAGGAGCTTCAAGGAACGACCCTAAGGATTTTTAGTGCCGAATATCAGGAGGAGGACGGCTTTTACGCATGCCGTGATTTTTTCACCAAGGAGTATTTCTCCGTGTTCATTCCCACAGAGGAAAATGTAGTCAAAAAGGATTGGCTGCTTATCGGCCACTTATATGGCAATGATTATAGGGCAATGGACTATATTAACAGTGTTTATTTGCCGCAGGGCTTTCGTAAGAAAATGCTTGACCAGCTTTTAGAACTGCGGAAATGGGTAAGTGCTTCCTGGGGGCATGTGCCTTCCTGGAAAGAATTTATCAGCCGTTATCCCTTGCTGGTGCGTCATATATTTTCACTTTATTCCACCTATGTTATGTTGGAAAGCTTTGGCTATCAAACCAAAGTACAGAATTATGAGCCGGCCGAAATACCAGCCAGTGTGGAACCGATTTTTACAAGGACTTTGCGTATTTTACAGAGAACTTTAAATATAGCTTCCTATGATATGACCTTAATAAGAAATATGGCGGGTGATTTTCTGCAAAGCTATACTATTAATGCCAATGATCAGATTCTCTGGTGCATTGCTATCGTAGAAACCTTTATGCGTCTGAACCGGTTGACAGATGGAGGTATTGTTCAGGGATTGGAAAAAATTAATCTTGATAAGATGGTGAAAATAGTACAGGCTACGCTGCAATTAGAAGAATACGACCCGCGTTATGTGAATGAGCATGGCTTGATTATGATGACAGTTGCGAAATAAAGGGGAGATGTTTATGAAATGTAATTTTTGTGGCAGAGAAGTAGAGGCTCAGGTTAGTGAATGTCCCTATTGCCATTATCAGTTTAAAAAGGATGCCCAGGTGTTGTCTGCACGTGAAAGAGATACCTTTAATGGTGTAACTATTGAAGAAGATGGTAGTACTAAGTACCATGAAGAAAAGCACGAGGAGCAGACCAGGGAGGAGGACCGTCCGCAATTTGGCAGACAGCGTCGTGAGGATGGTCAGGAGGAAATGCGACAGCAGGTACCGCCTCAGTTTAAGGTACATACTATGGGCTGTAGTAGCGGTTTGTTGTTTACATTAATTGTTTTGGCTGCCATCGTAGGCTTATTTTTCTTCCTGCTGCCTACCTTGGTCGTTTTTGCGGCTATCGGTGCGGTAGTAGTGTTCGTTTTAAGGCTCTTTATGTAACTTTGTGAGCTAGAATAAAAATAGGTAAAAAATAATCCGTATGCTACACCTGCTGGTGGAGCCTACGGATTTTCTTTTAAGAAAAATTACATCATGGAGTTTACTTCAGGATTTGCTTTGGGGTCCAGAGCATCTGCTTGTTCAAAAATAAAAGCAGGAGAAGGATAGTAGAATTGGCAATGTTGGAAATTGATAACTTCGGTGGAGAAGCGTTTTAACAGAGTATAGGTTGCACGTTCTTCGAAGTCAATTAAATTATCCTTATTGATATCAGCATCATCTACGATTACCAGCAGGTAAGCCGGTACTACGGGAGCATCCTCGGGGACTGCACTGCGGTCCAATGGGATACTGGGAACGATACGCATTTTGCCGATAGGTTGTTGATTTTCATTAAATAACATACAGCTATAAACATTGTCGTACAGAGTACGAGAAAGTTTTAAAGTATAAGCGCTATTACTCATGATTTTGTGCACACTCCTTAAATTAATATGTTAACATTGTAACACAAAGATTGGTTTTAGGCAAAACAGAAAATGTATTTCTGTATACATAAAATTTTGGGAAATTTTTTGCAGGAATTTTTGTTTTTTCCTCGAAATACAAAAGGTATAGTATTTATTTATATGGTGAACTGTATCTAGTTCGCAATTCAAGGAGGGGTTTTAAATGAAAATGAAAAAATTAGCCAGCTGTTTGCTGGGCATGGTAGCTATGGCTGCTTTAGTAACCGGTTGTGGTGGAGATGACAAAGCACCTGCTGCACAAAAATTTATTAATATTGCAACAGGCGGTACCGCTGGTACCTATTTCCCCCTGGGTGGCGCATTGTCCGATGTTTTAAATAAAAATATTCCCGGCTGCAATGCTTCTGCACAATCCACTGGTGCTTCCGTGGCTAACGTTAATCTGTTGAACCAAGGCAAGGTAGATATTGCTTTTATTCAAAACGATATTTCCTACTATGCAGCTAATGGCACTGAAATGTTTGCTGGTAAACAAGTAAAGGGCTTGCAGGGTTTGGCTACCTTGTATCCTGAAACTATTCAAATTGTTACTTTAAAGAAAACCGGCATTGATTCTATTGATGATTTTAAAGGTAAACGTGTAGCAGTTGGTGCTGCAGGCTCCGGTACTGAAGCTAATGCGCGTCAGATTATGGAAGTTTATGGTATTACCTATGATGATGTTGACGAACAGTATTTATCCTTTGGTGAAGCTGCTAGTGCTTTGAAGGATGGCAATATTGATGTTGCGTTTGTAACTGCTGGTCACCCCACTGCTGCAATCCAGGATATTTCCACTCAGCATGATGTTGTTTTAGTTCCTGTTGATGCGGATAAAGCTGATGCACTAATTCAGAAATATCCCTTCTACACTAAGCTGAACATTGATGCCAATACTTATAATAAACAGACTGTGGACGTTCCTGCAGTTGCAGTTAAATGTATGCTTGTTGTAACCGACAAGATGGATGACCAGACCGCCTATGATGTAACTAAGGCCTTGTACAACAATCTTGATCGTATGAAGGCTGCTCATGCTGCTGCTGATGCTATTTCCAAGGAAACCGCTAAAGACGGCATGTCCATTAATGTTGCACCGGGTGCTGATAAATTCTACGCTGAAAAATAAGCTTTTGTAATGAAACAGCATTTACAAGACTGGAAACCGGGGCAAGCCGGGTTCCAGTCTTTTTTTAGAAAAAAAAATTACTTATATTATTTTTTATTACTTGTTTTTTTGTGTTTTTTTTGGTACGCTAACAATATTGTAGTTTCTTTAAATCCTGAAGGAAATAGAAAAAGTGTCAGCTTTGCTACTGAGGTGGGTGATACCTGGTATATTACCTTTACTCATTCAGTGGAAAAAACGCCTTGGGAAGAATACTACAGGGTTCAGGGTATCAATGATTTGATATTGACGCATACGCGTTTTGAGTCCCTTGGCTGGGGCTATCCCTATTCTCCTGCCGATGGTAAGTTTCGGCATACTGACGATGGCAAATTTGTCGTGGAGATGAATAGACCGTATAAAACAGTAAAATTACGGATTGCTGAACAGGCATTGCCTTGTATCGTTCATCATGGTCAGACATATAATTTATGTGAATTGTTTGGACATGGGAGTCTAGTTGAAATAAAAGTGGAACGACGTTGGCAATATTGGATTAAATGAGGATGATTTAAAAAAATGAAGGGGAGGTGCTATGCCATGACTGCAAAAGAAGTTAATCAAAAACTTTCTGCAGATGAGGTATTGCAAAGATACGATAAGGAATCCAATAAACGTGAATTTACTGGTTTATGGAAACATATTATTGATGCTATCTGTATTTTATTCGCCGTATTTCAATTATATACGGCTATGTTCGGTGTTTTAGACGCTCATTTACAACGTGCTATTCACTTGGCCTTTGGCTTCGTGTTAATTTTTCTATTGTTCCCTGGGCGGAAGAGATGGTCTAAATCATCTGTTCACCCGGTTGATATTGCTTATGCAGTTGTCAGTGCAGCCAGCGTTCTTTATATCGTAGTTAATTATAAGGAACTGGTGCTCCGTGCTGGTATGAATACTCAAACCGACTTTATTGTTGGTCTGATTGGTACGTTGATGGTATTTGAAGCCGCTCGTCGTGTGGTAGGCTGGCCCATGATTACCGTAGCTCTGACTTTTATGATCTACGCTTTTGTAGGACCATATATTCCTGGTATTATGGCTCACCGTGGTGTTGGTCTACAGGAAATGATAGAACATTTATTCTTTACTACTGAAGGTATTTTTGGTACTCCCATGGGTGTGTCTTCTACCTTTATCTATCTGTTTATTTTATTTGGTGCTTATTTGGAAACCACTGGCCTGGGTAAATTCTTCATCGATTTAGCTAACGCTGTAGCTGGTTGGGCAGCAGGTGGTCCGGCTAAGGTTGCCGTACTTTCTTCCGGTCTGATGGGTACCGTATCCGGCAGCTCCGTAGGTAACGTAGCAGGTACCGGTGCTTTTACTATTCCTATGATGAAGAAATTGGGCTATCGCCCGGAATTTGCTGGTGCCGTTGAAGCTTCTGCTTCCACCGGTGGTCAATTGATGCCTCCGGTAATGGGTGCAGCAGCCTTCCTGATGGCAGAATTTGTCGGTGTACCTTATTTTGATGTTGTTAAAGCAGCGGTTATTCCCGCACTTTTGTATTATATCGGCGTATGGTTGGGTGTACATTACGAGGCTAAGAAAAATGGCTTAAAGGGCACTCCGCGTGAAGACTTGCCTAAATTTAAAACCCTCTTTGTAGAAAAAGGTCATTTGGCCTTACCCTTGATTGTTATCGTTTACCTTTTGGTAAGTGGCTTTACTCCCATGCGTGCTGCTTTGGCGGCAATCCTTTTAAGTATTGTATGTGCAAGCTTACGTGCTTCTACCCGCATTACCTTTAGACAGGGTATACAGGGCCTGATTGATGGTTCTAAGGGTGTTCTGGGCGTTTTGATTGCTTGTGCTACTGCAGGGATCATTATTGGTGTTGTAACTAAAACTGGTGTAGGCCTGAAGGTTGCTACTGCCCTTTTGGATTTGTCCGGTGGTCAATTATTACCGGCTATGTTCTTTACTATGATTACCTCCCTGATTTTAGGTATGGGCGTGCCTACCACTGCTAACTATGTAATTACCTCCACTATTGCGGCTCCTGCATTAGTACAAATGGGTATTCCTGTTTTAGCTGCGCATATGTTTGCTTTCTATTTTGGTATTGTTGCCGACGTTACCCCGCCAGTTGCCTTAGCGGCCTATGCAGGTGCAGGTATCGCTGGTGCAAATCCCATGAGAACGGGTGTAATTGCGGCTAAGTTATCCATTGCGGCGTTTATTGTACCATATATCTTTGTTTTAGCACCGGAACTGTTGATGATTAATGCTTCCGTACTGACTATTACCTTGAGTACTATTACTGCTGTTATTGGTATGTGGGCAGTATCCGTATCCATGATTGGTTTCTGCAATAGTCTTTTGAATCGTGTTCAAAGAATTATCTTCTTTATCGGTGGTATTTGCCTGATTATCCCCGGCTCCTTTACCGATATTGGCGGTGTAGCTATGATTGTAGTGGCTTACATCTGGCAAAAAAAACAGGCTAAAAAGGCTTAAATTTTCTAATCTGGTAGTGTTTGCACTACCAGATTTTTTATTTATATTTACTAGCAGGCGGGAGTCATTATTTATAGCCGGATGTAGTCTACGAAGAAGATGGACGTAATACTATAGCGGCATTTGTGAGACGGACTGGTAAGGCTTTAGGAGTGGTACAAGTCTTTAAAGAAAAGCCTGAAAATAGCAGGGTAAAATACCAGGGAGTTAATTCTGTTCTAGAAATTATATTAGCTTAATAGAAAAATTAAAAGAAATATGGTCCTGGCGCAAGCTAGGACCTTTAATTTTAGAGGACGAATAAGACTACTGGAGCCTGTACTGATAGTGTAAATGGACTATTAGTTGGCAAATATAGAGTCTGTATGCTATAATAAGCTAATAAATAATTTTTAGTAAAAGGAGTTAGCCCATGAAAGGTAATATTAGTGGTGTACGTAGACATAGCCTAGCTGAAGCTGCCGGTATCGTGGCCGGAGAAAAGCTGTGCAGCGTGGATGGCGTACAGATACAGGATATTATTGAGCTTAGCTTTTATACTTCTGATTACGAAGTAGAGTTAGAGATAGAGAATGCCGCTGGTCAACGCAGAAAAGTCCGCATTGAGAAGCATCCCGATGAGGATTTGGGCTTGGAGTTTGAAGCAGCAGTTTTTGATAAAGTAAGAACCTGTTATAATAAATGTATTTTCTGCTTTGTGGATCAGATGATTCCTGGTATGAGACCCGGTCTTTATGTTCGTGATGATGATTACCGTCTATCCTTCCTTTATGGTAATTTTATTACTTTGACTAATATGAAGGATGATGATTTTGACCGTATTATCCGCAATCATCTGACTCCTCTGTACGTATCTGTTCATGCGACCGACCCTCAGGTACGTTGTACGATGATGAAGAATCGCTTTGCCGGTGAGTTGATGGAAAAGCTGCATCGCCTCATTGATGCTGGCGTTCAGGTGCATACTCAGATTGTCTGCTGTCCCGGCTACAATGATGGGGATATCCTAGCAAAGACCTTTGCTGATCTGCGTGCACTTCATCCCGGCGTTTTGACCATGGCCGTGGTGCCGGTCGGCTTAACTAAGCATCGCGAGCACCTGCCCGGTATGCGTACCTTTACGAGGGAAGAGGCTGAAGCTCTGGTGGATCAGGTAACTGCCTGGCAGGCGCAATGTCGTAGGGAAGATGGCAAGAGCTTTGTTTACCTGGGGGATGAATTTTATCTGCTAGCAGGCAGAGAGGTACCTCCTGCTGACTGGTATGATGGTTTCCCACAATTAGAAAATGGTATCGGTCTGACTCGTAAGTTTATTACGGAATGGGAGGATACTCTGAAGGTGATGACGAGGGTGAAAGCTGCTAAACCAGCTATTATCCCGGTCGGTGAGTCGGCTTATAAGGTTTTGAAACCCTTAATGGAGGACCTGGCCGAAAAATATCAGGTGGAGCATAAATTTATGTCCATACCCAATTTGTTCTTTGGCGGTAAGGTAAATGTTACCGGCCTTTTAACTGGTAGTGATATTTTAACTGCTGTACCTACAGGAGCACGTTTAGTGTTGCCGGCAGTAGTTTTGAATAGTGATAATTTGTTTTTAGATGATATGTCCTTTAAGGAATTTAAGGGGAAATATCGGGGAACAGTTGAGGTGGCAGCTGATGCCAAGGAGCTTTTGCATTTACTGACCACACCTAAGGAGGGTTAAAATGTTACAGGTTTATACAGGTACCGGTAAGGGGAAGACTACAGCTGCTTTGGGGGTAGCTTTACGTGGTGCCGGTTATAATTTAAAAACTACTATGTTCTCTTTTTTGAAGGACGATCCCGATTATGGTGAAGCAAGAGCTTATAAGCTTTTACCCGGCTTTGTTTTAAAACAGGTGGGTAGGGATGCCTTTGTTAATTTCCGTAATCCGGACCCCGTTGATTTAAAGATGTGTCGTGATGGTTGGGAATTAGCTAAGAAAACTATTGCCAAGCAGGAAGCAGATATTTATATTCTGGATGAGCTGAACATTGTCTTAGCCACTAAGATGCTGCCCACAGAGGAAGTTGCGGAATTTTTAAAGGAATATAAGAATAAGGTTGAAATTATTATGACTGGCCGTGGGGCACCGGAGGAAATAGTTAAAATTGCAGATCTGGTGACTGACATGCAGGAGGTTAAGCATTATTTCCATAAGGGCGTTTCCTCCCGCGACGGCATTGATCACTAAAAGGAGAGAGTACGAAGATGGGAAAACCGATAGTAGCAATTGTAGGTCGTCCTAACGTAGGTAAATCTACATTGTTTAATATTTTTGCCAACAGTAGAATTTCTATTGTTGAAGATACTCCCGGTGTAACTCGTGATAGACTGTATGCTACAGCTGAATGGCTGGACCATGAGTTTATGATGGTTGATACCGGTGGTATTGAAATTATGAATGCTGATGCCATTGCCGTATCCATTCGTCAACAGGCACAGATTGCCATTCGTGAGGCTGATGTTATTCTTTTTGTTTGTGATGCCCGTGCAGGTATTACAAGTGAGGATGCAGAGGTAGCCAAGCTGCTGCGTCAATCTAAAAAGCCCATTGTTCTGGCAATTAACAAGGCTGATTCTCCTAAGCAGGAGATGAGCATTTACGAATTTTATAATTTAGGTATTGGTGAGCCTATTCCTGTTTCTGCGGCTAACCATTTGGGCTTGGGTGATCTGCTGGATTCTGTAGTCAGCAAATTTGCTGAAAAAAATACCTTTGGTGAAATTGATGATGATGATGAAATCAAGGTAGCGCTGATTGGTCGTCCTAATGTGGGCAAATCCTCCATCTTTAATGCGTTGGTAGGTCAGGAGCGCTCCATTGTCAGCAATGTAGCAGGTACTACCCGTGACGCTATCGATACCCAGGTTGTTCGTGAGGGGCAGAAATATCTTTTTATTGATACAGCTGGTATGCGTCGTAAGGCGAAAATTGATGAGCCTATCGAAAAATATAGTATCATGCGTTCCTTGCGTGCAGTGGATCGCAGTGATGTAGTGTTAATGGTTTTTGATGCCGTGGAGGGTGTTACCGACCAGGACAAGAAAATTGTAGGCTATGCTCATGAAGCTGGTAAGGCTATTATCCTGGTAGTTAACAAATGGGATTTGTATGAAAAGGATAATACATCCACTCTGCGTTATACGGAAATGCTGCGTAATGAGCTGGTATTCCTTCAGTATGCTCCGGTAGTTTATGTTTCTGCTGTTACTAAGCAGCGTATCCACCGCCTGCCCGAGGTTATTTCCTATGTTGCAGAGCAAAATGCTATGCGTGTGGCTACCAGTGTATTGAATCAGGTTATTGAGGACGCTATTGCTATTAATCCGCCTCCCAGTGAGCATGGAAAACGCCTGAAGATTCTTTATGTAACTCAGGTTAAGATTAAACCGCCTACTTTTGTTATTTTCGTTAACGATCCTGAGATTATGCACTTCTCATATCAACGTTATTTGGAAAATAAACTACGCGAGGCATTTGGCTTTGAGGGCACTCCTATCCAGATGATTATCCGCGGTAAGAACGAAGAAGATTAGGAGATGGAAAATAAATAATGATGGGTAGCGAAATAGGAGTACTACATTATGTATTAGGCTTTGCTTTAGGCCATGTTTTAGGTTCCGTGCCCTGCGGCTTGTGGATTGTAAAAGCATTCTTTGGCATTGATATCCGCGAGTACGGTAGCAAGAACATCGGTACTACCAATGTTTTCAGAACAGTAGGTGCAAAGACCGCTGCTTTGGTAATGCTGGCAGATATGTTAAAGGGTATTATAGCAGTTGCTTTGGTGAATTACCTTTATGCAGATTCCCTGTTGAATGTTGTTACTGCTTTAGGCGCTATTTTAGGTCATAGCTATTCCTTATTCCTAGGCTTAAAAGGTGGTAAGGGTGTTGCTACTGGTTTGGGTATCCTGGTATTCCTTATGCCGGATTCTTCCTTAATCTGCTTTGGCATTTGGTTAGTTATCGTATTATTAACCCGTTATGTATCCTTGGGGTCCATGGTAGCTGGTTGTTCCACACCTTTTTTGGCCTGGTATTTAGGTTACCATACCTCCTATATTGTGCTCTGTGTTTTAGCGGCTATGTTCGTAGTTTTACGTCATAAGGAAAACATTAAACGTCTGCTCAATGGCACGGAAAGCAAGATTAAACAGGGTAATATCAAAAATATTAAATAAGGCAAAAAATAAGAGAGCTTCGCATTGCTGCGGAGCTCTCTTTTGTATAGGCTATATCTGACGAGTTACTGGCGGTTGTTGTTTTTAGTACTTAAAAGTCGTTGGGAGCAACTTCACCAAAGGTAAAACCTACAATCTGGTCAGCAAAAATATTCATAACCGGCAGCTTCAGGGAAGCCTCTGGATTACTGAAGGAACGGATGGTAACGTTTTTCAGCTGGATGGTGGAGGCATTATTGATAAAGGGAATTTTTTCTTCCTCCAGCTTCTGCATCAGCTTATCGCGTTTTTCCAGCATGGCACTATTCAACTGTACGTAGCCCTCTCTTTCCTTGGAGGTAACTACCGTACCGATAATAGAGGCAGAGCTGGTAAAGAGGACAATACGGGAATCCTCCTGCGCCTCCTTGGTTTCATTAAAAGCTGCCTGATAGGCCTGTAGCGTAAAGGCCTTGGCATCGACTGCGGTATTGGACCGCATGGGAACTTTTTTATCCATAATAAACACACTCCTTTATTATCAGTGGAGGATAATAGTGGATAGGGAGCTATTGTCCAGCAAAGGTGCATCAAGGAAGGCTTGTTGCACTTCTCCTTTAGTGTAGACCTATCTAGGTTAAATGTCAAATAGTCAAAGTACAAGGGCGGTACTACTTAAGTAAAATTCTTGTGAAGAAAAGGGGCTATCTTTGCAGGGCATAATAATTTATGTTATAATGATAATGCTATAAGGGCAGCAGTGATGCTTAGGGCAAGAAGCTTGGAGCAGAGAAAAGTTTATACTGTGTAAGCAATGTTCTCAGTGCTGGGTGGCATTGAGATTTTTTTATGTATCCGCATAGCGGGCTAGATAATAAAGTGAGCAGCTGGACTGCAGTCTATATAAAGCAAGAAGGAAAAGAGGTAAAGAGAATGGCGAATGGCTTTGAGGCATTAAAGGTATGTTCCCAAACAGTGGAATTATTGTTAAAGATGGGAATTAGAAAGCCCATGCCCGTACAGGAGCAGGCGATTCCCGCCCTATATGCAGGTAAGGACGTTATTGCCAGAGCGCAAACAGGCACAGGTAAAACCATGGCCTTTTTGCTGCCCCTGGTAGAAAAAATTGATACTAGTAAGAGCTATGTACAGGCTCTGGTAATTACCCCCACAAGGGAGCTGAGTCAGCAGGTAGCCACAGAACTGAAGAAGATTATTGGTGACCGGGAGATTAAGGTGCTGGCAGTTACTGGTGGTCGTGATTTTGAAACCCAAAAGCATAAGTTGGAAGGCAAAAGTCATGTACTCATTGGTACAACAGGTCGCTTGCTGGACCATATCCGTAAGGGTAATACCTCCTTGGGCGGGGTAAAATATCTGGTTCTGGATGAAGTGGATGAAATGTTGCAGCAGGGCTTTATTGACGAAGCTGGGGAGCTGATCAGCATGACAAATCCGGAGCATCAGACCATGCTTTGCTCTGCCACCCTTTCTGAGGAGGTGCGGAAGCTGGGCAAGCACATTACTAAGAACTGCGCTCTGATTGATATTAATCCGGAGGAGGCTACTGTTGCCAAAATCAGACAAATCTGCCTTAAAACTACGGATGAATATAAAAATAAGGTTGTGGCAGGTCTAATTGATCGATATAATCCTTATCTGATGATTGTTTTCTGTATGAGTAAGGAACGTACTAAGGAGCTGGGAGAATGGTTGGGCATGCAGGGCTATAATGTGGACGTGCTCCATGGTGAGATGTCTCCGGCCAAGCGTAAAACAGTTATGAAGAGCTTCCGTGACGCTAAAATACAGATTCTAGTTGCTAGTGACCTGGCAGCTAGAGGTCTGGATGTGGAAGGCGTTACTCATGTTATCAATTACGATATTCCCCATGATCCGGAATGGTATGTGCACCGTATTGGTCGTACTGGTCGTGCCGGTAATGATGGTATTGCCGTTACTTTATATACCGCTGATGAGGTAAAATGGTTGCGCAATATTGAAAATAAGCTGAACGTGACTATGGAGCGTCAAAATCTGGAAGGTAAGACCGTAGCACGTCGAAGCGTAGCTAGTGCTTCCACAGGCAAAGCTAAGAAGAATAATACACCCAAGCGTGGTCGTAATTCAGTAGTCAATAAGCGTAAGGCACCGAAGACCGGTAGCAACCGTCGTCAAGGGGCTAAAAAGGAGAAATAAGTAATGAACGACTACCGAGATTAAATTCGGTGGTCGTTTTCTTTACATCAATATCTATTAGTTATATAATTAATATGAAAAAGAATTTTTATTTTTAAATTAAGGAGACGATACTATGTCTGATATTCGCGTAAGATTTGCTCCCAGTCCTACTGGGTATTTACATATTGGTGGTGCCCGCACTGCCTTGTTCAACTGGCTTTTTGCCCGTAAGATGGGTGGTAAGCTGATTCTCCGTATTGAAGATACGGACACTGAACGTTTAAAAGAGGATTCCGTTAGCCAGATTTTGACCAGCTTGAAATGGTTGGGCCTTAATTGGGATGAGGGTCCTGAGGTAGGTGGCGACTATGGCCCCTACTATCAATCCGAACGCCGTGAGCTCTATAACAAATACGTGCAACAGTTGTTGGATGAGGGTAAGGCTTACTACTGTTTCTGCACTGCGGAGGATTTGGCCGCTGCTCGTGAAAAGCAAAGAGCTGCCAAGCAGCCCTTCCGCTATGCCCGTACCTGCCGTGATTTAGACCCTGCTGAAGCTGCTAAGCGTGTAGCTGCTGGTGAACCCTATTCCGTTCGTATTAAGATTCCTGTTGAAGGTACCATTACCGTCCATGACTTGATTCATGGTGATGTAACCTTTAGTATGGATCAGTTTGATGATTTTGTTATTATGAAGAGCAATGGTATGCCCACCTATAATTTTGCCGTGGTAGTGGATGATCATTTGATGAAAATGACCCATGTCCTGCGTGCTGAGGAGCATTTATCCAATACTCCGAAACAGCTGCTGATGTATGAAGCTTTGGGCTGGGAGCCGCCTAAATTTGGCCATATGCCTATGATTTTGGCACCGGATCGTTCTAAACTGAGCAAACGCCATGGTGCAACCTCTGTAGAAGAATTTCGTGAACAGGGTTATCTGCCCCAATCCATCATCAATTATCTGACCCTTTTGGGATGGGGCCCTGGTGATGAAAGAGAAATTTTTACTTTGGCTGAAACTGTGGAATTATTCGAGTTGGAACAAATGTCCAAAAAGGCAGCTGTTTATGATACTAAGAAGCTGACCTGGATGAACGGCCAATACCTGTCCGAGCTGCCGTTGGAAAAGATTCTTCCCGAGGTAGAAGGCTTCTTTATTAAGGATGGTCTATGCGATGCTGAATGGTTGGCAGCCCATAAGGATTATTTTGCCAAATTAGTGGATACTGTGCGTGTTCGTGTTAAAACTCTGCAAGAGGTTGCTGATGCTTCCACCTATTTCTTCAAGGATGTTACCGAATATGATGAAAAGGGCGTAGCTAAGCATTTTAAACCGGAAGCTGTAGCGCTGCTGGAGAAATGTATTGCAGCTATTGAAGCTGATGAAGTATATGATTTGACCAGCACTGAGGCTGCTTATAATAAAATTGCTGAAGAAAATGGCTTGTCCCTGGGCAAGGTTATTCATCCTACCCGTTTAGCCTTGACTGGTAGAACTGTTAGCCCCGGTATGTTTGATGTTATGGTGCTTTTAGGTAAGGAGAGAACCTTGGCAAGAATGTACAAGGCTATTGAATATATTAAGAGCCTATGATCCGGATAAGGAGGTAATGCCATGAAGCTTTTACTTACTACTTTGTTCTGTATGCTTTTATCCCTGCCTGCGTGGGCTGACCAGCAGACTACGATACTGGCTGAACCCACTTCCATTGCCCGTTCCGTGGGTAATATCCCTGTAATTGACGGTAGCAACGATGTAACTCTGGAAAAAAAGGCTAATGCCATTTTAAAAGATTATTTAGAAGATCTGGTGGATAAGGTAGGCCATAAGGGCACTTTTAGCTACGAGGTTCAATTAAACCGTCCTAGTCTGGTCAGCATCCTGCTGCAGGCTAATAATCAGGAGCGTGTAGCCTATAAGGGTGTTAATATTGATTTGACTACGGGTAAGGAATTTATGGTAGATGATTTCTTTATCCAGAATGAAAAGGTTCAGGCTGCTTTGGGGGAATACGAGGATGTCATGTTTGCTGAAAAGGGTATTTATACCCGCCAGGACAAAAAAACAGGCTATACTGCTTTCGTACCCTATGGCCAGCTGATGGATTCCGTACGCATTGGTGAGGCAGGTCGTCTGGTGCAGATTGCTAGATTGACCCGCAACGCTAAGAATAAGATTGTGACCGTGGAAAAGGGTGGCTTACTGGCCTTAAAGTTGGAATCTAATCCTACCACCGGCTATCGCTGGCAGGCTACTGTAGTAGGAGGGGAAACTGATGGCGTGGTAAATGCCGGCAGTTCCTTTATTATGCCTAGAGCAGAGGAGGCCAGGGTAGGCTCTCCGGGTACGGAAATAATTATGCTGACCGCACAAAAAACAGGTACCCATGAGGTACTGATGGAGTATAAACGTCCTTGGGAAAAGAATAGTCTGGATAGCTTTAGCTTTACTGTGGTGGTGAAGGAGTAGGGATGGAGAAGAAAACTATTTCTGTGGAGATTCTTAATGAAAAATATGTTTTACATACGGACGCTGGCGAGGAAGATGTTTTAAACGTAGTTAATATTGTCAATGAAAAGCTGACGGAGCTTTCTAATAAGAAAAAGGTTCATTCCAAGGACAAGCTGGCTGTATGGGCTGCTTTGGACCTGGCCGGTGAACTGTATCAGCTGCGTCAGGACTATGATAAGTTATTGAAATTGGCTAAAGAACGTTAGAAGGGATTATGGTAATGTCCAAAAAAAAGGAACAGAAGCTGGAGCTGCTTGCTCCTGCAGGTAGCTGGGAGGCCCTGGAAGCAGCTGTTAACGCAGGTGCGGATGCCGTCTATATGGGTGGTAAGGCCTTTGGTGCGCGTCAGTATGCCAGCAATTTTGATCGGGAAGAGATGGCTAAGGCAGTTTATTTTGCCCATATGCACCGGGTAAGATTGTATATCACGGTTAATACTCTGGTGGATGATAGTGAAATGAAGGACTTGGCCGAATACCTGCTCTTTTTGAATAATGTAGGCGTGGATGGTATCATCGTACAGGATATGGGCGTTATTCGTCTTGCTAAGGCTTTGGTACCGGAGCTGCCTCTTCATGCTAGTACACAGATGACCGTCACTAATAGTAGTGGCGTGGAGTTTGCCGCAGAGGCAGGTATGGAGCGTACTGTCCTTGCTCGTGAGCTGAGTCTGGAGGAGATTAAGGCTGCCTGTGCTACGCAAAGGACGGAAATCGAAACCTTTATCCATGGGGCATTATGTGTCTGCTATTCTGGTCAGTGTCTGATGAGTAGTCTGATTGGCGGCCGTAGCGGTAATAGGGGACGCTGTGCCCAACCCTGTCGTCTGCCCTATAAGCTGATGAATGCCCAGGGTGAGGATTTGCTGGCAGGTAAGGATGCAGGCCAGTATCTGCTCAGCCCTAAGGATATGAATACCTTAAGCATTCTGCCTCAGTTGATTGAGACAGGTGTTGTTTCTTATAAAATAGAAGGCCGTATGAAGCGACCTGAATATGTAGCGGTAGTGGTGGATGCTTACCGTAGAGCGATGGATAGCTATCTGGCAGGAAATTACCAGGTACCGGAGGAGGATTTTGCTAATATTGAGCAGATCTTTAACCGTGATTTTACCACTGCTTATCTGTTAGACCGCCCAGGACGGAACATGATGAGTGACCGCCGTCCTAATAATCGTGGCGTACTTATGGGGCGTGTAACTAAGCTGGATAAGGCTAATAATAAAGCAACCATTAAGCTGGACAAGGAGCTTCATTTGGGTGATGGTCTAGAATTTTGGGTCAGTGTAGGTGGTCGTGTAGGTACTACGGTGACAGAAATGCTGCTTAAGGGTCAGCGTGTGGAAAGTGCTCAGCCCGGTCAGCAGGTTACTATTGACGTACCTAATGGTGTACGCTTTAATGACCGCGTTTTCCGTACTCTGGATGATAAGCTGATGCATTATGCCCAACAGTTTTTTGGACCTGATGCTAAAAAGCGTATTCCTGTCAAGGCTCAGGTGGTAGCCCGTTTAGGACAGCCCATGAGCGTACTGCTGACGGATGATGAGGGCAATCAGGGTTATGGTGAAACGGACTTTATTGTTGAGGCGGCTAGAAAGCGTGCTCTGGATGATGCAGTAGTGCGGAAGCAGATTGACCGTTTAGGTACGACGGAATATTGCCTGGAGGACTTAGAGTTCGTTCATGACGAAAACGTTATGGTACCCATGAGTGAAATGAACGAGGCTCGTCGTATGGCTGCTGAAGCTTTGGATGCGGCGCGTATTGAGGCCTTTGCTCCGGCACGCAGGCCCCGCTATAAAACTCAGGTAGAGCTGGTGCCCCGTGAAAAGGGCAGCAGGAGCCGTCACAGCCTGGTAACCGTTCACTGCGATTCTCTGGATAAGCTGCAGGCTGCTCTAAATGCAGGTGCGGACCGGATTATTTTTGGCGGTGACAGCTTTACTACGAAGGTAATAATTAAGGCAGATTACCAGCTGGCGGTGCAAAAGGTACGTCATATGGGTAAGCAGATTGCTTTTGCTACTCCTCGTATCGTAAAGGAAGCCCAGCTGCAGTATTTTGACCAGCTATTTGCTTTCTGGCAGGAGCTGGAGCCGGATTTTGTTTATATCAGCAATAATAGCTTGTGGCCCTTGGCTAAAAAATATTCTCAATTAGCGCTGTGGGCAGATTTCAGTTTGAATATCTATAATGTACAATCAATGGAATTTTGGCAGGAACATGGTGCCCAGGGCGTAGTGCTTTCTCCCGAATTAACTATGGGGCAGGTGGAGCATTTAGCAGCTGTAGCACCCATTCCTGTGGAATGCATGGTGCAGGGACGTCTGGAAATGATGGTTTCTGAGTACTGCGTCGGTGGCAGCTTCTTAGGCCAGCTGGATAAGGGCGCCTGCCAATTCAACTGCCGTGAACCCCTTTATTTGGGTGACCGTAAGGAGGCCCAGTTCCCCGTAGTAACGGACCAGTTCTGCAAAATGCATATTCTGAATGCCCATGACCTGTCCCTGCTGACTAATGTGAAGCACATGGAGGGTATTGGCGTAAATAGCCTGCATATTGATGCCCGTAACTACTCTGTAGAAGAAACCGGTAAGATAACCTCCCTCTACAAGCAGGTATTACGTGGCGAAATTGTAGTGGAGGAGAATTTACCCAACACTACTCGCGGACATTATTTTAGAGGTGTTTTATAAGATGGCTCGTTTTGCTATTAAAACTTTAGAATTTGATAAGGTTAAGGAAATTCTGGCAAATAAAGCAGCTACCGCTCTCGGACGTCAGGCTTTGCTGACACTGCGTATTGCCAGCACCTTTGAAGAGGTTAAACGTCTACAGGAGGAAACTGCTGAGGCTGTCCGTATTTTGGATGAGGGAAGACGCTTCCCCTTTGGTGGTGCCTACAACATTGTTTCCGATGTCAAGAGGGCAGAGCTGGGTTCTGTGCTGGACCCGGAAGCTCTGCAGCACGTTCAGACCACAGCTGAGGCCATTCGCAAAATGAAGGACTTTTTGACAGAGGAGGAGGAAATAGCCCCTGTGCTCAATGAGATTGGCAGTGCCCTCCAGGTTTTTACCCGTCTGGAAAAGCAGATTGCCAATGCTATTGACGAGCATGGTGAAATTAAGGATAATGCCTCTCCCAAGCTTGCCAACCTGCGTAGTGCCATCCAAATTACCAAAAATAGAGTTAAAGAAAAATTAGATAGCATACTCCACGACCCTAATAATCAGAAGTATTTTCAGGATAATCTGGTTACCATGCGTGGGGACCGCTATGTTATTCCTGTCAAACAGGAGTATAAAATGAACTTTCCCGGCATTATCCATGACCAGTCCGGTACAGGAGCTACGCTTTTTATCGAGCCCATGGCAGTGGTTAATCTGAATAATGATATTAAACGTTATTTTGCCGAGGAAAAGGAAGAAGTAGAACGGATTCTGCGTCAGCTGACCCAGAATGTTGGTCAGGATGCAGCTGCACTTCTGGCTTCTTTGGATTTGCTGACGGATTTGGATGTTATCTGCTCCCGTGCTTATCTGGCTCAGGATCAGCATGCCGTCCGTCCCCAGATGCTGGTTAACGGCAAGGTGGAAATCCACCAGGGACGCCATCCTTTGTTGAATAAGGAAACTGTAGTCCCCTTAGACGTGGAGCTGGGGGATAAATTTACCATGCTGCTTATTACCGGTCCTAATACCGGTGGTAAAACTGTAGCTCTCAAGGCCGTAGGTCTTTTCGCTCTTATGGCCCAGACCGGTATGTTTATTCCTGCGCTGAGCGCTAAATTACCTGTTTTCCGTGCTGTGTATGCGGATATTGGTGATGAGCAGAGCATTGAGCAGAGCTTGAGTACCTTTTCCGGTCATATGACCAATTTGATTAATATTCTCAATGAGGTTCGTGCAGGGGATCTGGTACTGGTGGACGAAATCTGTGCCGGTACTGATCCTAACGAGGGCGCTGCTCTTGCTATGTCTATTTTGGAGCATCTTCATGAGGAGCGTGTTCTGACCATGGTGACTACTCACTATAGTGAGCTGAAAACCTTTGCCTATGGTCATGAGGGAATGGAAAATGCCAGTGTGGAATTTGATCCCGTCTCCCTAAAGCCCACCTATCGTTTATTAATGGGTGTGCCCGGTAGCTCCAATGCCTTCAACATCAGCCGTCGCCTAGGTCTGGCGGAGGATATTGTAACGGCCGCAGGTCGTTTACTGGACCAGGAGCATGTCCATATGGAAAATGTATTGCAGGAGCTGGAGGGTGAGCGTCGCCGCTACGAAAGTGGTAGCCAGGAAATTGCCAAGCTGCGCCTGGAAAGCGAGCATTTACGTAACGAATTAGCTCATGCCAAGCAGGAATTTGAACGTAAGCGTACGGAAATGCTGCGCAAGGCGCGGGAGCAGGCTGATGATATTTATCGTCGCAGTCGTCGTGAGTCCGAGGCCGTGCTGAAGGAGCTACGCTCCATGAAGGCGGATTTTGATACTAAGCGTCTGGAAAAGGCGGCGGAGGAAGCTCGTAAAAAGCTGAATAAGACCTTTGCCGAGGAAACTCCCTTGCCCGAGGGTGCGCCCTTAACCATGGCTACTGCTAAGGTGGGCTTGAATGTTTTTGTACCCTCCTTGGGTAAGAATGGAACTATCACCTCTGTCAATGGTCAGGACGTTACTGTGCAGGTGGGTATTTTGAAGATGAAC
Source organism: Phascolarctobacterium sp. (assembly GCA_020024105.1). Taxonomy (GTDB): domain Bacteria; phylum Bacillota; class Negativicutes; order Acidaminococcales; family Acidaminococcaceae; genus JAHHUH01. Next base: position 67,213 of record JAHHUH010000001.1, on the reverse strand, counting down.
CTGCCGGCGAAGAAATGTCTGCTGACCAAGGCTCAGCCGGCTCATCTGCCCGGTACTGAATCTCAAACCCGCAAGAAGGCCGGTGGCAGCTACGCTCATAAGATGATTGTGAGCAAGAATGCCAGCGCTAAGCAGGAAATTGACGTTCGTGGCATGACCCTGGATGAGGCCATTCCCGTGGTGGATAAGGCTATGGACGATGCTCTCTTAGCAGGCATTACCCAGTTGCGCATTATTCACGGCAAGGGGACTGGTGCTCTGCGTGCCGGCTTGACGGCTTATTTAAGCACTAACCGCTATGTGAAAAAGCTGGAGGTAGCAGCTTTGGAGGCTGGCGGTAGCGGTGCTACGGTAGTAGATTTATAAAAAGTAAGACTTGTATTCGCAGGTAAAAATATAGCTGTGAGTACAGGTCTTTTTTTATTATTTTATTGCTACAATAATGGATTTCTTGATTTTCTATAAATTATCTGTTAAACTGTAAGCAATAAATATTTGAAGAGGTTTATCATGGGTAAATTTGTAATTAATACTACTGCCAATGGTTTTTCCTTTAATTTGAAGGCAGGTAATGGAGAGGTTATTGCTACTTCCCAGGTTTATAAGACTGAGGAGGGCTGTTTGAAGGGCATAGAAAGCGTAAGAAAAAATGCTGTTCTTGCTAAGGTGGAGGACCAGACAGTGGAAGGCTTTGCTACTGTTACTAATCCTAAATTCGAAGTTTATACGGATAAGGCCGGTGAACTACGCTTCCGTCTGACTGCTCGGAATGGTGAGCCTATTGCTGCCTCCGAAGGCTATAAGGCTAAGGCCGGTTGTCTGAACAGTATCGAAAGTGTGCGCAAGAACGCTCCAGAGGCTAAGGTAGAAAAGAAATAAATATATAGGAAATATGAATTCGCTATGTACCCTCCCTGCTAAAAATAGTGGGGAGGGTATTTTTATATAATGCCTACTACATTACTTTGTCTATATTTATCATAGTATATTGTATACATGGAAATTATTCACTAAAGTGTTAAAATTTGTACATAAATACTTCGTCAGTATTCTTGCTTTTGTGCTATAATCAAGCTAGGTTAATGTGATTTTTAAGGCTATACTTAGACCGCCGGGTTGGGTGGTAGCCTTTACCTAGGCTGGGGAAAAGCCCCTAACCAGGTGATAAAAGGAGGGAAAAGTATGACGATGTCAGTTGCTGCAAAGCATGCTCAGGGTAAGGAATGTAAGGATAAAATTTTTGGTGCCAGCTCTGCCTGCCAGGCTGCTACTGCTAAATATGGTAAGGAAAACGTTACTAATGCCACCATTGGTGCTATTTTAGATGAAAATGAGAATTTGGTATGTTTACCAACTGTAGAAAAGGTTTTTCGTAGTCTGGAAACGAGGGAATTAATTGCCTATGCTCCCATTTCCGGTTTGCCCGAGTATCTGGAGGCGGTACTCACTGCTGCCTTTGGCGCTTCTCGTCCAGAGGGTTATTTAGCCGCTGTGGCTACTGCCGGTGGTACCGGTGCCATCCATCATGCTATCTGGAACTACCAGAATGAAGGGGATACCGTACTCTGCTCCGACTGGTACTGGGGTGCCTATAAGCTGCTCTGCACCGATATGAAGCGTAATTTTACCACCTATAAGATGCTGGATGAAAACAATAAATTTAATCTGCCGGCTCTGAAGGAAAAGGTACAGGAGATTTTGGCTCATCAGGATAACCTGCTCTACATTTTGAATACTCCGGCCCATAATCCCACTGGTTATAGTCTGACTGAAGAGGATATGGAGGGTGTGCTGTCCATTCTCAAGGAAGCTGCTGTACCGGGTAAGAATGTTATCTTCCTGTTGGATATCGCCTATATCGATTATGCAGGTGATAAGGAAGAGGTGCGCAAGCTCTTTAAGAAGCTGTCCGGTTTGCCGGCTAACATTCTCTGCCTGATTGCTTATAGTATGTCCAAGGGCTTTACCATGTATGGACAAAGAACGGGTGCCTTAATTGGCCTTTCCTCCAGCAAAGAGGTTATTGATGAATTTGCAGAAATCAATAAGGTTACCAGCCGTGCTACCTGGTCCAATATCAACCGTCCTGCTATGCGTACCCTGGAGACTATTTACAACGATCCCCAGCTGCTGGCTGCTGTCTGCAAGGAAAGGGACGATTATTACCAGATGATTAAGGCACGTGCTGATTTATTTACCAAAGAAGCTGCTGAATGTGGCTTGCCCATGCTTCCCTATGTAGCAGGCTTCTTCCTTTCCATTCCCACTGAGCATTCCGATGCTATTTGTGAGAAGCTGCATGAGGATAATATTTTTGCTGTTCCTTTGGCTGCCGGTGTGCGGATTGCTGTTTGTGCCGTACCCTTAAAAAAAATAAAAGGTATGGCGGCTAAGGTTTTGGCCGCTATGCAGGCTGTAGAAAAATAAGTAAAGTAAAAGTCGGAACTATCTAGCTCCGACTTTTTTAATAAGGAGGTTTTCTTATGTTAAAAATAACTTTACCCGATGGTTCTTTGCGGGAGGTGGCAGAGGGAAGTACTCTATTGCCTCTGGCCCGGGAATATGCTGCGGCTATGGCGGCGCCCATCGTCTGCAGTACCTTTAATGGTGAATTATTTGATTTGCAAAAGCCTCTGCAGGAGGATGGAAGAGTAAGCTTTGTTACTTTGCAGGAGGAGGATGGTATGCATACCTATGTACGCACTCTGCTCTTCCTCTTTTTAGCGGTAGCAAGAGTCTATAAGCCGCAGGTGAGAGTGGATGTGGACAATGCCTTGGGAGATGCGCTTTATTGTCATTATCAGACGGAACAGCATTTTTCTGAAGCCGATCTGGTAGAGATTACAGCTAAAATGCAGGAGCTGGTACAGCAGCAGACACCAATCAAGCTGATACGGATACCCGCTGTTCAGGCCCTGGAGGAGTATGGTCCACGCTGTGGAGAGGATTTTAGAGGTCTGGTTGGTGATTTGGAGCCCAGCACTCTTATCAATATTTATGTTTTGAATGAACGTACGGGTTATTTCTTTGGGCCCATGTGTCCTCATGTAGGATTAGTACCCGTCTTTAAGCTTTTTAATTATGATGGCGGTCTGGTCATTCACTATCCTGCTGTAGGAAACTGGCAGGAGCTGGGACATTTTCAGGATATTGCTAAGCTGAATAATGCCTACCATGATGCAGAGGCCTGGTCTGCCAGAATTAAATGCAATACTGTTTCTAAAATGAATGCCTATATTAAAGCAGGGGTAGCGGATAAAATTATCCAGATGGGTGAAGCTTTTCAGGAGAGAAAGATTGCCCGCATTGCTGACCAGATTGCAGAGCAGCGCAATGAGCTGAAGCTGGTTTTGATTGCAGGTCCTTCATCTTCCGGAAAAACCTCCTTTGCTCAACGTCTCAGTATCCAGTTAGCTGTTAATGGTATTAGGCCCATTACCGTTTCCATGGATGATTACTATAAGAATAGGGCAGAAACTCCCCGAAAGGCTAACGGAGACTATGATTTCGAATGCTTAGAGGCTTTGGATTTAGAGCTTTTTAATGAGCATTTGACCAGACTTTTAAAGGGTGAAAGGGTAAGAATGCCTAAATTTAATTTTAAAGCCGGTCTGAGAGAATACCATGGCAAGGAGCTGCAGGTTACGGATAATTCTGTTCTGCTGGTAGAAGGTATCCATGGATTGAATGATAAGCTGACGGCGTCCATTCCTGCCAATAAGAAGCTGAAAATTTATATTAGCGCCCTGACCCCCATGTCCTTTGACCAGTATAACCGTATTAGCACCACGGATACCCGTCTGCTTCGTCGTATGGTCCGTGATAGTAAATTCCGTGCATTTGATGCCCAGACCACTCTTGCTAAATGGACCGATGTGCGGGAGGGTGAGGATAAATATATTTTCCCCTACCAGGGTAATGCGGATGTGGTAATGAATACCAGTCTGATTTACGAGCTGGCCGTAATTAAGAAATACGCGGAGCCGCTGCTGCTGGCCGTGCCCCAGGAGGCGGGTCCAGCCTATACGAAGGCAAGAAAGCTTTTAAAAATACTCCGCCATGTTCATTCCCTGGCTGATGATGTTATTCCCAATAATTCTCTGTTAAAGGAATTTCTCGGTGGTAGCGTTTTTAAGGATGCCCTTTAAGGTAGATCGAATAATTTTGGAGAATTTATATAAAAAATAGTAAACGACTTAGGTTCTTATGAACCTAAGTCGTTTTATCTAGGAGCTTTATTTGATGGTGGCGGTTTTTAAATGACGGGGTAGGGAGCCGATGACGATTATCTGCTTAGCATCATCGTGGAAAAAATAAATACGTAGAAGTAATTCGCTATCGTTACCTACCTTAAGATGGGTGTCCAAATTTCTTTCCGAGGGCTTGCCCTTACCCTGCTGGTATTTTACCTTGTACTGGCCTGGACTAAAGCAAATACTGGCCTGGCTTACAGGCGTAACCTCAAAGGGACGTTGGTATTTTTGGGAACAGTTTAGTTGAGCAGTATCCTTATCCAATTGGCCGTAGCGTTGGCTCCAATAATCCGTAGCTAAATAGTACAAGGCGTCACAGATTAGGCTGATATCTACTACCTGTGCACTCTTATCTTTTAAAAGGGCAATAGCCTTGGGATGAAGGTAAAGTCGTCCGGTAAAGTATTTTTCCACCCACTGGGGAATTTCTGCATGCGTGGCAGGAAGCTCCAGCTTGCGCTGGTAGTAATGCAGATATTCCTCCTGTTGGGCTAGTCTTGCCAAGTTAGCCGTTTTGGCTGCAGCTATTTGTTGACGTAGGGCGTCCTTAGCTGTAGCCTCCTGTTGTAGCTCCTGACGTAATTTGCTCAGCTGCTCGTTAAGCAGGTTAATTTTTAAATCCTTTTCACGTAGCTGCTGATACCAGTCGGTCTCCTGCTTGTGCAGAAATTCCTGCCATCTACCTTCTTGAAGGGCAGAGCTAAGCGCGGTTTGCTTAGTGTAATCTATTAAAATATCACGCGTGTGGGAAAGAAAGCTTACGTGCCTAAAATCGTAAGCTTTTTCTCGAGGATATTTCAAAATTTTTTCGCAAAGGCTGTTGTAATTAGCATCAGCTTCTGCCAATGGTAGCCTGGTGACAGTCCCTCCAAAGCACTGGGGTTCTAAAATAAGCACGTCTCCGGCTGTCAGGGTCATTTTTTCTGCTTGCAGCAGCTTTACTAGTAATTGAGGCTCCAATAAGTAAATTTGAGCGTAGCCTAAAGCTAATGCTGCTGCTTGAGGGGCTGTTGGAGCTTTTTATGCTGTTTTTTCTTTATCAGAGCTGCATTAGCTTCTTTTTTCCAGTCATGATATAGATGATTTTTACCCTGTTCATGTGCAGCTAATACCTCATAGGGATTGGTATAGTGTAACTGCTTGAGCTCTTCCTCCGTACCTTGGAGCGTAAAATTTCGGCTTAAGCAAAGTGTGCCACAATTATATTGAAGCTCCTCCCAGCTTAAACTAGCTAAGGGTAGGCCCTCCTGTTGGACTAGCTGGCGCTGCTCTGGACGGGTAAAGATGACCAGGGGCGTCTGATTTTCCTCCTGATGGTAATTTTCCAGCAGCCTTTTTAGCTGTTCCGTAGTAGCTATGGGCTTGACCTTAGGCTCTAGAGGGATAATATTTTTAAGGCCGAAGGATGGCTTATTAGCTAGGCGCTTGACAATGGCAGGTCGAAAAACCTCAGCTTTTCCAGGGTATGCTCTGGGTCGGAAATAACAATTTGTACGCCAAATTCCAGTTGGGACTCGTGAATGGCAAAGCTGATGTTGGTTTCTAGGATGCGGCCGGGTACTGGTTGACGCTTTTGCCGGGGATTACCGGGCTCAGAACCCAAATCAGGTTCCGTAATCTGTAAGGTCCAAAGCCCATTATCCGGCATGGAAATAAGTAACCATAATTGATATGTACGGATTGAAAGGCCTCTAGTGGAACCTGGGCGTATGCTGCGGGATCAGGTAGCTTTAGCTCTGGCGGGATGGGTTCCTCCAAGCGGTCGCGAATCCATTCCAACACGGTGAGCATGGCAATTTTTAGGCCGTCCTTCGGAGTAGTTTTTTTATTAGCCATATAGGCATGTAGCTGGTAGGTGGGGTAGAGCCTGTTTTTTAATAGTTTAATAGCTTTGATATAGTTACCCAAGATTAGCTCTCCTTGCAAACATCAACCCATGCCTGAAAATTACAGGAATAGCGTTCCAGTTCCTCCGGGGTCAATTCAATGGCACTATTGGAGCTACCACAGGCTGGAAAAACAGAGGCATACTGCTTGAGGGATTCATCCAGGAAAACCTTTACATCGGGATTAATAGCAAAGGGACAGACTCCTCCGATTTTATGACCAATCAGGGGTTCAACCTCCTCAGCTGCCAGCATTTTAGCCTTACAGCCAAAACAGTGTTTATATTTACTATTATCTATTTTACGGTCACCAGCGGTAACGATTAGAATACAGTCCTCGCCCTGCTTAAAGGAAAGAGTTTTGGCGATACGGGCAGGTTCACAGCCAGCTGCTATGGCGGCCAGTTCTACGGTAGCAGTGGAGGTGGCAAATTCCAAAATTCTTTCAGCTATTTGTAAGTGACTAAAAGATGTGCGTACTTTTTCAATGGACATTCTCATTCCTTCTTTCTCGTTAGCTTTTATTGCCTTTATTGTACTGTTAACAGTTTGAAGTGTCAATCTAAAAACTGTATACATAATATTTGTTGGATTGTATAGTTGTTTTATGGTAAACTAAGCGTAATAAAAATTTTACACAGAGTGAGGTTTTGAGGATGGAAGAGGTTAAATATGTGAAGAATGGTAAAAAATTGGGAGTAGTAGGCGGTATGGGACCGGCGGCAGCAGCAGAATTTTTACGCCAACTGGCGGTAAAATGTCCTGCTTCCATTGACCAGGAGCACCCTGTCATCTACATGCTGGGTGATAGTGAGATTCCTGACCGGGGAGCTGCTATTTTCGGGCAGGGTCCTTCTCCCGCACTTAGATTAAAACAGGACTTGCTGCAGCTCTGTGCTATGGGGGCGGATGTATTGGCGGTACCCTGTAATACAGCCCATTATTTTATTAATGAATTTGTTGAGGAGCTGCCCGTTCCCCTGGTACACATCATAGAAGAAACTGTTTTGGCAGCACAAAAGCTTTCTCCGGAGGGTGTCTGGATGCTCTCTACGAAGGGAACTCGTGCTTCTGGACTTTACCAGAAGGTGGCTGACAAATATCATTTTACCCTTTATATTCCCAATGAAGAGCAGAGTGACCGTGTCCAGGAGGTAATTAACCAGGTAAAGGCTAACCATTTTCTGCAGGCAGGTACAATTATGAAGGCTTTAGTAGAAGAATTGTGGCAGGAGCGGGATTTACCTGTTATGACAGCTTGTACGGAACTGCCCTTGGGCTATGATGCCTCCGGCTTACCCCAGGAAAGGTCTATTTCCAGCATTGGTGCCTTAGCAGATGCTGTGGTAAGGCAGCTTTATGATGAGGTAAGATTGTAAATTTCATTAAAAAATTATTTTTGACTCTTTCTTTTTCTAAGAAAATATGTTATGCTAAGTGGCAGTGTAAATATGCTAAAGCTATGAAGGAAAGAAGTAGGCCAAGCTGAATTTTCAGAGAGCATCCGGCTGCTGTGAGGATGCAAGGAGGTTGGGCTGAATACATTCTGGAGCTGCCGCCTGAAATTAAGTAGGGTAGGACGGGTGCGCCCGCTACAGCGTTAGTGTCTTGCACACGTAGAGGTAGTCTTCGCGAGGAGGCTGCTAATAGAGGTGGTACCACGATAACTTCGTCCTCTGTTCCTTTTAGGAGCAGAGGACTTTTTTATTATTAATTTGGAGGTTTAAACATGGAAATTTACGAAGAATTACAAGCGAGAGGCTTAATCGCCCAAGTAACTGATGAGCCGGAAATCAGAGAGCTGATCAATAATGGCGGTGCTCGTTTCTATATCGGTTTTGACCCTACCGCAGATTCCCTGCATGTTGGTCACTTTATGGCTTTATGCCTGATGAAACGTTTACAAATGGCTGGTAATAAACCGGTTGTTCTTTTAGGTGGCGGTACCGGCTTCATTGGTGACCCCTCCGGCAGAACCGACATGCGTTCCATGATGAATGCAGAAACTATTGAGCATAACTGCGAATGCTTTAAAAAACAAATGGAACGCTTCATCGAATTTGGTGATGATGCTGCCATTGCTGTTAATAATGCTGATTGGCTTTTGAAGCTGAATTATATTGATATGCTTCGTGAGGTAGGTACCTGCTTCTCCGTTAACAACATGCTGCGTGCTGAATGCTACAAGTCCCGTATGGAACGTGGCTTGAGCTTCTTTGAATTTAACTACATGATTATGCAATCCTATGATTTCTACTACCTGCATAACCATTATGGCTGCAATATGCAGTTTGGTGGTGATGACCAGTGGAGCAATATGTTGGCCGGTACCGAATTGATTCGCCGTAAGACTGGTGATGATGCTTACGCTATGACCATTACCTTGTTGATGAATAGCGAAGGCAAGAAGATGGGTAAAACTGCTAAGGGTGCTGTTTGGCTTGATCCTAACAAGACCTCTCCCTTCGAATTCTATCAATACTGGCGTAACATCAATGATGCTGATGTAATGAAATGCATGCGCATGCTGACCTTTATTTCTCTGGAGAAAATTGCAGAAATCGAAAAATGGGATGACAGCCGTATTAATGAGAAAAAAGAGCTGTTGGCTTTTGAATTAACCAAGATGGTTCATGGTGAAGAGGAAGCTAAAAAGGCTCAGGAAACCTCCCATGCTTTATTTGCTGCTGCAGGTGATGACAGCAATATGCCTACCACCGAGCTAGAGCCGACTGAAATTCCGGAAGAAGGCATGATGCTTACCGAGCTGATGGCATTATGCAAACTGACTGCCAGCAAGTCTGAGGCTAGACGTCTGGTACAGCAAAATGCAGTAACCATTGATGGTGAAAAAATTAGCGATATTAACTATGTTGTTGCTAAGGCTGCTTTGGCTACTGGTATCAAATTGCGTAAGGGCAAGAAAATTTATCGTAAAATCGTTCTGAAAGCATAATAATACAAATTTTATTTTAAGGACCGGGTACCTGTGGGTATGCGGTCTTTTTTTATAACTTTGGTTAACATAAAAATAAATTAAGTTGACAATACTGCTAACAGGTGCTATTACAACAAGTATGTTAACCATTAAGAAAACATAGATTAACACAGAAGGAGATTTATATGCAAAACGATGGAAAAAAGTTAAGTCTAAGCAAGCAGTTGATTATTGATGGAATTTTATCTGCCATTCTGGTTTTATTAGGCATGATAAAGCTGCCCTCCGTTTTTCTAGGAACTGAATTTCAGCTTTCTGCACCCTATGTGGTTTGTTTGGCCTATATGGTTGGCTTTAAGCGTTATCTGGGAATTGGCATTTGTTTAAGTATTATCCAATTACTTTTGGGTACACATACCATCTGGAATGTAGTTATTGCCATGGTTTTCCGTATTGTAGCCGGTCTAATTGTAGAATTTGGCCGTAAATATCGTCTAGCAGTTATTGTAGCAGGTCCTCTTGGTACCGCCTGTGCCCGTCTGGTTGTTGCCTATATGCTCCAGGTACCGGCCTGGCAGCGGTGCCTGGAATGGTCTTTACGGCGGTGGGGTACTTTTTGTTATTCCCATGGTGGAACGTGCTTTGAAATATAGTGGCTTAAGTTTGCAGTAAGTAAAGGGGATGTAAATGATGGAGCAGCAGTTATTTAGTGTAAAAATGCGTGCTAGTCGTAAAGAAGGGGAAAAAGATATTCATGTTTCCGGCGCGAAAAGAATTGTTACTGTGACCGAGCTGGACAAGGTCTGTCAACAGCTGCTGGAGCATGTTCTACATCATTCCAAGGGAGAGGCTGATGCCTCAACCTGAAGGTGGAACGCGTGCTACCGGAGGAGGTGCTTTATCTGGATGCTTTACTGGTAACTACGGTGGAGGTAGCTACCTATGCGGAGGGACGCACTAAGCTGGCAGAGCTTTTGGCCACTACAGGTGTTCATAATTGTGAAGCTATTTTAGGGAAAATGAAGGATACCTGGGGCATGCGTGGTGCAATACTTCTAAATGTAGATACTCTGGAGCGTTTAGAGCCAGATCCTGAAAGGGGGATAAGGGCCACCTATATGGACTTGGAGGGGGATTTGGAGGATTCTGAGTATAAGAATCATTTTCGTGAAGCTCTGGTTCTAGCTACCAAGGTAGCACATCATCCTAATATTTTAGGAGAACTATGCATTTCTGATGACCCTGATTATGTTACCGGCTATATCGCCTCTAAAGACATGGGCTATGTACGTATTACTAAGCTAAAGGCCATGGGTTGTCCTGATGGTGGTCGTATCTTCCTTTATAGGGGTGCTCCTGAGGAGGCTGCGGCTTGTATTAAATATTTACAGGAGCAAAGAGTTTTGGTGCGTTTCACACAGAAATGAGGAAGAATATGGATAAATGGGATGGTATGAGGGCCGATTTAGCGGCTCTGGAACAGAAACAGCTACGACGTTATCTGACGGAATTTACCTCGCCCCAGAGCAGGCTGGTGATGGTGGAGGGAAGAAAACAGCATCTTTTTTCTTCTAACAGCTATCTGGATATGTGTAATGAACCAGCTGTCAAGGATTATGTCCGTGCTATGACCACAGCTTATGGTACCGGCTCCGGTGGCTCCCGCTTAACTACTGGTACCCTTAGCCTGCACCTGCATTTAGAGCGGTTATTAGCCCAGTTTAAGCAGCGGGAGGCAGCGCTAGTATTCAATACGGGCTATATGGCTAATGTTGGCATTATTTCAGCTCTAGCCGGCGTGGTAGAATATATTTATAGTGATGAACTAAATCATGCCAGTATCATTGATGGCTGTCGTTTGGCCAGAGCGAAGCTGGTGTATATCGGCATAATGATATGGAGGATCTGGAAAGGAAACTGCAGGAGCATGTGGGCTGTACCGGTCTAATTGTCAGTGATGGAGTTTTCAGCATGGATGGTGATATCGTCAATCTACCAGGCCTGGTAGGGCTGGCACAAAAATATAAGCTCCTGTCCATGATTGATGAGGTCATGCTACCGGTGTTATTGGTGCTACCGGCAGAGGTACGGAGGAATACTATAATATGGAAGGTTCCGTAGATGTTCTTATGGGGACCTTAAGCAAATCCATCGGCTGTGAGGGGGGGGTTGTTTGTGGCTCACAGCTTTTAATAGATTATTTAGTAAACCATGCCCGGAGTTTTTTTTTCTACCTCCTTGGCTCCCGTGTCCCTGTCCACTGCTATTAAGGGCCTGGAGCTACTTATGCAGGAGCCGGAGCGGGTTACCTGCTTACAGAAAAATATTCGCTACTTTTGTCACCGTCTGCAGGAAAATGGAATCCATGCTCAGGTGCACACTACTATTATTATTGGTGATGAAGGCCTGTCCATGCGGATAATGGCAAAGCTGAGGACGGAGGGCTATTATATTGCAGCCATCCGTTATCCCACCGTTGCCAAAGGAACGGCCCGCTTGCGTATTACTCTAATGTCTACTCATACCCGGGAGAACATGGACGGTTTGGTGGCAGCTCTGGTAAACTGTCGGGAAAAATTACATTGTACCTTGGGCTGAGAGCACTGAGACAACAATAAAATTTTTAAATATGTAAGCTTTTTAACTTTTTTTGCTTGACCGGCAAAAAAAGAGATTACAGTCTTATATTACTTTTATAGGAAATATTTATATTAATAATTTAAATATAATGTAATAAAAAAAGAATAGTATCATTATTATCAATTAAAAAGCCCTTCAAATAAATAAAAATATCAATAAAAAGGTTAAAAATTACTATTGACAAGTAATAAGCTTTGTGTGATAATAACTTCAACAAGAGTTAGATATAGCTAACTTCTCTAAGTTTTAATATTCGCTTCAATAAGATTCTATACACGATTCTCTTACATGTGCAACGGCTCATTTTATGCACTGTAGTTGGCGTATCTAACTTCTTCTTGCATTGTAAATTTGTTAATACAGTTCAAATCGTATGTGGTTATCATTTGGTAACCACATATATATTTTACAAATATATTAGTACCTGGTCTTAAAATTAGGAGGCAACTATGATTCCGTTAATTATGACAACACTCGGTGAACCGCAGACAATTGTAATGATCCGTGGCAGAGAGGAAACAAGACGATATTTGGAGAGTATGGGATTTATCCCAGGGGCAAGCATTTGCGTTGTCTCTCAGTTTAATGGAAATATCATTGTCAATGTCAAAGATACTAGAGTTGCGCTTGATAGAGGGATGGCTGCTAGAATTTTTGTTTAATTTGTAATGTTTGAAAATTAAAAATGAGAAGGAGGCGAGTCTTTCGTGGATACTTTGAAGGATGTAAGCGTTGGCAGTACCGTTATTGTGAAAAGATTAGCTGGTGAAGGTGCTGTAAAGCGCAGAATTATGGATATGGGAATTACCAAGGGCGTAAGAGTTTTTGTACGCAAGGTTGCTCCTCTAGGAGATCCCATCGAAGTGACTGTAAGAGGTTACGAGCTGTCTTTGAGAAAATCTGAGGCAGAAAATATTTTGGTAGAATAATCTTTGAGGAATTTTTTTGGAGGGAAAAAATGAATACGGTAAAAATAGCTTTAGTAGGTAACCCTAACTGTGGTAAAACTACTATGTTTAATGAACTTACTGGTTCTAATCAGTATGTAGGTAACTGGCCTGGTGTAACAGTAGAAAAAAAGGAAGGCAAGGTTAAAGGTCAAGAAGACGCTATTATTACAGATTTACCGGGTATCTATTCTTTGTCTCCCTATACGCTAGAGGAAGTAATTTCTCGTAACTATTTGTTAGATGAAGATGTGGACTCTGTTTTAAATATCGTTGATGGTTCCAATATTGAACGTAATCTGTATTTGACCACCCAAGTCCTGGAAATGGGTCTCCCTGTGACAATTGCCCTGAACATGATGGACGTTGTTACCAGCAGAGGTGACAAGATTGATATTGATAAGGTAGCAGCTGCTTTGGGCTGCGATATTGTAGAAACCACCGCTTTGCATGGCAAAGGTGTTAAGGATGCTACTGAAAAGGCTGTAGCTGCTGCTAAAGTCAAGAAAACTCCTAAATACTTAACCTTTGTACCGGAAGTGGAAGCTGCTTTGAAGGAAATCGCTGCAGTTATTGGTGACAAGGTATCCGGTATCAGTACACGTTGGCAGTTAATTAAACTGTTTGAACGTGACCGTGAAATTGCTAAACGTTTAGAGCTTACTACCGCTGAAGTTGACAAGCTGAATGCTATTATTACTACCTGTGAGGATAAGTTGGAGGATGACAGCGAAAGCATCATTACCAACGCCCGTTATGATTATATTACCGGTTTGATCCAAAAGGCAGTAGTTAAGAAAACTAACGTTGTAACTATTTCTGATAGAATTGATAAGATTGTAACTAATAGAATTTTGGCATTGCCTATTTTCGCAGCAGTAATGTTCATGGTTTACTACATCGCTGTAGAAACCATCGGTACCATTGTTACCGACTTTACTAACGATGTTATCGTTGGTGAATGGGCTATGGGTTGGGCTACTGAAACCCTGGAAGCTATGGGTACTGAGGATTGGATGATTTCCTTAGTTGTAGATGGCATTATCGGCGGTGTTGGTGCCCCCATCGGCTTCGTACCTCAGATGGCTATCGTCTTCCTGCTGTTAAGCTTCTTGGAAGACTGCGGTTATATGGCTCGTGTAGCTTTCATCATGGATAGAATCTTCCGTCAGTTCGGTATGAGCGGTAAATCCTTTATCCCCATGCTGATTTCCTCCGGTTGCGGTATCCCTGGTATCTTGGCTACCCGTACCATTGAAAATGAAAGAGACCGTCGTTTGACCATTATGACCACTACCTTCATTCCCTGCGGTGCTAAGCTACCGGTTATTGCTTTGTTAAGTGGTGCTATCATGGGTGGAGAATGGTACATGGCTTCCCTGATGTATTTCATCGGCTTTGGTGCAGTTATCGTTTCCTGCATCATCCTGAAGAAAACTGAAATGTTTGCTGGCGATCCGGCTCCCTTCGTTATGGAGCTGCCTCCCTATCATATTCCGACCTTGAAAAACGTATTGCTCCACACCTGGGAACGCGTTAAAGGCTTCTTGAGAAAAGCTGCTACCATTATCTTCCTGAGCTGCATGGTAATGTGGTATCTGGCAAGCTATGGTATTGCTGATGGTTCCGTAGGTATGGTAGAAGCTGAAAACAGCTTCATGGCTGTTATTGGTGGTGCTATTGCTCCGTTGTTTGCTCCCCTGGGCTTTGCAACCTGGCAGGCAGTTGCTGCTGCAATTTCCGGCTTTGTTGCTAAGGAAGCAGTTGTCAGCACCGTAGCTATCTTGACCGGCTTGGCTGAAGCAACTGAAGAAGATGCTAGCCTGTGGGCTGCTGTTATGGCAATTTTCCCCAGTGCTGTAGGCGCTTTCAGCTTCCTGGTATTCAACCTGTTGAACTCTCCCTGCTTTGCAGCCAGTGCAACTATGCATCAGGAAATGAATAGCCCGAAATGGACTTTATTCACCCTGGCATACCAAAACATTTTTGCTTATTGCGTATGCTTTGTCATCTACCAATTAGGCAGAGTGCTGGTTTTGGGCGAGGCTATGGACATCTTTACTGGTTTAGCAGTTCTGGTATTGGCTTACTTCCTTTACAGACTCTTTAAACCGGCTAAAAAATATCATACTGAAAACTTGTTTAGCGTAGAAGCAAGCAACCGCTAAGCAAAGAAAGAGAGGCTTATCATGGTAACAGAGATCATTAGCGCAGGACTGATTATAGCCGGCTATGCTGCGGTCCGTCACGTCGTAAAAGGCTGTAGTGGGTATCGCGGATGCAAAGAAAATTGTCCTGGTTGCCATGGATGCCCTCAAAAAGCAGTGAAAAATAGGTAATTTTTGGTACTCGTAGCATTTTTGTGCTACGAGTACTTTTTTTATTTTTTAGGCAAGTAATGTTTTAAATAGCTAGAGATAAGAAGCGTGCTGTGAAGCTATAAATAAGACAGTGGTGCATGGACAAAATGTGAGCAAAAAAGATACTTGAGGTGTAAAAGTTTGCCTTAGCTAACCTAAAGTTGGAGGGCTGCTTAACAGGAAAATAGTAAAGTTTTTTATTTCCTACTTTTTTATAGGGAAAACCTATATTTTTAGAAGAGTTCAGTGTATAATAGGCTTAGAAATGAAATTCGTGCTAAAGAAAGGGATACTATGCGTAAAGAACATTATGACATTACCGGTATGAGCTGTTCCGCTTGTTCGGCTCGTATTGAAAAGGTACTAGGCAAGCAAAAGGGCGTAGAGCAGGTGAGTGTCAACCTGTTAAAGAACAGCATGGTTATCAATTATGATGAGAGCATTATTGATGATGCTACCATTGTGGGGAAGATTACCAAGCTGGGCTTTGGTACTACGCTGCATAATGGCACTGGTCCTGCCACAGTTGCTCCACAGCCGACGGCTACTGCAGAGGATGAGGTAGCCTCCATGCTTACGCGGCTGATTAGCTCCCTGATTTTGACCGTACCTGTTTTCTATCTGGCCATGGGCGGAATGTTCGGTTGGCCGTTACCGGAAATCTTTGAGGGACCGGAGCACATTCTTATCAATGGCATGACCCAAATGCTTTTAACTATTTGTGTTATGATTATCAACCATAAATACTTCCAGAATGGTTATCGTAATTTATGGCTTAAGGACCCTAATATGGATTCTCTGATTGCCTTGGGCAGTAGTGCAGCCTTCATCTATGGTGTCTATACCATGTATAAATTGGGCTGGGCCTTTGGTCATCAGGACCTGGCTATGGTGCATGCTTTGGCTCATGATTTGTATTTTGAATCCGCAGCTATGATTTTAACCCTGATTACCCTGGGGAAGACCATGGAGGCTAGGGCGAAGAAGCGTACCTCCGCGGCCATTGCCAAGCTGATGGATTTGACTCCGAAGGTTGCTTTGGTAGAACGTCATGGTCTGCAGGGTGAAATTCCTCTGGCCGAGGTTGTTAAGGGCGATATCCTTATTGTTAAGGCCGGTAATTCCGTTCCTGTGGATGGTATTGTTACCGAGGGCTATGGTAGTGTGGATGAGGCCGCAATTACCGGTGAAAGCCTGCCCGTAGAAAAACAGGTGGGTGATAAGGTTATTGGTGGTACCCTGAATAAGGGCGGCTATTTTAAGATGGAGGCTACCGCCATCGGCTCCGATACGATTTTGGCAAAAATTATTAATCTGGTGGATGAGGCTACCTCCTCCAAGGCACCCATTGCTAAATTAGCGGACCGCGTCAGTGGTGTTTTCGTACCTGTGGTTATAACCATTGCCATTGTTACAGCCTGCATTTGGCTGGCTTTGGGATATGATACGGCCTTTGCAATAACTGTTGGCGTTTCCGTACTGGTTATCAGCTGTCCCTGCGCACTGGGACTGGCTACACCGACTGCGATTATGGTTGGCACCGGTCGTGGTGCTTCCAATGGCATTCTTTTTAAATCTGCGGATGCTTTGGAAACCGCTCACAAGGTAAATACGGTAGTTTTGGATAAGACAGGTACGGTTACCGAGGGTAAGCCCGTAGTAACCGATGTGGTACCCATCAGTGTGGCTGAAGCAGAGCTTTTGGGTATTGCGGCAGCTGTAGAAGCTTTGGCTGCCCATCCCTTGGCCGAGCCCATTGTGCAGGTTGCCAAGGAGAAAAAGCTGGCTATGCCCGTAGCCAGTGATTACAAGCTGCTTCCCGGTCAGGGTCTGGAGGCTTGGGTCGGTGAAGAGAGGGTTTATGCTGGTAATGCTAAGCTGATGGCTCAGGCAGAGGTAAATATTACCGCCGTCCAGGGTGCAGTGGAGAAATTTGCTGCTGAGGGTAAAACACCTCTGTTCTTTGCGAAGAACGCTACGCTTTTAGGTGTTATTGCCGTAGCAGATACCTTAAAGCCCACCAGCGCTGCTGCTATTAAAAAGCTGCAGGAGGCAGGTGTTAAGGTTATTATGCTGACCGGTGATAATAAGCTGACCGCAGCTGCTATTGCCAAGGAGGCGGGTGTGGACGACCTGGTAGCTGAGGTGCTGCCCGAGGATAAGGAAAGAATTGTCCGTGAGCTGCAGGCTGAGGGCAGAATCGTAGCCATGGTTGGCGATGGTATTAATGATGCGCCGGCTCTGGCCCGCGCCGATATCGGTATAGCCATTGGCGCAGGTACGGATATTGCCATTGAGGCAGCTGACGTTGTGCTGATGAAGAGCGATTTACTGGATGTTAATCGTGCTATAAATCTGGGACATAAGGTTATCGGCAATATCAAGCAAAACCTGTTCTGGGCTTTCTTCTATAACATTATTGGTATTCCTGTAGCAGCAGGTATCTTGTACATACCCTTTGGTATTTTGCTTAACCCCATGCTAGGTGCAGCAGCTATGAGCTGTAGCTCCGTATCCGTAGTTACCAATGCACTGCGTTTACGTTGGGTTAAGTTCTAAAATATAAAAACATAAATAAAGGAGAATTACGATGGTAAAAACTATTTCTATTACCGGCATGAAATGTGAACACTGCTCTGCAGCAGTAACTAAGGCTTTGAGCGAATTGGAAGGCGTAACTGCAGTTAACGTAGATTTGGCTGGTGGCAAAGCTACCGTGGATGCTGTTGATGTTACTGATGAAGCATTGACCGAAGCTATTGAAGATATCGGCTTTGACGTTACCGGTATTAAATAAGCAATATTTTAAAAGGCTTAAGGACCGCTATCTAGGCAACTAGGAGCGGTTCTTTTTCTTGTTATAATCCTTGTTCCATAAGGTATGGTGGACTGGATGGCTGTGTTGTAGGGGACGTAGTCCGGTAGCAGGATTATTCTTTATTCTCTTCCAAATAAGTAGTACTTGCGGTGGAGAAAAGAAAAATCTATAATATTAAGATGCGATTAAGATTATTAAAGGAGTGGGGGCGGGAGCCTCCTGAAAAGACATGACCTTTGCAACGACGAAGAATAAATACGAAATAGATATGTGTAGCGGACCCATTATGAGTAAGCTGATCCGCTTTTCACTGCCTCTGGTGCTATCCTCTAATTTACAGTTACTGTTTAATGCGGTGGATATCATCGTGGTGGGAAAATTTACCGGTAGTCAGGCCTTGGCAGCGGTGGGCTCTACTACGGCGCTGATTAATTTGATGATTATGCTGCTTTTTGGCATTTCCCTTGGTGTCAGCGTTCTGGCAGGACGCTATTACTCCACCCAGAACCACGAGGGGATGGAGGCTACGGTGCATACCTCCATGGCCTTTGCCCTAGGTGGAGGTATTGTGTTAATGTGCCTGGGCATTGCTGGAGCGGAGTTTGCTTTAAAGCTGATGGATACGCCGCCAGAGGTTTTACCACAGGCCTGTCTGTATATGCGGGTGTACTTTTTGGCACTACCCTTTTTTATGCTCTATACCTATGGTGCCGCCATTTTGAGAGCGGTAGGGGATACAAAGCGGCCCCTGCTGTTTCTGGTGATTGCCGGCATTTTAAACGTTATTATGAATTTACTGCTGGTGGTAGGCTTTAATTTGGGTGTTTTGGGTGTAGCTATTGCTACGGCCTTGGCGGAATTTGTTTCCTGTGTATTAGTGCTTTTCTGCCTTTGCAGGGTGGAGGGCAGCTACAGATTACGCTTTAGTCGTCTAAAAATTGAAGCTGCTTATTTAAAGGAAATTCTTATCATTGGTTTACCAGCAGGCATCCAAAGCCTAGTTATTAACTTTTCCAATGTGCTTCTACAGGCTTCCGTCAATTCCTTTGGTCCCATTGCCATTGCGGGCTCTACGGCGACTAACAATATCTTTGGCTTTCTCTACGTAACCTCCAACTCCTTTAGCCAGGCCTGCATGAATTTTACCAGCCAGAACTATGGCCAAAGGAAATGGGACCGTATCGCCCGCGTCCTGTTGGATTGTGGCCTTCTTTCCGTGGGTATTATGCTTGTTCTTGGTTGTGGTGTGTACGTTTTTGGTGAAAGCATTCTGACCATCTACACCTCCGAGGCACCGGTTATCCAGGCGGCCATGGAGATTTTGCTTTATACTACGACCACCTATTTTATTTTTTCCATTATGGATCTGCTGCCTGGCTCCATGCGTGGCTTGGGCTATGCCACTGTACCCATGCTGCTTTCCATCGTAGGTACCGTCGGTGTGCGTATCTTTTGGATTTTCTGCGTTTTTCCCACCTACCATTCTCTGGACATCCTCTTTATTTCCTATCCGCTGTCCTGGATTATTACTGTATTGATGCAGATAGTGTACTTTAGGTATATCTGGATGAAGGAAAGAAGGCTGGATGCGATAAAGCAGGAAGCTAAAATCTAAAATATTTACAAGGTAAAGACCTGTAACCATTCAGTAGAGATTGCTGGACCGTTACAGGTCTTTGTATTTTATAAACTATTATAAAAAGGTATCAGCCTAGGAAACCTCTTTTTATGACTATTATGCTATAATTCACCTAAACTTAGCAACAGGAAGGCTGTTTAGAACTAAGTAGTTGGTGTTAATAGCTCTAAGAGAACTAGAGCTTAGATAATGTGGAGGTGTCGTTAATGGCAAAATTTATGATTGGTAATCAGGAAATCCAATTCTCTGAGGATTATGCAGAATATGGTGCAGTTCGTAAGCGACTGGGAGAAATCTCCAAGATTATGGAGGAGGATTTTACTAAAAAATACAAGGAATACGGTGATATTGAAAAGGTAGCCGAAAATATTGGTGACGATGGCTTAGCCATGATAGGTGCCGCCTTTAATACCTTTAAGGGGATGGCCATGAATCACGAGGTCTATGATTTTAGCGTAGATATGCTATTTCAGCATCCTGGCTACGAAAGAGTGGCCGCTCCCTTTGCTAACGCCCATGACTTTATTATGGGTAAGCTGGAGGAGATAGACTCTCACGAAAATAGCGAAAAGGCCAGACGCCAATACCGTAAGGAAACTAGAAGCAGAATAGTTGGTGGTGGCTTTGGCTTGGGCGGTGCAGCTAAGGGTATTGCTACAGCGGGTGCTATTAATATTGGTACTGGTATTTTACATAGCTCCTTTAATATGATTGGTAATGCAGTTACTTCCTTATCTGCCTATAATGATCGTCAAAATTTATATAATGGAGCACTACCGGTGCTGGTAAAGGCAAAGAGTTGCTGCTGAGAATCAAGCAAGACAAGAATTGCAGCAAAAATGCTTATATATGGCTGAAGGCTGGTCTAGTGAGATCAACCAGTCTTTAAATAGAATGTTAAATACGATTATTGGAAATATCGAAGCAGTATTAAAAGAACATGTAAAAGCTGGTAATGAAAAACAAAAAGAAAACGAAAGGATTTTAAGTGGCTTGGAAGATATAACTAGCAAGTATAGCATGATTTACAGCAAGTTAAGAAATGTGTAAAACTAGTTGTTTACCCTATATATCGAAATAGTAGAAGAAATATTTATATAGTTAAGGCGAGTTTATTGTAATCTATGCTTAAAGAAATAGTTGAGGATGAACTCATGAAGAATGTAAAATGTCTTAACGGTGGTAAATGATTAATTAGCAGATTTTTATACTTAAAAATTCAAAGGGCAGAACCGGAATGTATCATCATTCTGATTCTGCTCTCTTTTTATACCCACGCTTACTCCATATCCCCACAGCATATTTATTCCACCTAGTTTGTGAACAAGTTGTAATATATACACCTTTTTCATATAGATATGCAATTAAGCATAGATGAAAATTTTATTATATGCTATAATAAAACAATAAAAATGGATAACTAGATTCTTTTTCTCTAGTTTTAGAGGAGGTCCTATGATGAGCGAAGACGAGAAGCTGGTGAATAAAAATACTCCTCCTAACGGGTCTGAGCCGTTGGAAGAAATAGGTGATATCCGTGTGGCTGACGAGGTTATCTCCATTGTAGCTAGTTTAGCTGCCCAGGAGGTAAACGGTGTACTATGCATGAGCTCAGGTTTCCGTGAGGGCTTGAACGAGTTTTTGGGCAAGGAGCAGGTGGACAAGGGCGTGCGGATATCCTTTGATGGTAAGGTGGTTCATGCCAGTGTTTACATTATCATCGAATATAATTACAGTATCCCTGAGGTTGCCTTGGAGGTGCAGGAAAAGGTGAAGGACGCTATCGAGACCATGACCGGCTACGAGGTAGAAACTGTGGATGTACATGTTGAGGGTGTGCGGAAGCGGGAAAAAACGGAAATGGAGCTGGACGCCGAAAAAGAGGTTTTCCCCAAGGTTGATATCTTTGAAAACGATAATGAAGAAGAAAGACATAGAAAGTTTTTTGAGGAGGATTGAGAGTAATGGGTATTCCTGACAGAATAATTTTAACTTTATATACGGTTTTAATGGCTGTGGTTTCCGTATTGGTAACTCTTTGCAGTCTCAATGTCTTTTCCCATCGTGTACTTACACATTTTATGGAAAGTATTCCCGGCAACTGGATTTACGCAGTGGGTGGTGTCATTATTTTCCTGGTCAGCCTACGCCTTTTGGTTGCCGGCATCGGCTTTACCGGCAGTAATTCTTTGATGCTGACTGAAAACAAGAGCGGTAATATCCATATTGGCAAAGGTGCCCTGGAGGATTATATTGCCCGTCTGGCGGAAGAAATCTATGGTGTCTATAATGTCAAGGCCATGGTAAAGCTGGAGGAAGATGTTATTACTGTTAGAGTAAATGCTTCCATCGAAACCGGTATTAATATTCCGGAAACCAGTGCCGAGGTTAAGGAAAACATCCGTGATACCATGAAGAAGGTTACTGGTATTGAGGTTAAGGAAATAGAAATGTTCTTTAAACAAATCAAGGCTAAGGAAGTAAGGGAGTGATGACGATGATTGCTAGAGTAATTGTAGATATCTGGAAGAATTATCGTGGTCGTTTTTTATGTACCTTGTTCGGCCTTTTTGTGGGTATTATGTTCCTGTGGCTGGGCTTTTGGAAAACTGTCTTTCTGCTGATCTGCATTGGCGGCGGTTTCTTCCTAGGTAATAAATTAGATAAAAATGAAGATATTCTGGAGTGGCTGGACCGGCTATTGCCTCCCGGCTACCATAGATAATAGATATTTTAAAGAAGAGAAGAGGAATGTATTATGATTCGTAGAGTGGCAAGAGAAATAGTATTACAGAGCATGTTTCAAATAGACGTGAGCGGCTGTGAGGTTGAGCAGGCTTTGACTGCGGCTATGGCTGAGCATGATGCTAAGGAGGCAGAACAGGCTGCCGGTTATGCTAAATCTGTTTTAGAGGGCGTTGTTGCCGAGCTGCAGGCAATTGATTTAAAGATTAGTGAGTACGCTATTGACTGGACAGTGGAAAGAATGTCCACTACCGA
Source organism: Phascolarctobacterium sp. (assembly GCA_020024105.1). Taxonomy (GTDB): domain Bacteria; phylum Bacillota; class Negativicutes; order Acidaminococcales; family Acidaminococcaceae; genus JAHHUH01. Next base: position 44,732 of record JAHHUH010000001.1, on the reverse strand, counting down.
TCGCAATATTTTGCGTGTGGCAGTTTATGAAATTTTCTTTGCAGAGGAAAAAATCGCTCCTGGTGTAGCAATTAATGAAGCTGTAGAAATTGCTAAGCTGTATGGTTCCGATGAATCTCCCCGCTTTATTAATGGTATTTTAGGTAAAATGGTTCGCTAAAATGGAAGAAGTATATTTAGGCATCGATACCAGCTGTTATACTACCTCCGTAGCTGTTTTAAATGCAGAGGGTCAGCTGATAGGCGAGGCCAGAAAAATTTTGGATGTCAAGCCTGGAAGCTGTGGCTTACAGCAGTCTGAAATGGTTTTTCAGCATACCCGTAATTTGCCTAATCTGGTGGAGCAGGTGCTCCGCGGTAAGCAATATACCTTAAAGGGTATTGGCGTGTCCGGTTATCCCCGTCCCTTGGAAGGCTCCTATATGCCTGCGTTTTTAGCAGGCCTTTCCGTGGCCCGTTCTCTGGCGGCGTTGACCGGGGCTAAGCTGAATATTATCAGTCATCAGGAAAATCATCTGGAGGCCGGTGTCTGGTCCGCCCAGGGACCTGAGGCTTCACGTTTCCTGCTTCTGCACGCTTCCGGTGGTACTACTGACCTGCTTTTGGCAGAGCAGCAGGCGGATGGCCGTTACCAGCTGACGGAGGTTGGGGGAAGCATGGATTTACATGCCGGCCAGTTTATTGACCGTGTGGGTGTGGCCCTAGGCTTACAGTTTCCTACGGGTCCGGCCTTGGAGCGTTTAGCTGCTACTGCTACACAAATGGTGGAATTACCGATTGCCGTGCGCAAGCTACAGGTAAGCCTTTCCGGACCGGCTACAGCAGCTTTGCGTAAGCTGGAGGCAGGCGCGGATGGTGCTGCTTTGGCTTTGGGCGTGGAATATGCATTAGCTGAAACCTTTGTCCGGATGCTGCGTAATGGTGGAGCAGCCTATGGCGTACAGGATGTCCTTTTGGTAGGTGGTGTAGCCTCCAATAGTTATATCCGTCAGCATGTGACGGAAAGACTGGCTAAGCGCCACATTCGTACCTGGGTGCCCGAGGCCCGTTTCAGCTGTGATAACGCCAGTGGCTGTGCAGCCTTTGCCTGGCGGATGCGAGGATAGGATATGAAAGAAGCTTATACTGTCAGTGAAATTAATAATTATATTAAAGCAGTCTTGGATGGGGATGTACGGCTGCGGAATGTACAGGTTGTAGGCGAAATCTCTAATTTTAAACGCTATCCCTCTGGACATTGTTATTTTACCTTGAAGGATAGCGGCGGCGTTTTAAAATGCGTCATGTTTCGTAGCAGAGCCTATTCCCTACGCTTTGAGCCCCATAATGGTGATACGGTGACGGCGGTAGGGCGTATTGCCGTTTATGAGCGTGATGGTGTGTACCAGCTCTATACGGATTTGCTTCTGCAGCAGGGCGTGGGTGATTTGATGCAGGCCTATGAGCAGTTAAAGCAGAAGCTGGCTGCCGAAGGTCTTTTTGCTGAGGACCAGAAGCGGGCCTTACCGGTAAACCCCAAAACAGTGGGTATCATCACATCTCCCGTGGGTGCGGCGGTCCGTGATATTATTACTGTTTCCCGCAGACGTAATCCTGGTATCAAGCTCCTGCTTTATCCCGTCAAGGTGCAGGGAGCAGGTGCCAGCAGGGAGCTGGCCCAGGCTATTAAATTTTTTAATAAGCATAAATTGGCGGATGTGCTGATTATTGGTCGCGGTGGTGGTTCCATTGAGGAGCTGTGGGCTTTTAATGAGGAAGCCACCGTCCGTGCTGTAGCAGCCTCTAAGCTGCCCATTGTGAGTGCTGTAGGTCACGAAACGGATTTTACCCTTTGTGATTTTGCCGCCGACCAGAGGGCTGCTACTCCTTCCCAGGCAGCAGAGCTGGTCGTAGCCGATGTGGCAGGCTATGTACGGCAGGTACGTAATTTACATGAGCGCTGTCAGCAGCTGATGTTAAAAAATCTGGAACAGGCAAGCTTCCGCTTGGAGCGCTTAACATCTTCCTGGGCTCTCCATGATCCGGAACGGCTTTTGGAGGAGCAGGCGCAGAGAACGGATACAGCCTACCGGCAGCTGGTCCAGGCTATGGAAAGGCTGGTGCAGGGCTGTGGTCATCGTTTGGCGCTACAGGCCGCCTGCTTGGATAAATTAAGTCCTTTAGCTGTTTTGGCTAGAGGTTATTCCGTTACCCAGACCAATGACTATAAAATGGTCAGCTCTGTTGAGGATGTTAATTTTGGTATGGAGCTGGTAACAACTGTAGCAGATGGAAAAATTATTTCTGTGGTGCAAAATGTGGAGGAAGAGGTCAATGGCTGTAAAAAAGATTGCTAAAAATATCAAATTTGAAGATGCCTTGGCAGAATTGGAGGCCCAGGTTAAAATCCTCGAAAGTGGGGAGCTGCCTCTGGAGCAGTCCCTGGAGGTTTTTAAATACGGTATTTCTTTAAGTAAGGTTTGTATGGACAAGCTGGATACCGTAAAACAGGAAGTAGAAAAAATCGTTGTTAGTGAAACTAATGACGCTGACTATAAATTAGAAACATTTCATGATTTGGAGGCATAGACATGGATTTTACTGCATATTATGAAAATCAAAAGAAAATTGTTGATAATTATTTAAAAAACAGATTAGCAAAAAAAGGTATCAGTAAGGTGGACGATGCTATGCAATACAGCCTTTTAGCTGGTGGTAAACGCATCCGTCCTATTTTATTGATGGCTACTGCTGAGGCTTTGGGTACTAAGGGTTATAATTTCCTCCCCGTAGCCTGCGGTCTGGAAATGATTCATTCCTATTCCCTGATTCATGATGATTTACCCTGCATGGATAATGATGATTACCGTCGCGGTCGTTTGACCAACCATAAGGTGTTTGGCGAGGCCATGGCAGTTTTGGCTGGTGATGGTCTATTGACCCTGGCCTTTGAGGTAATGCTGGAGCAGACCAATGTGGACCCCAAGGCTTTAATTGAAACTGTACGTGAGATGGCAATGTGTGCTGGCAATTATGGCATGGTAGGCGGCCAGGCTCTGGATCTGGAATACGAAAATAAGGAAATTACTGCTGAAGAGCTGCGCAAGATGCATGCCGGCAAGACAGGTGCTCTCTTTATTGCCGCTGTTCGTGGTGGTGCCCATCTGGCTAATGCGAACGAACAGGAGCTGTTGGCCCTGACTAAATTTGCAGATTTATTGGGACTGGCCTTCCAGATTACTGATGATATCCTGGATGTGGAGGGTACCAGCGCAGAATTAGGTAAGCCCGTGGGCAGTGATGCCAAGAACCATAAATCCACCTATGTCAGCCTTTATACCTTAGAGGGTGCTAAGGCGCTGGCTCAAAAAACTGTGGACGAAGCACTGCAATGCCTGGAAATGTTCGGTCACGATGCTGATGCACTTCGTGAAATTACCAAAATGATGTGCGGACGTAAAAACTGATTTGGAAGGTGCAAGATAATGAAGGAACACAATCTGCTTGCTACGATTAACTCACCTGCTGATATTAAAAACCTTTCTTATGCGGAGATGGAACAATTAGCGGCAGAAATCCGTCAATATATGTTGGAGGTTATCTCCAAAAATGGCGGTCATCTGGCACCGAATTTAGGTGTTGTAGAATTAACCCTGGCTCTGCATAGAGTTTTTAATACACCCAAGGATAAGCTGATTTTTGACGTAGGGCATCAGGCATATATCCATAAAATTTTAACCGGAAGAAGAGAAGCCTTTACCACTCTGCGCCAATATGGTGGTATTTCCGGCTTTCCGAAAATTAGTGAAAGCCCCCATGATGCCTTTGGTGCAGGACACTCCAGCACTTCCATTTCTGCAGCCCTTGGCATGGCTGTAGCCCGTGATTTACAGGGCGAGGACTATGATGTGGTGGCCGTTATCGGTGATGGCTCCATGACTGGCGGCATGTCCTATGAGGCCTTGAATAATGCTGGTGATATGCACAAGCGGATGATTGTGGTGCTTAACGATAATGAAATGTCCATTGCCAAGAACGTAGGCGCTATGTCCGAATATCTTTATCAGCTGCGTACCGGTGAAACCTATAATAAGCTGAAGAATGATATAGAGGGCTGGCTGAAGGGCATTGAATATGGTCCCGATGTTTTGAAGGTTATCCGCCGCTTAAAGGGTAGTGTTAAATATTTAATGGTACCCACCTCTGTTTTTGAGGAGCTGGGCTTTACTTATTTAGGACCTGTTGATGGTCATGATTTACCGGGGTTGGAGGAGGTCCTGCGGGCAGCTAAGAGTATTGACGGGCCAGTACTGGTTCATGTTTTGACCAAGAAAGGCAAGGGCTATGCTCCGGCAGAAGAAAGTCCGAATAAATTCCATGGCACCGGTCCCTTTGACATTGCTACCGGTAAGAAAATTGCTAATCCTGCTGCACCCATTACCTATACGGAGGTATTTGGCAGGACTTTGGTGGAGCTGGCCAAGGAAGACCAGAAGCTGGTAGGTATTACGGCAGCTATGCCCGATGGTACCGGCCTTAATTTCTTCGCCGAGGCCTATCCGAAGCGTTTCTTTGATGTAGGTATTGCCGAGCAGCACGCGGTAACTGGTGCGGCAGGTATGGCGGCTGCTGGTCTGAATCCGGTGGTAGCTGTATATTCTACCTTTCTCCAGCGTGCCTATGATTCGGTGCTGCATGATGTGTGCATGCAGAATCTTCATGTTACCTTCTGTATGGACCGTGCCGGTCTGGTGGGGGATGACGGCTATACCCATCATGGCGTCTTTGATTACGCCTATCTGCGGAGTATGCCCAATATGACGATTATGGCGCCCAAGGATGAGGATGAACTTCGACATATGCTGAAGACAGCTGTGGAGCTGTCCACTCCCGTAGCGGTACGCTATCCCCGCGGCAGCGGTTTAGGTGTGGACCGTAGTGGGGCGCTGCATAGTCTGCCCATCGGTAGGGCAGAGGTTCTGCGCGAAGGCAGGGAGGTCTGCTTCTGGGCTATTGGTAGTATGGTTGCCAGTGCTCTTGCGGCGGCTGAGCTGCTGGCTAAGCAGGGTATTGCCGCAGGCGTTGTTAATATGCGCTTTGCCAAGCCCCTGGATAAGGAATTGTTGCTTGAACATGCCCAACGCTACGGTAAGCTGGTAACTTTAGAGGAAGGTGTACTGCAGGGGGGTGTCGGCAGTGCCGTTTTGGAAACACTGAATGAGGCTCACCTGCTGGACAGCTGTAAGGTAGTGAATTTGGGTATTGGTGATCAGTTTGTACTGCACGGAGATAAGGAACTGCTCTTCCGTGATTTAGGTCTGGATGTGGAGAGCATTGTGCATCGGACTGTAGCGTTAGTAAAGGATGAAGAGTTTTGAAAAAAGAACGTTTAGATGCACTCCTGATGAATAGAGGCCTTTTTGAAAGTCGGGCTAAGGCTCAGGCTGCAATTATGGCCGGTCAGGTTCTGGTAAACGAACAGAAAATAGATAAGCCGGGTACGCCCACTCCTCCTGATGTGACCATTCGTCTATTAGGGAATAAGCTGCCCTATGTAAGCCGCGGTGGTTTGAAGCTGGAAAAGGCTCTCCAAATCTTCCCCATCAGCGTAAAGGGCAAGGTGGTAGCTGATGTAGGCGCCTCCACCGGCGGTTTTACCGACTGTGCCTTGCAAAATGGTGCGGCCAAGGTTTATGCTTTGGATGTCGGTTATGGACAGCTGGCCTGGAAGCTACGTAGTGATGAGCGCGTAGTTAATATGGAGCGTACTAATGTGCGTTACCTGGAAGCAGATAGCCTGGGTGAGCTGGTGGATGCGGTTACTATTGACGTGGCCTTTATTTCCCTGGATAAAATTCTCCCGGCCGTCCATAAAATCCTTAAGGAAAGTGGCTTTGTAATTGCTCTTATTAAGCCTCAGTTTGAAGCTGGTAAGGAGCATGTAGGTAAGAAGGGCGTTGTACGTGATCCTCAGGTTCATGAGGATGTTATTAAAAATGTTATAGCCTGTGCTAAGGAGCTGGGCTTTGGTGTGGCAGGGCTAGACTTTTCTCCGATTAAAGGACCGGAAGGTAATATTGAATACCTGCTCCACCTTACCATGGGGGATGACGATGCGATTAGCGATGCCGCTGTAGAGGAGCTAGTTAGTCGCAGTCATGGTGATTTGGATAAGAAACCCTCTGCAGAATAGGATGAAAAAAGTGAAGCGTTTAGGAATTTTTCCCAATACAGGGAAGGATAATGTGTGCGAGGCGCTACCTAAATTTGTAGCTCTTTGCCGGGAGCAGGGCTTGGAGCCTGTGCTTTCCCAGCATTTGATGCTACCCCAGCATGGTTGCGCCACCTATAATCTGGAGGATACCTCCAGCCTGCGGCAGCTGGATTATGCAGTTTCCCTGGGCGGTGATGGTACCCTGTTACAAATGGCTCGTTATATAGCACCCTTGGGCATTCCCTGCTTTGGCATTAATTTTGGTAAATTAGGCTTTTTAGCTGAAATAGAAATAGATGGTGTGCGTAAGGCGATAAACAAATTGGCTTCAGGTAATTTTGCCCTGGAAAGCAGGTCCCTCCTGCGGGCACAAATTATTTCCGGGCCAACCTGTACTCATGAGGCCCATGCTTTAAATGATCTGGTTCTGGCGAAGGGCGCCTTTAGTAAGCTGGCTCATTTACAAATGTATATTAATGGCAAGCCCTCCGGTATTTATGCGGCTGATGGATTAATTATTTCTACGGCTACGGGCTCTACAGCCTACTGCCTTTCTGCAGGTGGTCCTCTAGTCCAGCCGGAGCTGAATGTCAGTATTATCACTCCGGTGTGTGCCCATTCCCTGACTGCTAGGGCTCTGGTAATACCTTTGTCCGAGGTCATTGAGCTAAGGGCGGTGCCCGGTAGTGAGGAAATGCAGCTTTCTGCGGATGGCGAAAACATTGCCATTGTTAGTGAAGCTAATTATGTTCGTATAGAAAAAAGTCCCTATACTATGCAGTTCATACGCTTAACAAGTAGGGACTATTATCAGACCTGGCAACAGAAGCTGATGCGGAACATTTAATAGATTTGTTTGAGGTGATTGATTATGAAAATGACAAGGCATGCAAAGATTAAGGAAATAATTGACAAGGAAAAAATCGAAACCCAAGAGGATTTGGCAGCAGCTTTGCGTCGTGATGGGATTGAAGTAACTCAGGCTACAGTTTCTCGCGATATTAAGGAATTAATGCTGGTGAAGGTGCCCGACGCTAATGGCCATTACCATTATGCCTACCCCAAGGAGCATAATATGCTACTAACCCCCGGCCGTCTGGAACGAACCTTCCAGGATTCCATTGTCAGCCTGCATGTTGCCGACTGCTTAGTTGTAGTCCGCACTCTGCCCGGTACTGCCCAGGCAGTAGCCTATGCCATTGATTATATGAAATGGGATGAAATCTTAGGTACTATTGCCGGAGATGATACGGTTTTCGTAGCTTTGGGCAATAAGGAGAGCGTCGAAATCTTTATGAACCGCTTTAAGGATCGTCTGTAAGATAGAGGTAGATTATTATGTTACAAGCATTGCATGTACATAATTTTGCTTTGTTGGAGGATGCCAAGGTGGAGTTTGCACCGGGCTTTAATGTATTTACTGGCGAAACAGGTGCCGGTAAATCCATTCTGGTAGATGCCTTTGGCGTGGTCCTGGGTAATCGTGCCTCTGCGGACTACGTGCGTAATGGCGCGGACAGCTTTTGGGTACAGGCAGTTTTTGACATTCGTAAGCAGCCGCAGCTACAGGCTTTTTTGCAGGAACAGGGATTGGATAGTGAGGAGGAGCTCTTCCTTAAACGTCAGGTAAATCTTTCCGGCAAAAGTAAGGCTACGGTAAATGGGGTGCAGGTGCCGTTGAATGTGCTGAGGCAGATTAGTAGTCTGCTGGTAGACATTCATGGTCAACACGAAAACCAGGCCTTGTTAAAAGCGGAGGCTCCACGTCTGCTGGTGGATGGCTATGGTGCGGAGAGCATTGCGCCACGAATGGCTGCGTATACGGAGGTTTATGACCGTTTTGTAGCTTTAAGCAGTAAGCTGAAAGCACTTCAGTCCGCTAATGCGCAGCAGGATATCCTGTTGGACCGCTATGCCTGGGAGATTAAGGAAATTGAGGACGCTAAGCTGGTAGTGGGTGAGGAGGCTACTCTGGAGGAGGAGGCTAAGCTGCTCCAGCATGGCGAAAAAATCATCACCTCCGTCAACAGGGCCTATGGCCTTTTGGACCAGGATAAATCAGTACTTTCTCTTTTGGCAGAGGCCAAGGATAGCTTAAGCATTGCCAGCCGTTATGACGATAAGCTGGACGGACTTTTAGAGAATCTGGATAGTGCCTGGATTAGCCTGGAGGACTGTCGTCAGGAGCTGGGCGAATACCTGGCCAATAGTGATTTTAACGAAGCACGTGCCCTGGAGGTACAGCAGCGCCTGGACACTATTTACCGTCTTCATAAAAAATATGGTGGTTCCACCGAGGCTGTGCTGGAGTACCTGCAGACGGCGCAGGCGAAATATCATGAGCTGGAGGACTTGGCGGCTACTATTGCTGAGGTGGAAAAGCAGCTGGCTGTGCTGACGAAGGAGCTGACCTCCGTAGCTCAAGCCTTAACTAAGGCTCGGCAGCAGGTAGCAGAACAGCTGGACCGGCAGATTACCAGACATATTCATGATCTGGCCATGCCCAATGGTATTTTTGCCATTGAGGTCAGTCAGCTGGAAAAATTTACGCCCACAGGTCGGGACGGCTTACGCTTCGTCTTTAGTGCTAACATGGGTGAGCCGGTCAACGATTTGGAAAAGGTAGCCTCCGGAGGTGAGCTTTCCCGTATTGCTTTGGCTATTAAAACCGTGATGATGAATGCCGGTGCCGTACCCACCATGGTCTTTGATGAAATTGACACAGGTGTGGGTGGTGTGACAGCTCAGAAGATGGCAGAAAAAATTGCCCTGATTGCTAAAATTGGTCAAGTACTTTGTATTACCCACCTGCCCCAGATTGCTGCCTTTGCAGACCGGCATATTTATATCGAAAAGCAGAGTAGGGCTGGTAGGACTACCACGGCCCTGCAGGTGTTGGATCAGGAGGCAAGAATCCGCGAGCTGATGCGGATGACTGCAGGGACTAGTGAAAGTCATGCGGCCTACGAAAATTCACGTGAATTATTAAATGCGGCGGAAGCCTTTAAATATGCGAGGTTGTTCAAGGATGATTAAGAAATTTCACGAAGCGGAATTAGATGAGGTTTTTCTCAGCAACAGCAGGGTCTTTTCCGGTAAGCTGCTTAAGGTAGAAAAGGATGAGGTGCGTTTGCCCAATGGCTCCACGGCCACTAGGGAATATATTCGTCATCCCGGTGCTGTGGGCATTGTCCCCCTTTTGGAGGATGGTCGCATTGTGCTGGTAAAGCAATGTCGCTATGCTTTGGATACGGTGATGTGGGAAATTCCTGCTGGGAAACTGGACCATGGTGCTGAGGACCCCTTGGACTGTGCTAAACGGGAGCTTAGCGAGGAAACAGGCTACGAGGCAGAGCAATGGACTCATTTAGTGGATATTGCCACCACTCCTGGTTTTACGGATGAGGTGATTCATCTTTATAAGGCGGAGGGCCTGAGCTTACATCAGCAGCATCCGGATGAGGATGAGTTTGTGACCATGCAGGCCTTTACACGGGAGGAGCTTTTGCACATGCTCCAGCAGGGCGAGCTTTTTGATGCTAAAACCCTGTGTGCCTTCTTTGCCCTTCATCTGGTTAAATAACATAAGAAAAACACTGGATACTCGATCGCTGCGGTCGAGTATTTTTTTATGCCTGTTGAGCTAAGCATAAAAAAGACCGCCACCCTGGAGAAGGTGAAGGTCTAGGAAAAACTAGCTAGTTATTATTTTTCTGTGTTTTCTGCTTGGTTTTCTTCTTTAGTTTGTTCTTGGGCCAGTAGCTTTTCGAAGAAGGAAACGCCTTCTTCTGCTGATTTCATAACTGAGTTCATGGCTTCATCAAAGGATTCTCGGCTATATTTGGTAATTTCCTCAAGAACACAGTCGGGATTAAGTACTTCTAGCTTAGTGAGTAGTGGGCAACCGCTAAAAGAGCCCATGCAAACCTTAGTAACAGAGGCGGGGAGGGTAAGCTCTGTTAAGGAGGAACACCCATCAAACGCACTAGAGCGAATTTTTACCAGCCCTTCAGCTAAATTAACTCGGCGAAGGTTAGAGCATTCTTGAAAGGCTGCGAGGCCGATTTCTTGTAAACTACCTGGTATGGTAATTTCCTCTAAAGCTTTACATTTCCAAAAGGCTGACCTATCCAGTTGGGGCAAGCCCTGAGGCAGATATGCCTGGTGCAGTTTTGAGCATTCCACAAAAGCATTGTCAGAAATACTTTGCAAGCTGTCGGGAAAATCGAGGGACTGTAGGGAAGTACATTTAGAAAAAGCAGCTTTTTCTATGGAGGTCAGCTTTGGGGGAAGATTGATTGTTTTTAAACTGTAGCATTCTTCAAAAGCATATGCACCGATGGTATGCAGGCTTTCCGGTAGGGTTACCTCCTTTAATAAATAACAAAAAGCAAAGGCGAAACTAGGAATCTCGGTAATGCCATCCTTAATAACTACTGTCAGTAAATTGCCGTATTCGTCTTCTGTTTTTTCGGCAATAAACTGTTCTGTTTCTTCACTTACCTTAAAATGTCCCGCAGAAATCCTGCTTGATACCACGGGGAAGCTTACGTTTTCTGTCTCAATGATTTTTGTATAAAACGGAGCATCGTATTGGGGAGGCTGTTCCAAACTTGCGGGAATAATAATTTTTTCTAATGCAAAGCAATCCATTTCAAAAGAATCCTTCCAGGTGGAGGGAGTAGCAGGCAAGGTTACCTGAGTGAGACTGGGACAGTTGTATACAGCACAATCCTCTAAGCTTTGTAGGTTACGAGGGAAAACAATTTCCTTTAGCTTTAAGCATTCTTCAAAGGAGAACTTAGCCACTTTCTGTAGGCCTGCTGGTAAAGTGATTTTCTCCAAGGAAATACATTTATCAAAGGCGTGGGGTTGGATTTCCTCTAGACTTTTCGGCAAAGAAACAGAGGTCAGAGAGGTGCAGCCTTCAAATGCATGCTCAGGCAGAACCTTGGTGCCTTCCTTTACAACAGCACTAACAAGCTGGCCAGCTTCGTTCACCTGATAATCTGCCAAGAGGGGCAGAAGGTCGGCCTTGGGTTGAGCTTTAGGAGTAAATTTAAGAGTTTTCATTAATACATCATCCTGTCAAAGTAAAAAATGTAGGGTATCGCGCTGGTATTAAACATTTCTCCTTTCGTGACTAATGCTTACCCGCTGTTGGCATTTACTTAATTAGTATTGGGAGCTGATGCTCTAGCATAATTATAGCGAGTTCGTGTTCCTTGGGGTTTTCTGATAGGGGACATTTAAAAGTTTGGTAAAATTGGTGATGAATAAAGCATGGTTAAAAGGCGGTGGTTGTTTAATATAACTATTGAAAATACAATAATTGCATAAAGCTTTCATAAAGCAAGGGCAAGACAAATAAAAAAACTGTTGAAAGGCTTCTTTATTAGAGCCTTCAACAGCTTTTTAAGTATAGCTTATGTAAATTATTATTTTTAGAGTTTTATATCAGTCTTTATTCAGAATACTGTCATCTAGGCTAAGCCCATAATCAGAATTAGTTTAATTCTCAACGATAGTAGCTGCTTGTGCCAATTCCGATTGTTGACCAATGGGTAGACTTCCAAAAATCAGCTTCCACATCAGGATTGCCACCAACGGGAGCACCATGGGCCTTCATTTCCTAGATTAAATCCCTATAATCGTCCGGTGTCAGCTCTCGATAGATACCAACGCTCAGCTTGTAGAATATGTAAGAATAGCCGTTTTTGTCTGCTACCCTGCCGTGGTTTTTCTCTGTCAAAATCTGCAAAATACGGTCTGCACCATTTTTCATGACATCTTCACCGTAAATTGTGGTGGTAACAGTACTTTTAGGATTGTCACAGGTAACTTCTATGAAAGAGACCTTTTTAGCTGCATCGTATTCAACACAAAAATTACTGTCAAAGTAATAGGCCCGATTATTAACCTCTTCTCCAGCACCTAAAATTTCTTCCACGGTTGATTTATCTGCACCCGGTGGAATGTTATGTCCGTCTACCACTGCCTTTTCCAGTGGGAATAATTTTATCTTCACTTTGAACCTCTGCCCCTCCTGTTAAATTTATTTCGACTCAATTAACACCCATATCATGTCTGTAAAAATATTCAATCATCCTTTCTCTAGTTCAGATGCAAATTTGCCTCTTCTTTACAGGGGGTGGCAGTATTCTTGCGGTAGTCGTGTGCTCTCCGAGAAGAAAAGCAAGCAAGCTTGAAATACAGAAGTCAGTCTTAAAAATTTGTCCCCTGTATTTGCTTTATTACATTAAAGTAAAATTTACAGTGAATACTGTTACTTACATTACAGTTTTTCAGCGAAAAAATGTAAATTTTTACTTTTGTAAATAAAAGCAGGAGATGTTTTATAATTTAGAGAACACTCCCTCATCATATTTTTTGAACCAATAATAAAAAGGGGGAAGATGTTATGAAAGAGTATACTGGTGATAGGATTAGAAACGTGGCCATTGTGGGTCATGGTGGAGCTGGAACTACGTCTGTAACTGAAGCATTGTTGTACCGTTCTGGCGCGATTAATAGAATGTGCAAGGTTGAAGACGGTGCTACCACCACTGACTATGAACCGGAAGAAATTAAGCGTAAGGTTTCCGTAAATGCTACTTTGGCTCCTGTTGAATGGCGTGATACGAAAATTAACTTTATCGATACACCTGGTTTTGCAGATTTCGTAGCTGAGGTTAAGGGTGCCTTTAGAGCGGTGGATAGCGCATTGATCGTTGTTTGCGCTACTGCCGGCGTACAGGTTGGTACCGAGCAGTGCTGGAAGCTTGCTGAAGAAGCAAATCTTCCCCGTATTATTTTTGTCAATAAAATGGATCGTGAAAATGCTGATTTCCATAGTATTCTAGATAATTTGCGTGGTAAATTCGGCAAAAAGGTTCTGCCCCTGCAGCTGCCCCTGGGACAGGCAGATAAATTTGAGGGCCTGATTGACCTGTATAAAATGAAAGCCTATCGTGCTCATGATAATGGCTCCGATGAAATTGAAATTCCGGAAGAATACAGGACTCTGGCAGAGGAAGCTCGTGAAAAGATGATTGAAGCAGCTGTTGAGGTTGATGATGACTGCATGCTGCGTTATCTGGACGGCGAAGCCATTAGTAATGAAGATATTATGAAATGCCTCATTAAGGGTATCCGCCAGGCACAAATTTTCCCCATGCTTTGTGGTAGTGCTTATAAGGATATTGGCCTGGGACGTCTGATGAATGCCATCGTGGACTATACTTATCCGGCTATTTTGAACGACTTTATCGTAACTGATAAGGAAACTGGTGAAGAAGAAATTTGCGATGCTAACGCGCCCATGGCAGCGTTGGTTTTCAAAACCACCTCCGATCCTTTCGTAGGTCGTTTGAGCTATTTCCGTGTCTTCTCCGGTTCTATTAAGAGTGATAGTGTGGTTTACAACTCTCGTCGTGAGCAGGAAGAAAAGATTGGCAGTATCTTTACCATGCGTGGTAAAACCCAGATTCCTATGAAAGAGGTTGTAGCCGGTGATATCGGTGTAGTTGCCAAATTGCAGTTTACTTCCACTGGTGATACTCTTTGCGCTAAAGAGAATCCTGTAGAATTCCCGCCAATCGCTTTTCCGCTGCCCATGTATATTAGGGCCATCTATCCGAAGAAAAAAGGCGATGAAGAAAAAATTATGTCCGCACTGACCCGCCTGATGGACGAAGATCCGACCATTATCGTAACCAAGAATACTGTTACGAAGGAATTCCTGATTAGTGGTATGGGCGACCAGCATATAGAAATTATTATGGAACGTATGCAGAGAAAATTTGGTGTAGAGGCTGAGCTGCGTGCACCCATCATCGAATATCGCGAAACTATTCGTGGTACTGCCGAGGTGGAAGGTAAGCATAAGAAGCAATCCGGTGGTCATGGTCAATACGGTCATGTAGTTATTAAGATGGAACCCCTACCTCCTGGAGGCGGTTTTGAATTTGTAGATAAGATTTTCGGCGGTGCCGTACCGCGTCAATATATTCCGGCTGTAGAAAAGGGCATGCGTGAGGCCATGGAAAAAGGTGTTTTGGCCGGTTATCCCGTAGTAGATATGCGCATTACCTTACTGGATGGCTCCTATCATACAGTGGACTCCTCTGAAATGGCCTTTAAGACTGCCTCTAATATTGCTTTTAAAAAGGCTATGGAGCAGTGCCGACCCGTTCTTCTGGAGCCTGTATATAACCTGAATGTTACCTGTGCTGATGCCATGATGGGCGATGTTATTGGCGATTTGAACGTTAAACGTGGCCGTATCCTGGGTATGCAGAGCGTGGAGGATGGCATGAGCGTTGTTTCTGCCCAGGTTCCTTATGCTGAGATTACTGAATATGCAGTTGACCTCCGTGCCTTGACCCAAGGCTTAGGTACCTTTGAAATGAAGTTTGACCATTATGAAGATGTACCGGCTAAAATGGCAGAAAAGATTATTGCTGAACATCGTGCTGAATAATTAAGCTGGGTGAAGCTTTTACAGCCTGTCCTTGTGGCAGGCTGTATTTTCGTATTAAGCACAAAAACTGTTAAAAGCTTAACAAAAAATACGTCATAATCTAGGCATAGGCCTGGAGATATGTTATAATAATTAAAGAATTTTGTATAATATTGGAGGTTATCTGTAATGCAGAACATTGATAAAACCTGTGTTAATACTTTGCGTTTCCTGGCTGCCGACCAAGTTGAAACTGCTAAATCCGGTCATCCCGGCTTCCCTTTGGGTACTGCACCCCTGATGTACACCATCTGGGATCGTTTTATGACCTATAATCCGGCTAGACCTGAATGGTTTAACCGTGATCGTTTTATTCTTTCTCCTGGCCATGGTAGTGCATTGCTCTATGCAATGCTGCATTTGGCAGGTTTTGATTTATCTCTGGATGAATTGAAAAACTTCCGTCAGTGGGGCAGTAAAACTCCGGGACATCCTGAAGTTGGCCATACTCCCGGTGTAGATGCTTCTACCGGTCCTTTGGGCCATGGCTTCTCCATGGGCGTGGGCTTTGCTATTGCTGAGGCAATGTTGGCTGCTCGTTACAATAAACCGGGCTTTGAGCTGGTTAAACATTATACCTATGGTATTACCTCCGATGGTGACCTGATGGAGGGTGTTTCCAGTGAGGCTGCTTCTTTGGCAGGTACCTTAGGCCTTGGTAAATTGATTTACCTCTATGATGATAATAAGATTACTATTGAAGGCACTACTGATATTGCTTTCTCCGAGGATGTGGAAGCCCGCTTTAAGGCTTATAACTGGCAGGTTCTTCGCGTAGCTGATTCTGAGGACGTTGATGCTATGGAAGCTGCTATTAAGGAAGCACAGGCAGATACTGAAAGACCTTCTCTGATTATTGTTCGTACTCATATCGGCTTTGGTAGCCCCAAACAGGATAGCCCGTCCTGTCATGGTGAACCCTTGGGCGCAGATGCACTGAAGGCTACTAAGGAAAAAGCTGGCTGGGATCCGGAAAAAATGTTCTACGTTCCTGCAGAGGTAAAGGAACATTTTGATGCTAAATTGGCTGGCTGTACAGCAGCTCAAGAGGCTTGGAGAGAGCTTTATAAGGCATATTCTGCAGAATATCCGGAATTGGCTAAGGAATTCCATGACCGTCTAGCTGACGAATTTACTATTGATCTGGACGCTTTGGAAGCAGTTTTTGCTGACACTGCTAAGAATGCAACTCGTGAGGCTTCTGGCGAAATCATCCAAAAATTGGCTGCCCAATTACCTGCTCTGGTAGGCGGTAGTGCAGACCTTGGTCCTTCTAATAAAACTGTCATGAAGGCAGAGGGCTATTTCTCCAAGACTGACCGTACTGGTCGTAACCTCCATTTTGGTGTACGTGAGCATGCTATGGGCACCGTGCTTAATGGTATGGCTCTGCATGGTGGTATTATTCCCTTTGGTGGCACCTTCCTGGTATTTGCCGACTTTATGCGTCCTACCATCCGTATGGCTGCTTTGATGGGCCAGCGTGTTGTTTTCGTACTTACCCATGACAGCATCGCTTTGGGCGAGGATGGTCCTACTCACCAACCGATTGAAACTACTATGGCTCTGCGCATGATTCCTAATGTCAGCGTTATCCGTCCGGCAGATGCTTTGGAAACTGCAACTGCCTGGAAGCAGGCTTGCCTGAATAAAAATAAACCTACCTGCCTGCTTTTGAGCCGTCAAAAATTACCCGTACTCCACGACTATGCCGCTGTAATCCATGAAAATGCGCATAAGGGGGCTTATGTTTTGAGCCCTGCTAAGAAGGCTGCCCAGGTAGTTCTGATTGGTACCGGTAGTGAAGTACATCTGGCTTTGGAAGCACAGGCTAAGCTGGCAGAGGAAGGTATTGATGCTAGCGTAGTATCCATGCCCTGCTGGGATGCCTTTGATGCACAGGCTGCTGAATACAAGGAAGCAGTTTTGCCTGCTGGCGTAGCTAAGGTAGCTATTGAAGCTGGCGTACCCTATGGCTGGAGCCGTTACACCGGTAATGAAAACAATGTTATCGGTATTACTACTTTCGGCGCTTCCGCTCCTGGTGGTCTGTTGATGGAAAAATATGGCTTTACCGTAGAAAACGTTCTTGCCAAGGTACATGAAGTACTTGCTTAATTAGTAATTTAGGACCCCAGATGCTTAATGGTATCTGGGGTTTTTACTTGCAGGGACTTTATTGCAATGATAGAATTAAAGAGTTTAGAGGTCATGCTATGACCTGACCAAAGTGAAAAAGCAAGTATGGACGTGAGGATAAAGGAGACCGATATGAAAAATTTATTGACCATTGCTGGTAGCGATAGTAGTGGTGGGGCCGGTATTCAGGCTGATTTAAAGACCTTCGCTGCCCATGGCACCTTCGGTATGAGTGTTATTACCGCTGTTACTGCCCAAAATACCTGTGGTGTAACCAAGGTGCAGAATATTGATTGTGACGTGGTCCAGGCCCAGATTGAGGCTGTTTTTGATGATATCCAGGTGGATGCGGTAAAAATCGGGATGGTTTCCCAACCGGAAATCATTAGGACCATTGCTGCCTGTCTGCGTAAATATCAACCACGATTCATTGTAGTTGATCCGGTTATGATTTCCAAAAGCGGTTATCCCTTATTGGCGCCGGAGGCCTGCTCCACTCTGATTAGTGAGCTTTTGCCGCTGGCAACTCTGGTAACGCCCAATCTGCCGGAGGCAGAGGCTATTTCCGGTATGAAGGCGGAGCAGAAGGCGGATATGCTGCCGGTAGCGGAGAAAATTTTGGCATTGGGCGCTAAGGCTGTTCTGGTAAAGGGCGGCCATCTGGACGATACTGCTGACGACCTGCTCTACGATGGTAGGGAGGAGTACTGGTTTGCCGGGGAACGCATTAATACTAAAAATACCCATGGTACAGGTTGTACCCTGTCCAGCTCCCTGGCCGCTAATTTAGCCCTGGGCATGACCTTGCCGGAGGCTGTAGCTGCTTCTAAAAAATATGTTACTGAAGCCATTCGTTATAGCTTGAGCATTGGTAGCGGCTGTGGTCCTACCCATCATTTTGTGGACTTATATAGAAAGGCTGGTATTTTAGAATAATGGAATTAAAAGCAGAATTTGGAGTTGTTGTTGAAGATTTGCGTAAGCAGAAGCCTGTGGTGCATTGCATTACTAATTACGTTACAGCAGAAAGCTGTGCCGATGTTGCTCTGGCTGCTGGTGCTTCTCCCATTATGGCTGAAGACCCGGAGGAGGTAGAGGAGGTTCTGGAGGGTGCTGATGCTCTGGTGCTGAACCTGGGCACAATCAGCTTTAATAAAATTATCGCCATGGAGAAGGCTGCCTCCAAGGCCAGGGAAAATAATATTCCTGTAATTTTGGACCCTGTGGGAGTTATGGCTTCTACCATGCGTTTAAAATTTGCACTTCAGCTGTTGAAGACCGGTTGTGTCAGCATCGTTCGTGGCAATTATAGCGAATGTAAGGCCCTATACGAGGAAAAGGCTGCTGGCCGTGGGGTGGATAATGCGGACGATAATCTGGAAAAGGGTGCCGGTCTACGCTTAGCTGTGGATGCAGGTAAGAAATTTGGTTGTGTTTTTGCTGTTACCGGTGCTGTGGATAGCATTAGTGACGGCAAGCAGGGTATCGTCCTCAATGAGGGGCATCCCCTGCTGGAGGACATTACCGGTAGCGGCTGTATGACCTCCGTGCTCTGTGGCTGCTGTGCCGCAGTTACTAATGATATGATGATCGCTGCTGCCCTGGGAGTAGTAATTATGGGCCAAAGCGCGGAGCTGGCTGCTAACTTTTTGGAGAAAAAGGACGGCCCCGGTATGTTTAAGGCACGTCTGCTGGACTGCGTATATCATGTAACTACCAAGTGGAATGTTATCAATTTAAAGCAGGAAAAGGCTAATTAAAATGGTGGATTATCACATTTATCTGGTAACGGATACGGACTGTCTGCAGGGACGCGAGCTGATGCCTGCCGTAGAGGAGGCATTGCAGGGCGGGGTAACTCTGGTTCAGTACCGCAATAAGGATATGGGCGGGGGCGCTATGTATGCTGAAGCTTTGCAACTGAAGCTGCTGTGCGACCGTTATGCTGTACCCTTGATTATTAATGACCGTCTGGACGTGGCGATGGCTGTAGGAGCCGCCGGGGTCCATTTGGGTCAGGAGGATTTACCCTGTGCCGTGGCCCGTCGTATTCTCGGACCGGACTATCTCGTTGGCGTTTCGGCCCATAATCCGGAGGAGGCGCTTCGGGCTGTGGCTGATGGTGCAGATTATCTGGGCTGTGGTGCGGTTTTTGGTAGTACTACGAAAACCAATGTCCGGACGTTAGGACTGGAGGGCCTGGCCGCTATCCGTCAGGCAGTGGACCTGCCCATGGTAGGTATTGGTGGTGTCAAGTTGGCTAATTATGACCAGGTATTGGCCACTGGAGCAGATGGTGCCGCCATCATCAGCGGTATTCTGGGTGCTCAGGATATCCGCCGACAGGTGGAGCTTTTTCGGAAGACCTATGAGCAGGCTCGTAGCTGAGAATTAATCTGCTGCATAAAGAGACTCCGTTGTTTTTAAAACAACGGAGTTTTTTATTTGCGCTAGGAATTTTAAATTTTTATGATGGGTCAGGAGGGGCCGTATCTTCTGGAGCCATGGGCTGATGGACCGTTTTCGCTATCTCACCATTACCGGAGGCTTTTACGGCGTCAGTGGTAGTTGGTGGATTGGCATAGATGGTGGGGGCCTGGCCTGCTTCTGTAACATGGGGCGTCAGAAGCATAATTACTTCAGTTTTGGCCTTGCGCCGGGTACGGTTCTTAAAGAGCTCGCCTAAAAGGGGAATTTTGCTGAGGAGGGGAACCTCCTGGAGGCTTTTTTGCTCCTCTTCGTTAATCAAGCCTCCGATAATCAGGGTTTCTCCGCTCAGCAGACGGACGTTGGTGGTAGCCATGCGGCTGGTAATCTTGTAATTCAGCATTTCGCTGACGAGGGTGGGGGTGCTTACCTCTGTGCGTACATTGGCTGTAACCATTTTCCCGTCCTCGCTGACTATGGGCGTATAGGTCAGCTTGATACCGGCATCCAGATATTCCGTAGTCGTATAGCTGCCACCCTGGTCGTGCTTTTCTGTTTGTACGGGAATATGGTCACCAATAAAAATACTGGCCTCCTTGCCGGGAATGGTGATGATACTGGGGGTAGCTAAGAGTCTGGCCTTGCCCTGAGCTAATAAGGCGTTCAGGGTAGCATTGAATTTAAAGGCGTAGCCATGCCAAAAATTAAAATTACCCTGTAAATCTTCCCGGTTCTGGTCATGCTCCGTAGTAGAGGAGACCTTTTGAGGAATTTTATCCCATTGCCAGGTCAGCCCTGCATTTTTAGCAGCTTCCGTATTAATGGCTAAGAGCTTGGCCTCCAAGGTTACCTGTTTGGTGGGCAGGTCCAGCTGTTTTAGGGCCTGCTGTAATTGTCGCTGCTCCTGGGGCGTTCCCTGGAAGAGGAGCAGGTTATTGGTCAGGTCATAAACTAATCTATTTTGTGGAAAGAGCTCCTTCAGAGTGGGAGTCACTTCCTGAGCGGAGCTGTAATTAAGATGGTAGATACCGAGCTCCCGCCAGTAGTCGCTAAGCTTTTCCTGGGAGGTTACCATGAGGACGCCGGCTCTTTCCTGATAGGCCAGGCCTTTGGTACGGGCAATAATATCCAGGGCCCTGTCCCAGGGAACAGCTTGTAAATCCAGGGTTATCCTACCCTTGACGGAATCATCAACGATAATATTTTTTTGGGAAACTCGGGCCAGGGCATGCAGTACCTCCGCCAGCTCTCCGTTATGAATGGTAAGACTGATATTTTCTGCTGCGGCTGGTGTACTAAGGGCCAGGAGACAGCTAAGACAAAGGGAGAATAGTTTTTTCGTAATTAGGGCCTCTTTTCCATTACTAGACAAATTTCTTCCTGTTCTCCGTGCAGAATAACCTGTTGGGAGTTGATGGTGTGCAGCCGATAGGCGCCCAGCTGGTCACCAAGGGTATACAGCTGACTGCTACCGCCATATTCAATCAGGGCATAGTGCTGTGCACCCCTGGTAATAATACCGGTTAAGCGTAGGGCCTGCTGGCGAGGGGGAAGCGCCTGAATTTCCTGTTCCTCCGTCAGTATGGTGAAGAAGGGATTGGGGTCCTGTGGGCCCAGACGCTGTGGCTGTTTAGTCGGCTGTGGCGTAGCTAAATGACGTTGTAGTGGTGGGATGGTCGAGAAATCCCCGTCCACCTGCAAAAAATAATTAGCCAGGAAGAGCTGAAAGCAGCCTAAGATGAAGCACCCAAGGATCAGGGGTAAAAGGTAGGCGTGGCCTTTTTTGAGCAAATAATCATCTCCGTTTCAGAACTCAATTAGTAATATATCTTTATTATAGGCTAATCTTACTACTGATACAAGAACTTTTGCGGAAAATTCAGAAGATTTATAGTATATTTTTTAATAGAGTGATAAAATAGAGATAAATTATTAATAAAGAGAGGCTAAAGGTATGAAAAAATACGGATTGAGCAATATCCTCAGTAGTGGTGAGGTGCAGGTTGCTGACGAGGCCCAGATCATTAATTATGTCCAGTGGCTGCTCCAGTATGCCATGGAGCAGGGCGCCAGTGATATTCATATTGAGCCCTTGGAAAGAGGGAGCAGGGTTCGTCTGCGTGTGGATGGCTTTTTACAGGTGGTGGCTGAACTATCCCTGGAGAAGCACCGTCAGCTGCTCTCCCGTTGCAAGGTTTTAAGTGATCTAGACATTGCAGAGCAGCGCCTGCCCCAGGACGGACGTGCAGAATTCAATTTTGGAGAGAAAAAGCTGGATGTGCGTATTTCTACGCTTCCAACAATACACGGGGAGAAGATGGTTATCCGTCTTTTGGACCGGGATGGTGCTTTACTGGATTTGCAGGGGTTGAGCTTTACTGCTACTAATCTGGCAAACTACGAGAAGCTTTACCGTGCTCCCCACGGGATGATTCTGGTGACTGGACCGACGGGGAGCGGCAAGTCCACTACTCTTTATGCTACCCTGCAGCTTTTGAATGTTCCCGAGAAAAATATTATCACGATTGAGGACCCGGTGGAGTATCTGCTGCCCGGTATTAACCAGGTAGCCGTAAATAAAAAAATTGGCCTGACCTTTGCCAGCGGCCTGCGTTCCATTGTGCGACAGGATCCGAATATTATTATGGTAGGTGAAATTCGTGACCGGGAAACAGCGGAAATTGCTGTGCAGGCAGCCTTAACCGGACATCTGGTTTTTAGTACTCTCCATACCAATGATGCCGTAGGTGCTGTCACCCGTTTAGTGGATTTGGGAATTGAGCCCTTTCTGGTAGCCTCCGCTCTGCGAGGAGTTGTAGGGCAGCGCCTACTCCGCCAGGTGTGCCCTCACTGCAGACATACCCGTCCTGCTACCAGGGGAGAAAAGCAGTACCTACGGCAGCCCTTGGAGCAGGAACTGCTGCTGGAGGAAGGGAGTGGCTGTGAATATTGCCATGGCAGCGGCTACAAGGGACGTCTGGCTGTACAGGAGCTTTTGCTGGTGGATGCTATCATAAGAAATCTTATCAGCCGGAAAGCAGAGGAGAAGGCTTTACTGGCCGTTGCTTCACAACAGGGCTTTATCGACCTTTTCCAGGATGCTGTGACCAAGGTACTGCAGGGCAGGACCACTGTGGCTGAGCTGGTCCGTCAGGTAGCTTTTTAGGAGGCGGAAATATGGATAGCTATTTAAGAAGCGCACGTCAGCTGGGGGCTTCGGATTTACATTTACATCCAGGTCTTCCGCCCTTTGTCCGGGTGGATGGCTGCCTACAGCCCCTCTCTTTGCCACCGCTGACCGGTGAGGATATGGAAAGGCTTTTAGCTCAGCTGCTGGAGCCTGGGGCAAGGAAGACTCTAGCCCAGCTGGGAGAGCTGGACGCCGCGTACACGGATGGGGAGGGCTGCCGCTATCGTGTAAATGCCTATCTGGCAGGTGCTCAGCGGACGGTGGTCATCAGACTGCTGCAGCAGAACATTCCCAGCTGTGCAGAGCTGGGGCTGCCGTTGGCGCTTTGTCGGACTGTGCACCTGCGGGAGGGCCTGGTCCTGGTTTGTGGTGCTACTGGTAGTGGTAAATCCACCACTTTGGCAGCGCTCCTGGAAAAAATCAACCAGGAGCAGCACCTTCATATTATTACCTTGGAGGAACCCATTGAATACCTGCATGTTTCCCAAGGCTCGTTGTTTAGTCAGAGAGAGGTGGGGCGGGATACGCAGAGCTTTGCTTCAGGTTTACGTACTGCCCTACGTGAGGACCCGGACGTGATTCTGGTAGGGGAGCTTCGGGACGAGGAAGCCATGGCGACGGCCTTGACTGCGGCGGAAACAGGACATCTGGTTTTTGCTACCCTCCATACCCAGAATGCCGTGGCCGCTATCAGCCGTATTGTGGATAGTTTTCCCCAACATGCAGGGCTGATCAAGAATCAGCTGGCCAGCTGTTTACAAGCTGTCTGCTGTCAGGAGCTGCTGCCCAGAGCTACAGGGCATGGGAGGGTAGCCGCCTTTGAGCTTCTGCTCCGGACGCCGGCACTCAGTAATCTGATTAGGGAGGACAAGCTGCAGCAGCTGCCCAGCTACATCCAGATGGGGCGGGCCCAGGGCATGATTAGCATGGAGGATTATCTCCGACAGCTGCGTGCTCAAGGAGTGGTTCGCTAAAGTCATAAAAAAATTATAAATAATTTGAATTATAAGAGGAATTTTTCAATCTATGTAGAATAGAACAAGGTACATCTAATGATAAAAGATAGAGGAGGCATTTTATATGCATAGTTACAGCATGGATCTTGGCGGCAGAACCTTGACTATCGAAGCCGGCAAGATTGCTAAGCAAGCAAATGGCGCTGTTTTAGTTCGTTACGGTGACACTGCAGTAGTAGTTGCAGTTACCGGTACCAAAACCCCACGTGAGGGTGTAGACTTTTTCCCTTTGACCGTAGATTTTGAAGAAAAAATGTATGCCGTAGGTAAAATTCCTGGCGGTTTTATTAAACGTGAAGGTCGTCCCAGTGAGCAAGCTATTTTGACTAGTCGCCTAATCGACCGTCCTATTCGTCCGATGTTCCCCGAAGGTTACCACAATGACGTACAAATCGTAGCAACTGCAGTATCCGTTGATCCTGATAATGCTCCGGATATGCCGGCTATGATTGGTGCTTCCTGTGCATTGTCCATTTCTGATATTCCGTTTGAAGGTCCTATCGCAGGCGTACGCGTAGGCCTGATTGATGGCCAGTTTATCGTAAACCCGACTGTGGAACAGGCTAAGGTAAGCGAATTGAACCTGGCTGTTGCTGGTACCAAGGATGCAATCCTGATGGTAGAAGCAGGCGCACAAGAGGTTTCCGAGCAGACCATGCTGGATGCTATCTGGTTCGGCCACGATATTATTAAACAACTGGTAGAATTCCAGGAAAAAATCGTTGCTGAAATTGGTAAGGAAAAGATGGAAGTTCCCTTCTATGCTCCTCCTGAAGAGATGGTTGCCGAAATCGAAGAATATGGTGCTCAAAAATTGAAGGATGCTCTGATGGATGCTAATAAGCTGGAACGTGAAGAAAACGTTGCTAAGGTTAAAGCAGAAATCGCAGAAGTATTCCTGGAAAAATATCCTGATAATGCTAAGGATGTTGCTTATATCACCCAAAAGCTGGTTAAGAAAATCGTTCGTCGTACCATCTCCGTGGATAAAATCCGTCCTGACGGCCGTCAATTAGATGAAGTACGTAAGGTAACCTGTGAAGTAGGTCTTTTGGCTCGCCCCCATGGCAGCTCCCTCTTCACCCGTGGCCAAACTCAGATTTTGAACGTTTTGGCTTTAGCTCCTCTCCGTGAGGCACAGGTGCTGGATGGACTTGGTGCTGAAGAAACCAAACGTTACATTCACCATTATAACTTCCCGCCCTACAGCGTAGGCGAAACCAAACCCTTGCGTAGCCCCGGCCGTCGTGAAATTGGTCATGGTGCTTTGGCAGAACGCGCATTGCGTCCGGTTATTCCTTCTGAGGACGAGTTCCCCTATGCAATCCGCCTGGTTTCCGAAGTATTGGAATCCAACGGCTCCTCCTCCATGGGTAGTGTTTGCGCAAGCACCCTGTCCCTGATGGATGCAGGTGTACCTATTAAAGCTCCTGTAGCAGGTGTTGCCATGGGTCTGGTCAAGGATGGCGAGGACTTCACCATTTTGACCGATATTCAAGG
This sequence comes from Phascolarctobacterium sp., assembly GCA_020024105.1. GTDB lineage: Bacteria > Bacillota > Negativicutes > Acidaminococcales > Acidaminococcaceae > JAHHUH01. The sequence goes on along the minus strand of JAHHUH010000001.1, from coordinate 19,746 downwards.
CCTGGAGGATGCTTTGGGCGATATGGACTTTAAGGTAGCTGGTACTGAACATGGTATTACCGCTATGCAGATGGATATCAAGATTGATGGTATCAACAAGGATATCTTCACCCAGGCTTTGGCACAGGCTAAGCGTGGCCGTGAATTCATCATGGGCAAAATGATGGAATGCATCAGCGAGCCTCGTAAGGAATTGTCCCCCTACGCTCCGAAAATTACCACCATCAATGTTGATCCCGATAAGATTAGCAAGGTAATTGGACCTGGCGGCAAAACTATTAAGAAAATCGTTGAAGAAACCGGTGCAAAGATTGATATCGATGATACTGGTAAAATCTTCATTGCAGCTGTTAACAGCGAGTCTGCTTATAAAGCAATCGATATGATTAACGGTATTACTGCTGACGCTGAAGTTGGCAAGACCTATACTGGTAAAGTAACCCGTCTGATGAACTTTGGTGCTTTCGTAGAAATCCTCCCTGGTAAGGAAGGCTTAGTACATATCTCTCAACTTTCTACTGAACGTGTAGAAAAGGTAGAGGATGTAGTTTCCGTAGGTGACGAAATCGTTGTTAAGGTTACTGAAATCGACAACAAGGGCCGTATCAACCTTTCTCGTAAAGCAGTTTTGACTAAAGGCTTGGCAAAATAAGCAGGGAAGCAGAGATAATTTAGAGGGCAGAGTTGATTCTCTGCCCTTTTTTATAGGAGTAGGAAAAATGGCATTAAGAGGCTTTGAAAAGATTAGTGAATATGAGGGAAAGAATTTCTCCCTGCCTACAAGACAGACTGAAAACTCTGCCGGCTATGATTTTTACCTGCCGGAGGCAGTTACTCTGGAGCCGGGAAAAATAACCATGGTAGCTACTGGCGTGAAGGCTTATATGCTGCCCGATGAATTTTTGGGCATACACATCCGTTCCAGCATGGCTGTTAAAAAAGGCTTGTTCCTGGTAAATAATGTGGGCATCATTGACTCTGATTATTATAATAATCCGGATAATGAGGGCCATATCCTGGTGGCCTTGCAAAATACCCAGGAAGAGGCTTTGACCCTGCCTGTCGGTGAACGCTTTGCTCAAGGAATTTTTTATAAATATCTGGTAGCTGATGGTGATAACCGGATGGTAAAAGCAGTCCGTGGCGGCGGCTTTGGTAGCACTAGTAAGTAAAATAATGTTAAATTATTACAAATTAGGCTTGTATACTGAATATTTTTGCTAGTTTATCCAGCTTATTTGACAATGGTGTATAGCCGTATTATAATTTTAGCGTAGTGATTTTTATAGGATAGAGGCGCGGAAAGCATGAGTAGCTTGTGGAGCGGGAGCAAAGAAGCAGGTGAAGGGGCCTACGCCGAAGTACGATAACAGCCGTGCTATCGTGCTGGTCCGTTCAGCGAAAACTGCCGGACTGTCGCCGTTTGCGAATGGCGGAGGGCTATCTCGACAGAAACTAACTAAGAATTGTTGCCGTTGAGAAGCCTTCTCAGCGGCATTTTTTATAGTAGTGCCTGCTGGGTGGGTATAAATCCCGGCTATGCCGATAATTATCGTAGCTGCGTAAGCAGCCTTGAAGAACAGATAAAGATGAGGAGTGAAGGGCATGATTCGTGTTTTAGTAAATGGAGCCTTGGGCCGTATGGGTAGCGAGGTTGTTAAAAAGGTTTTGGCTGAGGCTGATTTAGAATTAGTAGGTGCGGTGGATGCAAAGGCTGGTAGCCTGTTGGGTACTGATATTCCTGTGACTACCGATTTGAAGCAGGCCTTGGCTACCTGCCGACCGGATGTAGTGGTGGACTTTACCCGTCCTGACGTGGTTATGGGTAATTTGCGTGTTATTCTGACTCAGGGTGTACGTGCAGTAGTAGGTACTACCGGCTTCACTAAGGAAGATTTGGCTGAGGTGGACAGCCTGGCACGTGCACACCATACGGCTGCTTTGATTGCGCCTAATTTTGCTTTAGGTGCTGTAGTGATGATGAAATTAGTCTGTGAGGCTGCTAAATACTTCCACCATGTGGAAATTATTGAAAAGCATCACGATAATAAATTGGATGCACCCTCTGGTACAGCTATCATTACTGCTCAGAAGATTGCCGAGGTACGGCAGGCTATGCGTCAGGGGCATCCTGAGGAAAGAGAAACTATGGCCGGCTGTCGTGGCGCTGATTACGAGGGTATGAAAATTCATAGCCTGCGCCTGCCCGGTTATATTGCTTCCCAGGAGGTAGTGTTTGGTGGACAGGGCGAGACCCTGAAAATCAGTACTGACCCCATCAATCGTGAATGCTATATGCCCGGCGTAGCTTTGGGTTGCCGCAAGATTATGGAGGCTGAAGGCTTAGTATACGGCTTGGACCAGGTGCTTTAAGAATACGGAGGAGGTAAGACCCATGAAAAAATACAATGTTGCAATTTTAGGTGCTACTGGTGCAGTAGGTACGGAATTTTTGAAATTGATCGAGGAAAGAAATTTCCCCTTTGCTGAATTACGCCTGTTGGCTTCTAAACGTAGTGCAGGTAAAGAGATTGCTTTTATGGGGAAGACCTATACCGTACAGGAAGCAACGAAGGATTCCTTTGCGGGCATTGATATTGCTCTTTTTGCAGGTGGCAGTGTATCCAAGGAATTTGCTCCCTATGCAGTGCAGGCAGGTGCTGTAGTTATTGATAATTCCAGTACCTTTAGGATGGACCCGGAGGTGCCCCTGGTAGTGCCAGAAGTTAACCCGGAGGCTATTTTGCAGCATAAGGGCATTATTGCTAATCCTAACTGCTCCACGATTATCATGGTTATGGCTCTCAAGCCTCTTTATGATTTAGCGCGAATTAAGAGAGTTGTAGTTTCTACCTATCAGGCCGTTTCCGGTGCTGGTAAGGAGGGCATTGACGAATTGACTGACCAGGTAAAGGCTTATAGCGCAGGTGAGGAAATGGTAGCGAAAATTTTACCCTCTGCCAGTCTGCCCAAGCATTATCCCATTGCCTTTAACCTGATTCCCCAGATAGATGCTTTCTTGGATAATCTTTATACCAAGGAAGAGATGAAAATGATTAATGAAACCAGAAAGATTTTTGCTGATTCAGAAATGCGTATTACGGCAACCACTGTTCGTGTACCCGTATATCGCAGTCATAGTGAAGCGGTGAATATAGAATTTGAGCATGATTTAGAGCTGGCAGATATGGTAAAGGCGATTGATAGCTTCCCCGGCGTGCAAATGCTGGATAAGCCGTCAGAGCAGGTTTACCCCATGCCCCTCTATACCTCCGAGCAGAATGACTGCTACGTAGGTCGCCTGCGCCGTGATGAATCCAATCCTAATACCTTCAATTTGTGGGTAGTAGGTGACCAGATTCGCAAGGGTGCAGCCTTGAATACCTTACAAATTGCCGAAACCATGATTAAAAACGGTTGGCTTTAAACTGAAGCGGAGGTAAATTTCATGAAGATAATTGTCCAGAAATTTGGCGGCACCTCTGTAGTAACTACAGAAACCCGTGCTGCTGTACAGAAAAAGATTCAGCAGGCCCTGAAGAACGGCTATATGCCCGTAGTAGTAGTGTCTGCCATGGGTCGTAAGGGTGATCCTTATGCTACGGATACGCTTATTGACACTCTTAAGGATGTTAATTTATCCGTTAATGTGCGGGAAATGGATGCCATGATGTGCTGTGGCGAGTTGATTTCCGCCTGCGTTATGGCAGCTACTCTGCAGAAGGCGGGTATTAATGCTGTAGCATTGACTGGTGGACAGGCAGGTATCGTGACTGACTCCCAGTTTGGTGCGGCCCGGATTAAGAATATCAATACAGAGGGTATTCTCCGCCTGCTGGATTCCAATATTGTCCCGGTAGTCTGCGGCTTCCAGGGGATAACAGAAAATAATAATAAATTTACAACATTGGGCCGTGGCGGTAGTGATACTACAGCAGCAGCCCTGGGTGCGGCTCTGCATGCGGCATTTGTAGAAATTTATACCGATGTGGACGGCATTATGACTGCCGATCCCCGTATTGTAAAGGCTCCCAGCATCATGGATCATATTTCCTATGCAGAAATTTGCCAGATGGCTTATAATGGAGCTAAGGTCATCCACCCTCGTGCTGTGGAAATTGCCATGAGCAGCAATGTGCCCCTTATCGTTAAATGTACCTTTACGGATGCCCAGGGTACCCTGGTAACTAATGAACGTCTGGTGGGCGGATGTGGCTGTGATATTGCCATCCATGATACTATGGCCAGTGGTATTGCCAATCTGACCGGTATTGCCCAGTTCCGCGTAGCCCTGAATCCTCAGGATATGGCTGCCGGCCGCAAGCTTTTTGAGGACTTGGCTAGTGCCGGCATCAGCGTAGGCTGTCTGAACTTGTCCGAAAAGGAAGCTATGTTTGCCGTTTTCAATCCGGATGTGGAGCATACCTGCAAGGTATTGGAGGATACTCATTTTAACTATGAGCTGAATGAGGGCTGTGGTAAGGTATCCGTTGTAGGTAATGCCATGCGTGGCGTACCCGGTGTTATGGCGACCTTCGTTACCGCTTTGGCTAGCAAGAATATTTCCATCCTCCAGACGGTGGATTCTGATACGACGATTTCTGCGATTATTAAAGAAGAATATTTGGCTGATGCAGTTATTGCCCTGCATAAGGCCTTTAAATTATAGAAGAGGTGTACTTACATGCAAAAACCTTATTTTGGTAGATTATTAACCGCTATGGTTACTCCCTTTAACGCTGATGATAGTATTAACTGTCAGGCTGCGGCCGATTTTGCTGAATGGCTACTGGACCATGAGGTGGATGCCCTGGTAGTAGAAGGCTCCACCGGTGAAGCGGCAACCATGGATTTTGACGAAAAGGTAGCTATCCTGAAAGCTATTAAGGAAAGAGTGGGTGGTCGTGCTCCCATTATTGTCGGTGCTGGTACTAACTGCACCAAGACAACCCTGGAGCTGGTACATGCCTTTGAAGAGGTAGGTGTGGATGGCCTGCTGGTAGTAGGACCCTACTATAATAAACCGACTCAGGAGGGTTATTATCAGCATTTTGCAGCTGTGGCTAAGTCCACCAAGCTGCCCATCATCGTGTATAACGTGCCCGGTCGTACCGGTTCCAATATTGAACCGGCCACCATTGCCCGTCTGGCTGAGGATTTCTCCAATATCGTAGCAGTAAAAGAGGCTGCCGGCAGTGTAGCACAAACGGCAGAGCTTTATCGTGTCCTGCCGGAGCGTATCTCCATTTATAGTGGTGACGATAATCTGGTGCTGCCCTTTATGTCCGTAGGTGCCTGCGGTCTGATTTCTGTTGTAGGCAACCTGGGTGGTCATCTGGTACAGCAGATTATGCGTGCGTATACCGAAGGCCGTGTAGAAGAGGCTGCTAAGCTGAACAGGGATCTGGTACCCTTGGCTAAGACCATGTTCTGTGAAAGTAATCCGATTCCCATTAAATATGCAGTAACTAAGGTTACCGGTATTGATGTGGGTAAGCCCCGTCTGCCCCTGACTCCCCTGATGGAGGCTGATGCAGTGAAGGTTGATGCGTTGCTGCGGCATTACGGCTTGGAACAGGCTTAAAAATAAAAAATAGTGCAGGCCCCATCCTCGTCTAAGAGGGTGGGGCCTGCTTTTGCTTAGAAGCATTTATAATTTTCCTTGGTAGTGGATGCCTTAGCTCCAGTGCCGAGGTTTGTATACATGTCTTTTTGTCCCAGGTGTGTTTTCTCCTGGAAAAAATGTGCTATAATGGGTTTGTATAAATGAAAAATACAATGCTGTGATAAGCAGTGTTGAGGAGGTTTATGGATGAAAAAGTTTTTATGTGCTGGTTTGACAGCAGGTCTGCTGAGCATGAGTGCTTGGGCCTATGCTGCTCCTCTGGTAACTACTAATGTGCCCCTGGATAGTGATTATTATACTTATTTGGATAAAATGGAAGCCATGGGCTATATTGAAGATATGGCTATCAATGCTCGTCCCTACAGCCGTTTGCAGGTAGCTACCTGGTTATCCGAGCTGAATCCGGCCGGAATGCCCATTTATCTGCGGGTCCACTATAATGAAATGGTGGAGGACCTGGCTGAGGAAATTGCTTATGTGGAGCAGGGTGACAATACTGCTGCTTTTCCCAATACTTTGGGCTTAAAGAGCATGGAAGCAGATTTTACCTATGTGGATGCGGATCGGACTACCTATGCTTATGCTGGTCAAAGAGTAAATGCCTTCTGGCAGCCCTTGAACAGAAATAATAATGGTTACCGCTATGGCGATGGTGCTAACATCGTAGGCAAGCTGACTCTTGGTGGTAATATCAATGAGGATTGGGCTCTGTCCTTAACTCCCCGCTTCAGCTATGATGAGGACCAGCATGGCGATGCGAGCCTGGAGGAGGGATATGTAAAGACCCATATCGGCGTATGGGGAATTGAAGCAGGTAAAATGCCGTTGCAATGGGGTGGTCGCCAATCTGCGTTGGCCTATGGCAATAACGCTACTCCTCATACCATGGTGAAGTTAAATTTGCTGGAGCCCTACGAGATTGAGCATGGCTTCTTCCGCTTCCTGGGTAAGGCCAATGTGAATGTGTTCTATAGCCAGATGGAGGGTAATCGCCGTGCTAAAGCAGAAGATTTCAGCAGCCTGTGGGAGAGAGAAGAGGACCATGCTCATTTATTAGGTATGCGTGTGGACTTCGTACCTCAGGATTATTTTACCTTCGGTGTGGAAAGAATTTCCATGCTTCGCGGCTTTGACAGTGACTGGATTACCGGTGACAATGCTGAAAGCAATGATAAATGGGATGATATTGCCGGTATTGATTTCCGTCTGCGCTTCCCCGGTGTCCAGTTCTATGGTGAGCTCTATGGCGAGGACCAGGCTGGCTACTTCCCCAGTGATAATGCCTTTACTGCAGGTATTTATTTCCCGCAACTGACTGCCGATGGTAGCTGGGACCTGCGCTTAGAGGGCAGCAAGACCAAGGATGGCTGGTATAGCCATGGCCGTTTTGTTAATGGCTGGGTATACGAAGATGATATTATGGGTAATGCCATGGGTGGAGATGCCGTACAGTACAATGCCAGCATCAACCACTATCTGGACAATGGTAACCGCTTAGGCTTCAGCTATTGCAATACTGATTTTGAGCGTAGCAGAGAGCATAATATGAGCATGGAAGAGTACAGCATTAATTATAGTGCTAAGCTGCAAAAGAATATGTACCTGGATGCCATGGTGGGTTATGCTAAGATGGATAATGTGGACCACCACAAGGGACAGGAGGACGATACCACTTTAGTGGGTGTAGGCCTGCGTTGGGATTTTTAAAGTAATAAAAGCAGAAAGTTGGTATTGGTGCTGTTGACAGCTTTAGTACCCTGTGCTAAAATATGCAATTGAGTGTGAAAGATAATCGCGGCTGACTTTACGTCAGATGAGGAAAGTCCGAGCTCCGTAGGGCAGAATGCCGGATAACGTCCGGCGAGGGTGACCTCAGGGATAGTGCCACAGAAATGTGTACCGCCTGCTTCGGCAGGTAAGGGTGGAACGGTGCGGTAAGAGCGCACCAGCAGTTAGGTAACTAGCTGGCTAGGTAAACCCCATTCGGAGTAAGATCAAATAGGGAGGGGATGAAGCGGCCCGCTGACCTTCCGGGTTGTATCGCTTGAGCTTGCAGGCAACTGTAAGCCTAGATAAATGATTATCACCGCTTGGCGGAACAGAACTCGGCTTATTGAACACTCGTTCTAGCAAATAAGGCAGGAATTCTTTGGGATTCCTGCTTTTTTTATAGGTTCGACGTTTTTTGGGGACCAAAGGAGTCCAATTCCATTAATTTTTTACAATTTATTCTAAACAAAAATTCTTTTTTTATGCTACAATGTTATCGATAGTAGTTGAGGGAGGTAACAATTATGGAAAAAGTATCTCAAGAAACCATGCTATTTAAAAGACAGGATGAAAAACGGGCAGTAGCCGATACCGTTAAAGAGGTTTATGCAGCCTTGGAGGCCAAGGGCTATAATCCGGTGGACCAGCTGGCAGGCTATCTGCTCAGTGGCGATCCTACCTATATTACCAGCTATGATGACGCCCGTACAAAGCTGCGCTACCATGAGCGCTACGAGCTGATTGAAGAAATGGTAAAATGCTATTTGGAGAACATTAAGAAATGAATACAAAACGGATTATGTCCCTTGACGTAGGGACTAGAACGATCGGTATCGCTGTCAGCGATTTGATGTGGATGATTGCCAATGGGGTGGAAACCATTCATCGTACCAGTGAGGCCCGGGATTATGCCCGCTTGGCAGAGCTGATCAAGGAGCACGAGGTGGGCGTCCTGGTAGTCGGCTATCCTAAGAATATGAACGGCAGCATTGGTGAGCGTGCCCAGATTTGTGAGGCCATGGCCCAGACCTTGCGGGAAAAATTCCCGGAGCAGAAGGTGGTCCTCTGGGATGAAAGGCTTTCTACCGTAGCTGCCGAAAAGGTACTGATTGATGCTGATTTGCGCCGGGAAAAGCGTAAAAGAATTATTGATATGATGGCGGCTGTGGTTATCCTGCAAAATTATCTGGATTCCCATCCCCAACCCTAAGTTTTATAAGGGTAAATTGACAGAAGTAGTCAGATATACTAAAATAAATGTATCTAAAACATCTATGAAAGAGGTGCTGAAATGGAAAAAGACATTAAAAATGAAGAATTAGAGGCTATGCAAGAGGAAGAAGAATGTGCAATCGTTGTTCTGACCGATGAGCAGGGCGTTGAACATTATTTCGCAGAGGAAGCTGTTATCCCCGTTGGTGATAAAAACTTTGCTGTTCTGGTAGGCGTTGACGTAGAAGACTGCTGCGAAGACGAAGAATGCCATTGCCATGAGCATGAGCACGAAGCAGAGGATGACGGAGAAGACAATGTTATCATTGCCCGTATTGACTTTGACGAAAATGGTGAGCCTATTTATGTAGGACCTACCGATGAAGAATTTGAAGCTGCTAAGAAAGCTTACACAGAAATGTTCCCTGAAGACGAAGAATAAGAATATCTCTTGCCGGACTTCGGTCCGGCACTTTTTTTAGTTGTAAGAGAATTTAGAAGCGAGAGTAGAATTTGATGAATTTACGTGGAAGAGAAGGCTTTTTAAAGCTGCTGAAGGCAGTGATGGTACTTTTGGTAGCTGCCATTTTGGGTGCTCAGTATTATCTGGTTAAGGAAGGGGATAATACAGGTTATGCCAAGGAGGGGAAGCAGATTATTACTGTGGAGCCGGGCATGACGACGGAGAATATTGCTGTTTTACTTCATGAACAGAAATTGGTACGTGATCCGGTCAATTTCCGTTGGGAGGCTAGAATGAAGGGCCTGGCCCATAAGCTTCAGGCGGGAATTTACGTGCTTGAGGGTGGCTGGAGTAATAGCGAGATTGTCAATACCATGGCCAAGGGCAATGTAAAAAGACTGCAGTTTACCATTCCTGAGGGCTATAACGTAGTCAAAACTGCTAAAAAGCTGGAAACCTTTAAATTGGGGAGCGCGGCTAAGTTTATGGAAGCGGCTAAAAATTATGCTCCCTATGCCTATATGGCTACAGAGGACCCCAATGTTATTTTTAAAGCTGAGGGCTTCCTCTATCCGGCTACCTATGAAATTCCCTGGGGCGCTACTGAGGAAGAAATCTTAGCTATCCTAGTTCGGGGCTTTAACGATGCCATGACGGAAAATGGTGTGTTAAAGACAGTGGAGGAGCGTCAGCTGAACCTGCGGGACGTGGTGAATCTGGCGGCGATGGTGGAGCTGGAGGCCGTGTATCCGGAGGAGCAGCCCCGGATTGCCGGTGTGTTTGAGAAGCGTCTGGCTATTAATATGCCCATCCAGTCCGATACTACCATCCAGTATATTTTAGGCGCCCAGAAGGAATTGATTACCTTTAAGGATACGGAAATCCAAAGTCCCTACAACACCTACCAAAATAACGGCTTACCTCCGGGACCCATTGCCAGCCCCAGTCTGAGGGCGATTCAGGCAGTCCTGGCACCGGAGGAGCATGACTATTTGTATTTTGTAGCCGAGCCCAATGGGCATCACCGGTTTACAAGTACCTATAGCCAGCATCTGCAGGCTATTGAAGATATTGATAATGGGAGATAAAGATGATTAGAAAATTTACAAAACCGGAGCTGCTGGCTCCTGCAGGTAATATGGAAAAGGGCCGTATGGCTCTCCTATATGGTGCGGATGCCATTTACCTAGGCGGGAAGATGTTCGGACTGCGTGCCTTTGCCAATAATTTTTCCCTGGAGGAAATTAGCGAAATCGTAGGCTTTGCTCATTCTCTGGGTAAAAAGGTATATGTTACCGTAAATATTTTTGCGCATAATGAGGATATTGCCAAGTTGCCGGCTTATTTACAGGATTTGGAAAAAACTGGAGTTGACGCCCTGCTGATTTCCGATTTTGGCGTGTGGAGCGTGGCTAAAAGAGTAGTACCGCAAATGGCTCTTCACGTCAGCACCCAGGCTAATACCACCAACTACGAAGCTGTTAATGCTTGGGCCGCCATGGGAGCGGAGCGCGTGGTTTTGGCCCGAGAGCTGTCCCTACAGGAAATTGCTGAAATTGGTGCGCGGACCGAGGTGGAGCTGGAGGCCTTCGTCCATGGTGCTATGTGCATTTCCTATTCCGGCCGCTGCCTGCTGAGCAGCTACCTGACCGGTCGTGATGGTAACCGTGGTGCCTGTGCCCAGGCCTGCCGTTGGGATTATACGCTATTGGAGAAGAATCGTCCTGGCGAGGCCTTTGATGTTCAGGAGGACGAAAGAGGCACCTATATTATGAACTCCAAGGATTTGTGCCTGATTGACTATTTGCCGGAGCTGATGACGGCCGGTGTCTGCAGTCTGAAGATTGAGGGGCGTATGAAGAGCGTCCACTATGTAGCAACCGTAGTCAGCACCTATCGTAAGGCTATTGATGCCTGCTACGCTGATCTGGAGCACTACACCGTCCAGCAGCAGTGGCGGGAGGAGCTGGAAAAGGTTTCCCACCGTCCCTATACCACCGGCTTTGCTGTGCAGAAGCCTAGTTGGGAGGGTCAGGTCTATACCACCTCCAGCTACGAGCAGACCCATGATTTTGTGGGAATAGTCCTCAGCTATGACGCGGCTGAGCAGCGGGCTTATTTTGAACAGCGTAATAATGTTAAGCAGGGTGAGCAGCTGGAGCTACTGATGCCCGATGGCCGGTTGCTGGCATTTACCCTGGAGGATATGCGGGATGCAGAGGGCTTACCCATTGACTATGCGCCCCATGCCCAGCAAAAATTCTCTGCAGCCAGCAAGATAGCACTTTTGCCTAATTCTTTGCTGAGGAGAAAGGTAAAATGAGCACCGCTGTCGAAGCTAACAGGGATATGATTTACATCAAGGTAGCACCGGAGCATATCGCTGATGTAAACTGGATTATGGAGGGCTATGAATATTTGGCTCTGGTAGGCACCGTGGATGGTAAGGCTGGACTGGTAAAGCTTTATGCAACCCCCGATACCTATGAGGATGTGCTGAAAATATTAGGAAATATGCCTTTTCCTGTAGAAATTATTGAATAATACTTAAATAAGTGGTAAAATACTTAGGAACTTTGTGTCTTTGATTTAGATAAGGTGGTGAAAAAGTGACTCGATTAAACAAAGTGCTGGAGATTATGGCACGTGAATCTGTGGAGTCCGTAGTTATTAAGGATGTTACTACCATTAGGTATCTAACAGGCTTTAGTGGTGATTCCAGCTTACTCTATCTGGACGCTGGTAAGGGCGTTTTGATTACTGATGGCCGCTACACCGAACAGGCGCGAGCAGAAATGAAGCATTTCCAGGTTCTGGAATATACTGGCAGCATTTGGGCTGCAGCTGCTCAGCTGGCTAAGGAAGCTAAGGTCGTCGGCTTTGATGGCGCTAACTATAGTTATACCGATTATGTGGATTTAAAAAGCTTCCTGGCAGAGGGTATCAGCCTGAAAAGCCTGGATTTTAGCGGTATCCGCATGATTAAGGATAAAAAGGAATTGGATTTGCTGCTAAAGGTTGCAAGTATTGCCGATGAGGCCTTTATGAAGCTCCTCGGTGAAATCAAGCCCGGTCGCACTGAGCGTTCTCTGGCTGGACGCCTGGAATATTATATGCGCGCCCTGGGTAGTGAAAAGGTTTCCTTTGATACCATTGTTGCTTCCGGTGTCCGTTCTGCTCTGCCCCATGGCATGGCGTCTGACAAGGTAGTAGCTTTGGGTGATTTTATTACCTTTGATTTTGGTGCAGTTTACCGTGGTTATCATTCTGACATGACTCGTACTGTCGTTCTGGGACAGGCCAGTGAGCGTCAGAAGGAGATTTATAATACCGTCCTGGAGAGTCAGCTGAAGGGTATGAAGTCTGCCTGTGTGGGCATGACCGGCCGGGAGCTGGACGCCATCGTTCGTGACGTAATTGCTGGACATGGCATGGGGGACTACTTCGTCCATGGTCTGGGACATGGTGTGGGCCTGGAGGTTCACGAGTTGCCCATGATTAATAAAAGAGGTAATACTAAATTAGAAACAGGCATGATATTCACCATTGAGCCTGGTGTATACATTCCCGGCGAAGGCGGGGTTCGTATAGAAGATACTGTTGTTTTGACTGAGGAAGGGGCAATTGCCTTGAACGGAGTCGAAAAGCAGCTTATTGAAATTATTTAAGCGAGAAATTTATAGGAGGGCTAAATAATGATTTCCACTAATGAGTTCAAAACCAACGTAACCGTTACCATCGACGGTGATGCTTGGCAAGTTGTTGAGTTCCAACACGTAAAACCTGGTAAAGGCGCAGCATTCGTACGTGCTAAAATGCGTAACCTGTGCACCGGTGCTGTTGTAGAACGTACCTTTAATGCAGGCGAGCGTTTGCCGAAAGCTCGTATCGACCGTCGTGAAATGCAATACCTCTATGAAAATGATGGTATGTATGTATTCATGGATAATGAAACCTATGACCAAATCGAATTGAGCAAGGAACAATTGGGTACTGCTCTGAACTTCCTGAAAGAAAATATGGACGTTAAAATCATGATCTATGAAGGTCGTGTATTGGGCGTTGACCTGCCGAACACCGTTGAATTGACCGTTGTTGAAACTGAACCCGGCATCAAAGGTGATACCGCTACCGGTGGCAGCAAGCAAGCTAAAATGGATACCGGCTATACCGTTAAGGTTCCTCTGTTCATCAACGAAGGCGATGTACTCCGCATTGATACCAGAACCGGTGACTATATCGAACGTGCATAATTTAAAATTAGCATAAATTAAGCTACAGCTCTTGGAGAGAGCTGTAGCTTTTTTTATGAGCCGCTGTCCGCTTCAGGAAAAAATCCCTAGTTTAATGCAGGATTTTTTTTATTTATACAGAATTCATTAATATTAGAATATTTTCGGGGGAGGCGCCTTGTAATGACATATAAGATTTTAAGCATACTACTTTTGTGCTGCTGCTGTGTAGCCTGGCCTGTGGAAGCAACGGGTATCACTAATTTTAGCAGGCTGATAACGGCGGATTACTGGACGGAGAATAATCCTCGGGGAGAGGAGCTTATTTTAGATGCTCAAGGCGTGGCTGACCTGAATAAAAAAATTAGGGCAAGCTCCAGTTCTGTTTATGATTTGACCGCCTATCCGACCACCATCTCAGGAGCAGAGCTGCGCCAACAGCTGAGCCATTATGAACTGCTGGAGGACGAGATTTGTCTTAATGGGAATAAGGTTAGTAATAATTATAAGGAAATCCTGAAGAAGCAGACTAATTTGAAGGCCGTACCAGCAACGGTTGCTGTCCGCTACGGCGTCACCATCAGACGTAGTGATTTACGTGGCCTGCCTACGGGAGAGCGTCTTTTTTACTATGCCAATGATAAGGAATTTGACCTACTGCAGGAAACCAGCCTGGACCCATGTGAGCCCCTCATCGTCTTACATCAGAGCGATAATGGCTATTTTTACTATGTCCAAAGCCGTAATTACAGCGGTTGGCTTAGTAAATTTGATATGGCCCTGACCGATAGGACTACTTGGCTGGAATATGCTCAGCCTAAGGATTTCCTGGTAGTTACCGGCAAGAATATCAAATTAAAAACCTGGGGTGAATTTGTAGAATACCAACAGGGATCCATCCTGCCGGTCAGCGAGCAGCTGGGAAGTACCTATGTATTCTATGCGCCCATGCGTAATGATGACGGCAGCCTGGCCAAGGTCAAGACCATTATCCGTAAAAATAATATTTTACTCCATGAGGGTTATCTGCCCTATACCTCCAACAACATTATCACTGCGGCCTTTAAATTTTATGGCATGCCCTATGGTTGGGGTGGCCTGAAGAGTAGTGTGGACTGTTCCAGCCTGCTTTATAATGCTTACCGTACCGTGGGTATTTATCTGCCCCGTGATGCGGACCAGCAGGCGGCTACTGCCGGTGTCAAGCATAATTTTGATGGTCTGACTAGTGAGCAGCGTCTGGAGGCCATTCGTGGACTTCGTCCCGGTGCCGGTCTCTTTAAGGAGAATCACTGCTTTATCTATTTAGGAACCTCCAATGACGTTCCCTTTGCCATCCATGCCCTGGGCAGCTATTATCAGGATGGCAATAACGTACCGGTAATGCGGGTTATCGTCAGCGATTTATCCCTGCAGTCCGCCAGTGGTGCTACCATGTTGGACAGCCTCTGGAACGGTGTTGAATATAAGTAAAAAGTAATCAAAGGAGTTAGAAGATGTTTTTGAATCATATGCAATGTAGTGCGGTGGCCTTTACCGCTGCAGAATATAAAAAAGTACCCTGTGTTGTGCTCATGCTATGCAAGGAATGTCTGGCAGGTGTAGCTAAGCTGAACCTGCCTGCCAGTATTGCAGATCTGGTGGCAGCCTATACTGCACGTCATCAGGAGATTTTTTCCGTAGGTGCCCTTCATACCCTGACGGTGATGCAGGGAGACTTATTACAGGAGATTGTGTTAGTGGGTTGTGGTGAGGGAAAGGCTTGTACTCCTACCAACATGCGTAAGGCAGCAGGTACCTTGGCCCGTCATTTACATGACCAGAAGCTGGCAGCTGCTACTATTGCCGTACCTCTGCTGCAGGACCCTAAGAAGGGACATTATCTGCAGGCTCTTGTAGAGGGCCTTTACCTGGGTGCCTATACCTTTACCGAATGCAAGGGCAAGCCCCAGCCGCCTACTGACTGCACCGTGGCTATTACTGCCGCTGCTGCAGATAAGGAGGCCCTTGTAGCCGAGGCCGCTGTTGAAGCGGACGCAGTCAGCCTGGTACGTAATCTGGTTAACCGTCCGGCAAATATTGTGACCCCTGCGGTGATGGCACAGGAGGCTGCCAAGGTGGCAGAGGAGTTTGGTCTGGAAATTGAAGTCCTGGAAGAAAAGGACATGGAAAGACTGGGCATGGGCGCTATTTTGGCCGTTGGCCGTGGCAGCGTACAGAAGCCGAAAATGATTACTCTGAAATATAATGGTGCCGGTGATGCACCCTATACTGCTTACGTGGGCAAGGGTATTACCTTTGATACCGGCGGTATTTCTATTAAACCGGATGATAATATGGGCGAGATGAAGGACGATATGACCGGTGCAGCCAATGTTCTGGCTGCAATTAAGGCTATTGCCGCTTTGAAGCTGCCCTGTAACGTAATGAGCATTATGGCCTGTGCCGAAAATATGCCGGACGCAGATGCTTACCGTCCTGGTGACGTAGTCAAGGCCGCTAATGGCAAGACCATCGAGGTTATTTCCTGTGATGCCGAGGGTCGTCTGGTGCTGGCTGATGGCGTGTGCCATGCCTGTGCTCTGGGCGCAAAGCGGGTTATTGATATTGCAACCCTAACCGGTGGCGTTATGGTAGCTTTGGGCACGGAAACCAGCGGTATTATTACCAATAAGGATTCCCTGGCTGAGGATTTGAAGGCAGCCGGTAAAAAAGCAGGCGAGCCCCTCTGGCAGCTGCCCAGCCTGCCCGACCTGAAGGAGGCTATTAAGAGCGATGTAGCGGACGTGCTCAATAGTGCCGGCCGTTATGGCAGCTGTATTACTGGTGGCCTATTCGTAGGTGAATTTATTGCAGAGGGCGTGGAATGGGCGCATATTGATATTGGCGGCACCTCCACAGCTACCAAAACCAGTGGCTATAAGGTAAAGGGTGGTACCGGCTTTGGTGCTTTAACCCTGATTAAATACGCAGGTACCCTCTAATGTTGGTAGATTTGCATACCCACAGCACCTTTTCCGACGGCCGTTATACTCCGACGGAGCTGGTGGAGGAGGCTGCCCAGGTGGGAATTAAGGTATTAGCCGTGACGGACCATGATTCCTGGAACGGCGTGGCTGAGGCCCAGGCAGCTGCGGCCCAGCGGGGACTGCGCATCATTCCCGGTGTGGAGCTGGGTACCCAGCAGAGGGATGAAAGCATCCATATCCTGGCTTATTATATTGATATGACCAACGAGCCCCTGTACCAGAAGATGAATGAGCTGCGCCATGCGCGGGAGCTGCGCCTGCAACGGATGCTGGACAAACTCCATAAGCTGGGCTATGAGCTGCAGGTGGAGGCCTGTGACCAGAAGAATAGGGCCGTAGGTCGTCCCCATGTAGCGAAGGCCCTGGTACGTAAGGGCTATTTTAAAACGGTGCAGGAGGTATTCGACGCACTGCTCCATAATGGGGGTCCGGCCTATGTACCCCAACCCAAGCTGGCACCGGAGGAAGCGGTGGAGCTGATTCATCAGGCAGGCGGCATTGCCATCCTGGCCCATCCCAGCGAGCTGACCGATGGTAGCCTGCCGGAACGGCTGCTCCAGCAGGTACCCTTTGACGGGATTGAGGTATACCATCCCAGTGCTTCTGCTGAGGAGCGGGAAAAATGGCTGGCCCTGGCAGAGAAATATCAGCTGCTGGTAAGTGGCGGCAGTGATTTTCATGCTATTCCTGACCGCTTTCCCCTTCATTTAGGTATTTTTAAGGTGGAAGCAGCCAAAGTGCAGGCAGTGTTAGACTATAAGTAGATAAAGAAGGGCAGGCTGATGACCATGGAAGTTGTTGCCTTTGTTGGCCCCAGTGGTACAGGTAAGAGCCATCATGCTATTGGCGTGGCTCACGACAATAAATGTGATGCCATCATTGACGATGGCCTTTTGATTAAGGGTACTAAGATTTTAGCAGGTACCTCGGCTAAGAATGAGGAAAATAGAATACAGGCCGTGCGGAGGGCCATCTTTACGGAGGACGAGCATGTCCGCCAGGTTAAGGAGGCCTTGGCCAAGAGCGGTATCCGCCGACTGCTGATTATTGCTACCTCGGATAATATGATTAAGAAAATTACCGGTCGTCTGGGACTGGAGCCGCCGGTAAAAACTGTGTATATTACCCAGATTGCCAGCAAGGCGGAAATTAAGCGGGCTAGGCATTCCCGCCTCCAGGAGGGCAAGCATATCGTGCCCGTGCCCTCGGTGGAGCTGAAATCCCATTTTACCGGTTATTTTGCCAATTTGCCCTATAATCTTTTTTCCAAGGAAAGAAAGAAACCGAAGGATGCGGACCGCTCCGTGGTTCGTCCCGCCTTCAGCTTTTATGGTAAGCTGCTTATTTCGGACCGGGTTATTGAAAACATCATCCAGATCATCGCGAAGAAGATGCTGGGGGTGGACCGGGTTCTTTGGGTCAGCGTCCGTCGCCGAAGTGACAGCAAGGGCATCACCATTGTTATTGAGGTAATACTCTTTTATGGAGTGCAGGTAATGCAGGTCACCAGGCAGCTGCAGCGGAAGGTTAAGGAAAAGGTGGAATATATGACCGCCATGCAGGTGAAAAACGTGGATGTGTCCGTGCGGAGCCTGGCTGTAAAAAAATAACGGAGCTTTCCTAGTATGGACGAGAAAATTAATTTTTTCATCTGGATAACTTTGGTTGACATTTGTACAATGCTCATATATACTAACAGTAGTGTATCTCAGTAGTCCGATTAGGGTTCCTAACTTCTTCTATATCATAGGCGACATGAGGAAGCAGTGGTAACATCTACCAGTTCTCTTTGAGGTATGTATAACTATGATTAGGAGTGATCAATCAATGAAAGAAGACAAAACTTTAAAATGCGTTGAATGCGGCGAAGAATTCGTATTCTCCGCTTCCGAACAAGAATTCTATGAAGAAAAAGGTTTCACCAATGAACCTCGCCGTTGCCCCGCTTGCCGTCAAGCTCGTAAACAACGCATGGGTACCGCTAATGATCGTCCTCAACGCGAAATGTTTGATGCAGTTTGCGCTGAATGTGGCAAAGAAACCAAAGTTCCTTTCCGTCCTTCCATGGACCGTCCGGTATACTGCCGCGAATGCTTCAACGCTCGTAAAGGTAACTAATAACTACTGATTAAGTAGCAGATAACAGGTACAGCCTTAGCTGTGCCTGTTTTTTTATGCTCTGGAAGAACCATCAGATACTGCTACCCAAGGAAAAAGCGTTTTCTATTGCTCTGGCTTTTGCTTTAGCTGGAGTGGAGTACATTGGTAGGGGATGCCGACAAATTCCTGCTCCTTAGTTTTAAAGGTGCTACGGCTGAGCCCTTAGTATCTGGCACTTTTCCAGTTACGTTGATAAAAAAGCAAAGTAAAAGACCTGTTATCGCATTCAAGCAGATAACAGGTCTTAATTTTATAAAGCTTCTCTTACAGAATTTCTTCGCGAATTAAATTATTAATCAGTTTTTGCTTGCCCAATACCCAGAGCAGATCTCCTTTTTCAAAGACCAGGGAAACATTGGGGTTGGTAAAGGTATAGGCTCCTCTTTCCAGACCGATGACCAGGCCTTCCCAGCGGTTTCTGATATTAGCCGCTTTAATGGTTTTGCCCAAAAGCTGGGAATGCTCGTCAATGGTGATGGCGCAGGGGAGGAAGGGCTCACCCAGCTGCTGGCCTTCGGTCTGCAGCATGGCTTCCTTCAGGCTGAGGGCCGGAGTACCCAGCTCCAGCTCCAGAACACCCTTGGCAATACCGGCGTTGACGGCCTTCAGCTGGGCCTTAGTGCCGATGAACAGCAGGGTGGAGTCCGCTTCTAGGACATATTGGCCACCGGGCATATCCACAGTCTGCTGGGGCGTAGTAATCTGAAGAATATTACAGCCGTAGTAGGGACGGAAATTAGTCTGCAGCAGCTTTTTGCCAATGAGCTTAGAGCCTGTCTTGAGGGTATAGCTGGCAATATGCAGCTCCTCGTCAAACCAGCGGAAGTCCTTCTGCTGTCCGCTCTGGAGTGTTTCTCTATGCTTGCGCATATGCTTTTCGTTCAAGTTGACCAGGAAACGGGATTCCATGCGTAAATATTCGCTAAGCAGCCAGTCGGAATGGTAGATGAAGTAGGCTGCTGCCAATACGGCCAGCAGGGAAATCAGGGAGTGGAGTCCGACCAGGACGCTGAAAACAAAGTGGAGGGCGATACCCACCACGAGGAATTTAAAGAAAATCAAGAGTAAGAGGGGCAGATGGTTGGTACGACGTTTCAGCCAGAGAATGGAGTACAGCTCACCACTATGCATTTTATTACTTAAAACTGCTCTGAGCAGGGGAGCCATAAAGATCAGGGTAATGCCTGCAGTCAGCAGGTTACTGTAGGGCAGCTCCAGCTCCTCCAGATAGGGCTGTAAATAAAGGCTGGCACC